>CAYLZN010000119.1:9398-14835 GCA_964387935.1 uncultured Vicinamibacteraceae bacterium | reverse complement strand
ATCAGCTGGGGCGTGATCTCGGTGGCCATGGTCTGGGCGCGCGGGCCGGTCAGCTTCTACGTCCTGCGCTTCCTGCTCGGGGTCGGCGAGGCCGGGTTCTTTCCTGGCGTCATCCTCTATCTCACGTATTGGTTTCCCGCCGCCGAGCGCGCGCGGGCCGTCGCGTGGTTCATGACCGCCACAGCGCTCGCGGGCGTCATCGGTGGACCGCTCTCCGGCCTCCTGCTCTCGATGGACGGTCTTTGGGGACTCGCCGGCTGGCAATGGCTCTTCCTGCTCGAAGGACTCCCGGCGGTGCTGCTCGGCGTCATGGTGCTTCGAGTGCTGCCCGACGGCCCAGGGCAGGCGAGCTGGCTGTCGGCGCCTGAACGCGAGGCGCTCGTCGCCCACCTCGAACGCGACCGTTCGGCTGCGGGTGCCTCTCGACACACCCGGCTGGCGGACGCCGTGCGAAGCGGCCGCGTGTGGGTCGTCAGCGCCGTCTACTTCTGCACCGTGATCGGCCTGTACGGCGTGAGCTTCTGGCTGCCGCAGATCCTGCGCGGGCAGTCCGCGTGGAGCGATGCCCGCATCGGGGCGCTCACGGCACTGCCCTACGCGCTCGCGGCCATAGCCATGGTCGCCGTGGCCGCGCACTCCGATCGCACCGGCGAACGGGTGTGGCACGTGGTGCTGCCCTTGTGGATGGCGGCCATCGGTTTCGTTCTCGCCAGCCGTGTCGCGACACCGGTGCTCTCGCTGCTCGCGCTGACCGTCGCCGCGACGGGAATCTGGGCGTCGCTCGGGCCGTTCTGGACGCTGCCGACGTCCTTCCTCCGCGGCACGGCAGCCGCCGGGGGCATCGCGCTGGTCAATTCGATCGGCAACGTGGGAGGGTTCGTGGGACCGTTTGCCGTGGGCGCCGCACGAGACGCGACGGGCACCTTCGACGCGGCGTTGATCGGACTGGCCCTCCTGCTGGGCAGCGGCGGCGCACTGGCGCTGACGCTGCCCTCGACGTCCTCATGCGTCCCGGAATGGGCTGACCGCTCCCGCCGTTGACGCGGCCCACGGGCGAGCGTAGCCTCGATTCAGCACGTGATCTCGAGCCCCTCGGCGGAGGCGGTCATGCCTCGGTCATTCAGCATCAGGGTGGCGCTCGCGTTCCTCGCCGTGGCTTCCGCCGCACTGGCACAGCCCGGTGCGCCTCCGTACGACCAGGGGCTCGTCGTCACGGTCCAGAGCCTTCTAGGCGGAGACGGTGAAGACGCCGCTATGGCGGCCGCCACCGACCCGGCAGGGCACCTCGTCCTCGCCGGCAGCACCTGCGGCAAGGAGTTCCCGTGGACGGTGGACCTGCGCCCCGTCCCTGGGGGCTGCGACATCTTCATCGCGAAGATCGCACGGGATGGATCGCGCCTCCTCTTCTCCGCGGTGATCGGCGGCAGCGGCGCAGACGAGGTCGCCGATCTCGCGGTCGATCAGGCGGGCAACGTCTACATCACCGGGACGACCACCTCCGCGGACTACCCCACGCGAAACGCCTTCCAGTCCATGCACGGCGGAGGCCGTGACGGCTTCCTCACGAAGATCGATCCGATGGCGGGCGCGATCACGTGGAGCACCTTTCTGGGAGGCACCGATGAGGACGCCGTCAAGGCCATCGCCCTCGACGGGAGCGCACACGTCTGGGTCGCTGGCATCACTGCATCGGGAGACTTCCCTTACGTCGGCTCCCTCGTCTCCTGGCCACCGTCGGTGGGCTTCGGCGGCTTCGTGGCGAAGGTCAGCGCGACGGGGAGCACACTCCTGCTCTCCACGGCCCTGGCCATCGAGATCCGGACCGTGACCGCGGACGCCGCAGGTCGCGCGTACGTGGCGGGCATTCACAGCGGGAACGTTGTCGTCGCCATCATCGACGTCGCCGGCACGGCGGTCGACTACTCGACCCGGCTAGGTGGATCCGGCTACGAACACCCGACGGCGGTCACGCTGGCGCCGGGTGGCGACATCGTCGTAGCCGGCATGACCGATTCGCCAGACCTGGCGACGCCCGGCGCGTACGATACGGTCAAGAACGAGTGGCAAGTGGGCTTCGTTGCGCGCATCGCGCCATTGAGCTCCGCGCCGCGGTGGGCGACCTACTACGAGCCCCGGCCCCCCGCGAGCCTGGCCGTCGACGCGGGCGGCAACGTCGTTCTGCAACGAGGGTCAGGGTGGGGCGGCTACACGACGGGCATTTTCCGAAGCGAGGACGGGGCCCGTTCGTTCGACCTGGCCCAGGCCCCCCACGTAGCGCCACGGGCGTATGCGCCAAAGTACGGCGCGTCCTTCGCCTTCGACCCATTCGATCCGGCGGTGATGTACGCGGCCTGGAAGGGAGGCGGGTTCGTCAGCCGCGACTACGGCGCCCATTGGGAGCTGCTGCGTGACTACTTCTATCGCATCGTGACGCACCCGTTCGATCGGGACAAGGTGTTCGCCACCGACGGCTCCAACGTACACAAGAGCGTCGATGGCGGCCGGACGTGGGAGTTCCTGGGCCGGCCCGGTCCATGCGGCGTGGGAGCCCTGGCCATCGACCACGGAACCCCGGTGGCCTTGTACGTCGGCGGCTGGGTCGACTCGTGGCGGCCTCCCGACGGCACCTCTCCTGTTCTCTGTCGCAGCACGGACGAGGGTCGCACGTGGGAGGCCCGTGACCTCGGCCTTCCGCGCACGGAGTACCCGGTGCAAATCGTGGTTCAGCCGGACCTGGTCCGCCCATTCCGGCCGGGCCAGCTCTACGCCCTTCTGCCGTCGGGGATCTACGTCAGCAGCAACGACGGCCTGAGCTGGGCGCGTCGCAGCGAGGGACTGATGCCCGACCCGCTGTACCTGTCGGTCTCTCCCAGCCATCCGTCGACGATGTACGTGACGGCCCAGGGTGGGCTCTTTCGCTCCGGGGATTCAGGCGGGTGGTGGGAGCTGGTCGCCATACCGGCCAGAGGCGCCGGGGGCGTGGCTGCCGCTCCCGGTGACGCCGACGTCGTGTTCGTCGGAACACCTGAGGCCTACTTCCGCAGCGAGGACGGCGGGAGGACCTTGCGGCTGGCCGACGGCGTCCCCGATCGGGGAATGCAGGGAGAGGGGATGATCGGGGTTCACCCGACCGTCTCGACGCTGGTGTACGGCCTTCGCACCAGGCAGGCTGCCGCGGTCACCGCCGTGGACGTCCTGAGCGCGGACGGTCGCTCGCTGCTGGCCGCGCAGAACGTCAACGGCGCCGGGTCGGAACTTGCCGTGTCGGCGACCAACGACATCTGGATGGTCGGCGGCGTCACGGCGCCCGCGCCGCCGATGCTCAATCCGATTCAACCAGCACTGCGCGGCACCTCGGACGCGTTCTTCGCGCGCATCGATGTCGGGCCGGACGCCGACGCGGACGGCATGCCCACGTCCTGGGAACTCGCTGTCGGGCTCGACCCAGCCGTCGACGACGCGGCGGCCGATCCCGACAACGACGGCGCTACCAACGCGGACGAGTACTCCGCTCGCACGCATCCTCGCGGCACTTCGAAGGCCTACCTGGCCGAAGGCGCGACGCAGCCGTTCTTCACGACGACGGTCACGCTGGTCAACCCCGACCCGGTCGAGAGCGCGGCAGTCTCGCTGCGGTTCCTGGCCGCAGGTGGTGTGGTCGGCAGCGAGCAGGTGCACGTCGCGCCGAACGCCTCGCGCGTGGTCTCGCTGAACGACGTTCCGGCCCTGTCGGTCGCCGAGTTCTCCACGGTCGTCGAATCGGACCACCCGGTGGCCGTCGGACGGAGCATGACCTGGAACGGCCTGCGTTACGGGAGCCACGCGCAGCAGGCCATCGAGGCGCCCGCCCCGACCTGGTACTTCGCCGAGGGCGCGACAACGTTCGGGTTCCAGCTGTTCTACCTGCTGCAGAATCCGAACACCGAGGCGGCTGACGTGACCATGTCGTGGCTCCCGGCTGACGGCCGGCCGCCCATCGAGCGCACGTATCAGCTCCCGGCACTCACCCGTCTGACCGTGTGGGCCAATCAGCTTCCAGAGCTGGCGCAGGCCGAGGTGGGGCTCGTCGCACGCTCGGATCCCGCCACGCCGATCATCGTCGAGCGCGCGATGTACCTGGACTCGCCGGGCCGGGCGTTCGAGGCGGGTCATGAAAGCGCGGGCGCCACGGCGCTCTCGACAGAGTGGTTCTTCGCCGAAGGCGCCACGGGGGAGTACTTCGATCTCTTCCTGCTCGCGGCGAACCCGGGCGACCGCGACGCGCCCATCGAGGTGCGCTACCTGGTTTCCGACGGCACGACCATCGTCAGGACGCACGTCGTGCTCGCGAGGCATCGCCTGACGATCTGGGTGGACCAGGAGGATCCCCGCTTCGCCTCGTCGACGGCCGTGGGTGCGACGATCCGCTCCGTCGAGGGCGTGCCCCTGGTGGCCGAGCGCGCGATGTGGTGGCCGGGGCCGACCGCTGCCACGTGGCACGGTGCGCACGCCTCGCTCGGCGTGACGGGAACCGCGACGCGGTGGGTACTGGCGGATGGCGAGGTCGGCGGGAGCGGTGCCTCGGCCACCTACGTGCTGCTGGCCAATCCCACCCCGCTGCCCGCATCCGTGAGGGTCACGCTGCTGCTGGACGGCGGGGGCACGGCGGAGGAAACCGTCACCGTGGCGCCGTTCGCGCGGCGCAACATCAGCGTGGCCGACGAACCGTGGGAGTACCAGGCGAGTTGGGTCCGGGAGCGCCTGGCCGCAGGCACACGATTCGGCGTGGATGTCGAGAGTCTCGGTCCCGCTCCGGTTCCAATCGTCGTCGAGGGGGCCATCTACAACGACGCCCCGCTCGACAGGGGTCCCGTGCAGCCCTGGGCCGCCGGGCGCGCCACGCTGGCCGTGCCGTTCCGCTAGCGAGGCGCTGGTGGCGTCACGAGGGCATCGCCGCTACGGCGCCTTGCCGACCACTCCGATGCTGGCGACGGTGTCACCCTTGACCAGCGAGGGCACGGCACGGACATAGAGCACCACGCCGGCCTCGGGCGCGCGCACGTCGGTGACGGCGCGTCCGAGGTAATCGGTGACACGACCGAGGATTGTCCCCCGCGACACGTAGCTGCCGCGCGTCACGGCCGGGTGGAACACGCCGCCCTGCTCCGCCGCGGCGGTCGCCAGCCGCTCGAGCCACACCGGGCTCTCGACCGCCGTTACTTTCCCGGGCAGCATCTCCAGCGAGCGCATCACGCCGAGGCTGCCGTCCACCAGCGCCCCGACGTCTGCCGGATCGACCGTGCCCGCATATCCGGCTTCGACCGTGATGGACGGCTTGCCCCTGGTCGTCGCGGTGTTCTCGAGGTAGCGCGACGCCGCGGGATCCGTGGGTCGATCCGTCGAGATGACGATGTGATCGAGGCCGAACGCGAGGGCCATGTCGCGCGAGACGGCGTCC
>CAYLZN010000119.1:0-9388 GCA_964387935.1 uncultured Vicinamibacteraceae bacterium | reverse complement strand
GCGGCGCGACCCGCTCGCGACCAGTCCGGCGACGGCCGCAGGCTCTCGACGAGGTCGCCGCCGTGGAAGTCGATCAGGTGGTCGCTCGGCTCGACGACGTGCCTGGTGATCAGAAACGACGCCCGATCCGTCTGTGTGCCGTCCATGCGTCCGGGGTATATCCGGTTCATGTTCTTGCCGTCCACCGGGTTGAGGTGCGGGACGATGCGCTCGAACGAGGGGACGTTGATCAGCGGCACGATGATGACCGTGCCGGAGAGCGAGGCCGCGTCGAGGCGCCCCACGAGCTGCTGCAGCGCGATGATCGACGCGTACTCCGTGCCGTGCGCGCCCGCGACGAGCGCGAGGACCGGCCCGGGCTTCGCGCCGTGCACGACCGCGACGGGAATCGACAGTGCGGCGTCGGCGCCGGCCGGCACGTCGATGCTGCCCGTGGCGGTCTGCCCGCGTGCGGCCTTGGCCGTGCCCACGGTGAACACGGGCGGGTCCTGTGCAGCACGGACCACGGACGCACCCGTCATTGCGGCCGCCACCACGCCTGCGATTACAGCCGTTCGACCCATCTTCCAGCTCCTTTCGACGCCGAGACCGTCGATGCTCCTACTTCGGCACTGCGGGGCAACCGCTCGCCAGCACGGGCAGTTCCAGATATGACGGCGAATCGGCCGAGCGCAACACCCTCATCGTGGCAGTCCGGTAGTCCGACGGCTCCGCATGGTAGATGTCCACGAAGGTCTGCGGGTTGCGGTCGAACATCGGGAACCACGAGCTCTGCACATGCACCATCAGGCGGTGCCCCTTGCGGAACGTGTGGAAGCGGTCACCAAGCTCGAAAGCAAGCCGCGTGACCTGGCCCGGGACCAGCGGCGACGGGTGGCTGAAGCTGTCCCGGAACTTCCCACGCAGGATGTCGCCCGCGAGCAGCATCTGGTAGCCGCCGAGTCGCGCGCCGGTAGGACTCGGTGACGGGTCCGGCGTGTGGTCCGGGAACACGTCGATCAGCTTCACCACCCAGTCCGCATCGGTCCCGGTCGTGGAGGCGTGCAGGGTCACCTCGAGAGGTCCAGCGACGGTGAGGTCTTCTGCCAGCGGTTCGGACTCGTAGACCAGCACGTCGGGCCGGCTCGACACGAACCGCTGGTCCTCGACCACCCACAGCCGGCCCTCGCGCGGTGTGATTTCGGCCGTGTAAGGCACCGGCTTGCGCGGGTCGCTGACGTAGGTGTCGGCAGTCTCGCCCCGGGCGGCCGGCGGATCGAACGAGAGTCGACCCTCTTCCCGCAGGTAGAGCCGGCGCGACTCGACCCCGGCCGGCGGCCACGCGTCGCAACGGCGCCACCGGTTGCCCCCCGTCTCGAACATCAGCGCCTCGGCCAGGTCCGCCGTTCCCTTGTCCTTCAGGTGCGCGTTGAAGAAGGGCAACTCGACGCGCGTGCGGTAGAACTCGCCCGTCTTCGAGCCGAAGTCGATCGCGCCGAGCGACTCACCGTCGCCGCGCGCCCACCCCCCATGCACCCACGGCCCGACGACGATCGTACTGCGGTTGCCGGGGTTCTTCTCCTCGATCGCGCGGTACATGCGGAACGGCCCGTAGAAATCCTCCGCGTCCTGCCAGCCGGCGACGATCAGGACCGGGTGCGTGACGTTGACGAGGTCCTTCGGCACATTGCGGGCCTGCCAGTATTCGTCGTAGGTCCCATGCTGCATGAAGTCGTTCCACGTGGGCACCGTGTCGGCAAAGTAGCGCCGGGCGTTGGCGGCGGCGCCGAGGTCGAGGAAGAAGCGGTAGCCGTCCGGCGTGGGGTACTCAAAGGGCCTGGCGTCGGCCTCGTTGGGCCCGGTGCGCGCACGGGCGTTGGTGGACATCCAGCTGAAGCCGTATGCGAGCTGGAACGCGCCGCCCGAGTGGTAGTCGTCGCCGAGGAACTGGTCCTGTGGCGGGGCCTGCGGCGAAGAGGCGCGGATGGCCGGGTGCGCGTCGATCATCCCCATCGACACCTGCCACCCCGCCCAGGAAATCCCCCACTGCCCGACGCGACCGTTGTGGTTCGGGATGTTCCTCAGCAGCCACTCGATGGTGTCATACGTGTCGGTGCTCTCGTTCGGCAGCCCTGAGGACTTCGCGACCGGCCGGTGGTGGATGAACTCACCCTCGGATTTCCACTTCCCGCGGATGTCCTGGTAGACGACGATGTAGCCCTCTTCCGCGAAGGCGGGGCTGGGACCCAGCGTCGCCCGGAACGCGTCGGGGCCGTAGGGCGGAATGCCGTACGCGGTGCGGGTCAGCAGGATCGGGTATCGCGCGGCGGTGCGCGTCGGCGTATAGACGATCGTGAACAACCGCACACCGTCCCGCATGGGAATGAGCACCTCGCGCTTGTCGTAGTGCGCGCGGACGTCGAAGGCCGATGCGGTCGAGGGCGGACCCTGGGTCGACGCGGGGGACGGCGCCGCAGCGCACGAGATCACCACGAGCAGCCGGGCGGCGAAGCGCAGGGCGGGCATGGCGTAGCCTCCGGGCGGTATCCTATCGCGTCACCGGTCCCGCGGGAGGCACTCATGACCTTTCAATCCCTGGCCGTCACGCTCGACGCCGGCATCGCGCACATCCGGCTGAACCGACCCGATAAGGCCAACGCGATGAACCGCGCCATGTGGAAGGAGATCCGGCAGGCGTTCACCTGGGTCGATGCGACCCCGGAAGCCCGCGTGGCGATCCTGAGCGGCGAGGGTGCGCACTTCACGGCCGGCATCGACTTGAGCCTGCTGGCCAGCGTGGGCAGCGAGGTCCAGGACCCGTGCGAGGGCCGGATGCGCGAGAAGCTGCGGCGGCTCATCCTCGACCTGCAGGACACGCTCACGAGCCTCGAGCGGTGTCGCAAGCCCGTGCTCGCGGCGATCCACGGCGCGTGCATTGGCGGGGGGGTCGATCTCGTCTGCTGCGCAGACGTGCGGTACTGCTCTACGGACGCGGTATTCCAGGTAAAGGAGATCGAACTGGGCATGACCGCGGATGTCGGCACGCTGCAGCGCCTGCCGAGGCTCGTGGCGCCAGGCATGGCCCGCGAACTGGCCTACACGGGCCGGAAGGTCGGCAGCGCCGAGGCACACGCGATGGGGTTCGTGACCCGCGTCTTCGTCACCCCGCAGGCGCTCGCCACGGGCGTGCGGGAGATCGCGGGCACCATCGCGAGCCGCTCGCCGCTCGCGATTCGTGGCGTGAAGGAGATGCTGAACTACGCGCGCGATCACTCGGTCGCCGACGGGCTCGACCGCGTGGCGACGTGGAATGCGGCGATGCTGCTGTCGGCCGACCTGCGCGAGGCCATGGCAGCGGCCATGGAGAAGCGCGCCCCCAGGTTCACGGACTGAGCCAGGGACCCGCGATCCGGACAGCGGTGTAAACTCCTCGCGGTGAACTCCCCTTCTGCATCGCCGGCCCCGAAAGAGCCGGCGCTCCAACACCCGGGCGCGTTCGCAAACCTCCTCCAGGCCCTGCGCTCCTGGAGAACCGCCGCGGTGGCGCTGCTGTCGTTCTCCTCGGGCCTGCCGCTCGGCCTCGTCTGGTACTCGATCCCGGACTGGATGCGCGACATCGGGGTGGACATCCGCGTCGTCGGCCTGTTCACCCTCGCGCAGGCACCGTGGGCCTTCAAGGTCGTGTGGTCGCCGCTGATGGATCGCTACGTACCCCCGTTCTGGGGGCGTCGTCGCGGGTGGATGGCCATCACGCAGATCGCGCTGGCAGGGCTTGGCCTGCTGCTCGCCGGCGTCGGCCGGCACCCGGACGCCATCTGGGTCGTGGGCGCACTTGCGCTCGCGATTGCGCTCGCCTCAGCGTCACAGGACATCGCGATCGACGCCTACGCGGTCGAGGTCCTGCGCAAGGAAGAACAGGGCGCAGCGGTCGGGGCCCGCATCGCGCTCTACCGGGCCGCGATGGTCGTGTCGGGCGGCGCCGCGATCACGGCGGCCGGGCGCCTCGGGTGGCCGGCCGTCAACGTGCTGCTGGCCCTCGTCTACGTGCCGATGCTCGTGCTCACGTGGAAGGCCCCCGAACCCGAGGAGGCGACACCCGCGCCGAAGAGCCTGCGGGATGCGGTGTGGCACCCATTCCTGGGCTTCCTGGCGCGGCATCGGGCGCTCGAGATCCTCGCGTTCGTGCTGCTGTACAAGTTCGCCGACCAGCTCGCCCAGGCCCTCACCCGCCCGTTCCTGATCGACATGGGCTACAACGCGGATCATCGCGGCATCGCGCTCGCCACCGTCGGCATGGTCGCCACGATCGCCGGTGCGTTCCTCGGCGGGTGGGTCACCACGTTGACCGGGCTCGGGCACTCGCTCTGGATCTTTGGTGGGCTGCAGATCTTCTCGAACCTGGGCTACTTCCTCCTGTCACGGGCGGACGGCCCGAACCTGCCGCTGATGTACGCGGCCACGAGCTTCGAGCTCTTCACGTCCGGTCTGGGAACCGGCGCCTTCTCGGTGCTCCTGCTGCGCATGACCCAGAAGCGGTTCTCGGCCACCCAGTACGCGTTGTTCTCGAGCCTGTTCGCCCTGCCTCGTCTCCTGGCGGGTCCCGTCACAGGCTTCGTCGTGGATGCGATCGGCTGGTCGGCGTTCTTCCTGTCGACGATGGTGCTGGGAATTCCGGGGCTCGTGATGCTCCACCGCTTCGTGCCGATCGGGGTGCGCGAGCCGGCGTTCACCGTCGAGGAGGTGGCGGCCAGGGCGCCGTTGACCGGCACACAACTGGCCGCCAGGGGCGGGCTGGGGGCGGTCGTGTCTGGCGCGATCGCCTTCCTGCTGACCGCGCTGCTCGCGGCGCTCAAGGCCATGCGCGACACGCCCGATCAGGGCTTCGACTTCACGGCCGCCGCCCGTCTGGTGGCCACACCCGTGCAGATCACGGACTGGGTCCAGATGTTCGGCATCGTCGCCTTTGCCCTGATCGGCGGCCTGTTCGTCGCCGCGATCGCTGCGGCCCGACACGGCGCGGGCCACGCGGTGGCCGACGAGGGAGTGGCTGGCCGCGAGTGACGGCTACGCCAGCGCGTAGAACAGGCTGACAAACGACTGCACAGCGCCGTCCATCCCCGCAACCCTGGGATTGGCGGACTCGATCAGCCAGTATTCGTCCGGGGCGTGCGCGCCTGCCCCGTGCCCGAGGCCGAACTGGCCGGCCGGCAGATTCAGCGGCGCCCCCGTGAAGGTGACTCCAGGCCACGAGCCCGCCAGGCGCGGCCACAGCACGGGGTCGACCCCCGATGCCCGATAGGCCGCCAGCATGCCCTTCACGAGCTTCGAGTCCGGCGCCGTCTGGGTCGGGTCGTAGCCGCCCGTCATGTTGACCTCGATGTCGCCGAAGCCGCGCTTGGCCAGATGGGCCTCGAACAACGCGAGCGTGCCCTTCGCGGTCATGTCGGGCACGAGCCGCATGTCGATCTTGGCCACCGCGCGGTGCGGGAGAATCGTCTTCCCGCCGGGCCCGGTGTAGCCGCCCACCAGGCCCTCGATGTTGATGGTCGGCTGCGACACGAGCCGTTCGAGCGACTGCGGCCACGGCTCGTCCTCGATCCAGCGCTCGACGCCGAGCCCCTTCTTCGCCATGGCCTCGCTGCGCCGCGGGACTGCCTCCTGCAGGATCTTCTTCAGTTCGGGGCTGAGGGGCCGCACCTTGTCGAAGAAGCCCTCGACGGCCGGTGTGTGGCCATCCGCCTGCACCAGGGTGTTCAACGCCTGCACCAGGTGCCAGGCCGGGCTGTCGATCTGCGCGGCGAGGCTCGAGTGCACGTCCTTGCGGGGCCCGCGTCCCCACTTCTCCCCCGTGGACACCAGCTCGAGCTCGACGATGCCCTTGGCGCCGAGATTCACCTGCACGCCGCCCTCGAGGTCCTGGTTGCCGAGCGGGATGATGACGCCGACGCATTTCCGCAGCGCCGCTTCGACTTCGGGCGTGAACACGATCTGGGAGAAATTTGGTGAGCCGATCTCCTCCTCCCCCTCGCAGACAAGAACGAGGTTGATCGGCAGCCTGCGACCCGCCGCCTTGAACGCGTGCAGGGCCGCGAGCAGGGCCACCTGCGGCCCCTTCGTGTTGGTGGCGCCACGCCCGACCATGACCTTCCCGACGCCGGGCTTGTCCACGATCCGGCCCTCGAGCGGTGGCGAGCTCCACTCGGCTGGGTCGAACTGCTTCACGTCGTACATGAAGTAGATGCCGAGGGTCGTCGCCGCCCCGGCATCGAGCGTCGCGAAGACGCCGGACTTGCCGGCCGTCGGAATGACCTGGACCTTCTGGAATCCCGCCTCGCGGGCGAGCCGCGCCATGTACTCGGGCCCCTGCGGGTAATTGAGGTTCTCCGCCGCGATCGACGGCAGCGCGATCCAGTCGCGCAGCATCTGCACCGTCGCGTCGTGCTGCGCCGCGATGCGCGCCACGACGTCGTCCTGATCTGCCGAGGCCCGAAGCGTCTCGAGCGGATCGGTGAGCGCGAACACGGCAGCGCCGCCCATGGCGCCATGCAGGAACTCCCGGCGATTCACTGGACTCACGAGGCCCTCCCTGGTCTGATCGTTCGCGCCAATGATAGCCCGGGCCCGGGTCGGTATCACGATCGGTGGCGCTCGGAGCGCGGCGACGCGCTGGCCCGCGCACACGCACGCTTTCTGCTGACCGGATCGTCGGCGCGCAAGCTGCGGCGCGGGCACGACATCAACCTGCTGCCGGGCCGACAGGTGACGATGCGGCTCGACCCGCTGTCGCTCGACGAACGAGCGCCGGCCTCGCTGGACGAAGCACTGCTGTATGGTTCACTCCCGGCCATCGTCACCACGCCACGGCCCGCCGATCGCGAAGCCGACCTGGCCAGCTACGTCGGAACCTACTTGGAAGAAGAAGTGCGGCAGGAGGCGCTGGTCCGTAACATCGGCGCCTTCGGACGGTTTCTGGAAATGGCGGCGCAGGACTCCGGCCGCATCGTCAACTATTCGCGCGTCTCGCAGGATGTGGGGGTGTCGTCAGTCACCGTGCAGGCGTACTACGACATCCTCGTGGATTGCCTGGTCGCCGAGCGCGTGGAGCCGATTGTCCGCAGCGCGTCGCGCAAGAAACTGACGAGGGCCAGCCGGTTCCTGCTCTTCGACATGGGCGTGCGCCGACTGGCCGCCTGCGAGGGCACGCGCCTGCTTCCGGAACGCAAGGAGGAACTCTTCGAGCACTACGTCGGGCTCGAACTGATTCGGCTCCTGCGGCTCCACCAGCCCGCGGCTCGTCTGCGGTTCTGGCGCGATCCCGATGGCCCCGAGGTGGATTGGGTAATCGAGTATCACGGCCGCTTCCTGCCCATCGAAGTGAAGCTCACCGACCGCCCATCACCGCGCGATGTCCGTCACCTCGAGGTGTTTGCCGATGAGTACGGCGCGGCGTCCGGCCCCGTGATCTGCACGTCGCCGAGAAGGGCGCGGCTCGGTCGCCGGGTCACTGCCGTTGGGTGGCAGGACCTGGCCCACACGGTTCGCGCGGCCCTGAAGGCGATGCGTTGAATGGCAATGGTCACACCACCGTTTCACCCGCCTCTGCCGGCGGAGCCATTCCGCGCCGTCGCCGCCAGGCGCACGAGCAACCCCGTGCCGCGCAGCCGCGCCGGATCGATCCATCGAGGGTCCTCCGAGATAGACGGCCGGGAAGCTGGAGGCGAGCGCGCGCAGCTTCGAGACGAGTGCCGGGGGTTCCGTGGGCCGGAAGCGTCTCATCGGTCCGTGAATCCGCCCTGGCGGTCTCGTCGTGCTCGCCACGCGTGGGCGGGTTGACCACATCAGGCATGCGGTGGGATAATCCCACCATGATTGTGACGCTGGACGCCAAACGCCGCCTCACCGTTCCCGCCTCGTTGGCTCCGGCGTCCCCTGGCGAGTACTTCGACGCCCGTTTCGACCCGGAGGAAGACGCGATTGTCTTCCGCCGGCTCCCCGCCGCCGGTGACTGGCTCACCATTCTCATGGAATGCCCCGTCAGCATGGACGACGTGCCCGCGAGGCGCCGCGAACCCGCCCGGAGGAGAAAGCTGTGAGCTGGCTGCTCGACACCGACGTGCTCTCGCAGCCGGCCAAGCGGCAGGGCGATCGACGGGTGATCGCCTGGCTCCAGCGCGAGAAGGACCACTGCTATACGAGCGCGGTGGTCATCGCGCAGCTGGCGTACTGGGTTCGCACGAAGCAGGGACGCCAGCGAGAACAGCTGCAGGCGTGGCTCACGCGACTGATTGACGCGATGCACGGCCGCATCCACGGCTTCAACGTCTCGGTCGCGCACGTTTGGGCGGAGCAGGAACACCACCTGGCGAAGGCTGGCCGCCGCATGCCCGTGGAAGACAGCTACATCGCTGCGACCGCCCGCCGCCACGGGTTGACCATCGTCACGGGAAACGACCAGGACTTCCGTCGGCCCGGACTGAAGGTCCTCAATCCCTTCACGGAGCTCCCGGACGAGAAGTAGGCGCGAGGCGCATTGAATGGCGAAGGGGGGACTCGAACCCCCACGCTCTCGTGAGCGCCAGCCACTCAAGCTGGTGCGGTCAGTCGCCGACGTCACTTCGGAGCCGGTGCGGGCTCACCTGGTGGATGTTCTGCGGGTTGCGACCCGGGTGTCACGGAGTCAGCGCGGCGGACAATCCCGCCAGACCGTTAACCTCAATCCGACAATCGGCGTGCGGCCTGCGGTCAGCGGCGCACGGCGCCCGGCCAGCACGGCGCAAGTCTTCAAGAGCCCGGCGATCCGCATTCTCACGTGCAGTGAGGTGCGGTTCGCGCCGGAAACAACGACTCAGCCCACCAGGCCGCTGGTCGCCAGCCGATCGCCGCCCGCCGGTTAAGATACCGCCCATGCGCCGGCACACCCGCCTGCCCCGGATCCTCCCCGCCATCGTCACGCTGCTCGCCTCGCTCGCCGCCTTCGCGAGCGCTCCCCGTGAGCCACTGCACGCGGCGAAGCCGCTCGCAGACCAGGTCCTGATCCGGCGGGACACCTTCGGCGTCCCCCACATCCTCGCCGAGTCCGACGAAGCGGCGGCCTTCGGCCTGGGCTACGCGCAGGTCGAGGATCACCCGGAGGCGCTCGCCCGCTGGTTGCTGATCGCGCGCGGCGAGGCCTCGAAGTACTTCGGCGTCGAGTATCTCGAGGACGATCTCGCCTCGCACCGGATTGGCGGCGCGGAGGAGGCACGAGCCGGCCTGGCGGATCTCGATCCGCAGTTCCGGCGGATGATCGCGGCCTTCGCCGACGGCGTGAACCGTTACGTCGCGACGCATCGCGAGCAACTGCCACCCTGGATGCCGACGTTCACAGAGGCCGACGCGCTGGCAGGCACGCGCGACGATGCAGCAGGCG
>CAYLZN010000118.1:6184-14921 GCA_964387935.1 uncultured Vicinamibacteraceae bacterium | reverse complement strand
CCTTCGTGCGCAGGCGTGGGTCCAGGATGGCCAGGACGCCGCGGTCCGTCCGGTGGCGGAGCAGGCGGCCGACCCCTTGCAGCAGGGTGAGGATGGCGAGCGGCACCTGATAGTCGCCGAACGCGTCACCGCCGGCCTCCGAGATGGCGTCGATCCGCGCCTGCGTCACCGGATCGCCGGGAGACGCGAACGGCAGCTTGTCGATGATCACGCAGCTCAGGGCCTCGCCGACGACGTCCACGCCCTGCCAGAAGCTGGCGGTGGCGAGCAACACGGCGTTGGGGGTGTTGCGGAACTGGGCGATCAGAATCGACCGCGGCGCGTCGCCCTGGACCAGCAGCGGGTAGGGCAGGGTGGCCGCCAGACGGCCCTCCACCTCGCGCATCACGGCATAGCTCGTGAACAGGACGAAGGCGCGCCCCTCGGTCCGGACCAGGATCTGCGCAACCTCGTCCGCCGCACGCTCCGCGAAGGCCGGCACCCTCGGGTCCGGCATGTGACGAGGCAGGTAGAGAATCGCCTGGTGTGCGAAGTCGAACTCCGACGGCAGCTGGAGGTCCGCGGCCTCTTCGACGCCGAGCCTCGCGCGGACGTAGTCGAAGCGCCCGTTCACCGCGAGCGTGGCAGAGGTGAGCACGGTGGCGCGCAGGCGGTCGAACAGGTGTTCGCGCACGATCGACGACACGTCCACGGGCAGCGCCCGCAGGAACACGCCCCGGCCCCGGGTCTCCACGAGGTAGACGAACGCGGGGTCCGAGGCGAGGAGGCTGAAGCGCAGGGCCTCGCGCAGCTCGACCGCCCTGCGGGCGATCGCCCGCAGATCCTCACCGGCGGCCGGCAACAGGCCGATTGATGCCTCGACGACATCCAGAGTGCCGAGCAGCGCGACACCAGCCTCGGCCGCCGGCTCGAGGGTCTCCGCCGTCACGCGACGGCGCTCGTCGAACAGGCCACCGCTTCCTGGCGACTGCAGCGTCCCTCCGGCGGCGGCCCTGGTGAGTTGGCCGAAGAACGCCCGCGCACGATCCGAGAGCTGCATGAGGGACCGGCGCAGGTCTGCGGCCCCCTCCACCGGAGCGCCCTGCGCCGGCGCGAGCGCACGCTCGCCGTCGCGCGCGACGTCCTCGAAGCGGTGATTGCTGACCCCGAGGCCGAAATACTGGGTCGCCACGTCTTCCAGTTGGTGTGCCTCGTCGATGATCGCGTGATGACACTCGGGAATGACCGCGCCGAACGAGTGATGGCGTACCGCGGCATCGGCGCACAGCAGGTGGTGGTTGACCACCACGAGGTCCGATGCGGCCGCGCGCTGGCGCATCAGCGTGACGAAGCAGTCGCTGAATCGTGGGCACCCCGTGCCGAGGCACTGCTCGGACGTCGCGGCGATGTCTGCCCACAGCGGCAGGTCCTCCGGGACTTCGTCGATCTCGGCCCGATCGCCGGTGGTAGTCGTCTCGGCCCAGGCCTCGATGAGCGCGAGGTGGCGGCGCTGCTCGGGGGCGAGTCCCATGACCCCGGTGCGCACGGCGTCGAACCGGTGGCGGCACAGGTAATTGCCGCGGCCCTTCATGCAGGTGGCCGTGAAGCGGGTCTCGAGGGCGGCCTGCAGCAGCGGGATGTCCTTCTGGAGGATCTGATCCTGGAGGTTCTTCGTCCCGGTCGAGACGAGCGTTCGCCGGCCGCCGAGGATGGCCGGGACGAGGTACGCGAGCGTCTTGCCGGTGCCCGTGCCGGCCTCCGCGAGCAGGATGCCGCCGTCGATGAGCGTGCGGCACACCGCGGCGGCCATGGCCCGCTGGCCGGCGCGGGCTTCGAATCCCTGAAGGGTCCGCGCGAGGGGGCCGCGGTCCGCGAAGACGTTCGCGACCGCGGCGATCAGATCGTCAGCGTCGTCGTGGGACATGCACAGCGGCGCGTGCCGCGATCCTGGAACGGGGCGTCCTCAGGCTTCCGGATACAGGGGGAACGCGCGACAGAGGGTCTCGACCTCGCTGCGCACCATGGACAGGGCCGCAGCATCCTCCGGGGACTTGAGCACCCGGGCGATGAGGTCACCGATGATCTCCATCTCGCGCTCGGCCATGCCGCGCGTGGTGATGGCCGGCGTTCCGATGCGGATGCCGCTGCCCACCATCGGCGGGTTCTTGTCGAAGGGGATCGCGTTCTTGTTGACCGTGATTCCCGCCTGACCCAGGGCCGCCTCGGCCACCTTGCCCGTGATGCCCTTGCTGAACACGTCCACCAGCATCAGGTGGTTGTCGGTGCCGCCGCTCACGAGCCGGAACCCGTGCGCGAGCAGGACCGCGGCCAGTCGCTGCGCGTTGGCCACGATCTGCCGCTGATAGGCCGCGAACGCGGGCTCCATCGCTTCCCGGAAGCAGACCGCCTTGGCCGCGATGACGTGCATCAGCGGGCCCCCCTGCACTCCGGGGAAGAGGGCCCGGTCCAGGTCCTTGGCGTGTTCCGCCTTGCAGAGCACCACGCCGCCACGCGGTCCGCGCAGCGTCTTGTGCGTCGTCGAGGTCACGAAGTCGGAGTGCGGCACCGGCGTCGGGTGAATGCCCGCCGCGACCAGTCCCGCGATGTGCGCGATGTCGGTCATCACGCGGGCCCCGACCTCCTGCGCCACGGCGGCAATCCTCGCGAACTCGATCACCCGGGGGTAGGCGCTGGCGCCGACCACGATCAGTTTGGGCTTGTGCTCGCGCGCCTTCGCGGCCAATTCGTCGTAGTCGAGGCGCTCGTCGTCCTGTCGCACCCCGTAGGGGACGATGGTGAAGTACTTGCCGGAGAAGTTGAGGGGGTGTCCGTGGGTGAGGTGCCCGCCGTGCGCCAGGTTCATGCCCAGGAGGGTGTCTCCGGGCTTCAGCATGGCGAGATAGACCGCCATGTTCGCCTGCGCGCCGGAGTGCGGCTGGACGTTGGCGTGATCGGCACCGAACAGCGTTTTGACCCGGGAGATGGCCAGCGACTCGGCCACGTCCACGAACTCGCATCCCCCGTAGTACCGCTTGCCGGGGTAGCCCTCGGCGTACTTGTTCGTCATCACCGAGCCCATCGCCTCGAGGACCGCCCGGCTGACGAAGTTCTCCGAGGCGATGAGCTCGAGTCCGCTGTTCTGGCGGTGGATCTCCTGACGAAGCGCCTCGGCGACCTCGGGATCGGCGGCCTCGAGTCCGCGGGTCACGGCGGTGGCGGCGGTCAGCATGTGGCTCATGGCAGTTACCTTCGTCTAGCGCGAGGAGAGGTCCTTGTCGGTGTCCTGCTCCTGCGGCTGCTCGAGCGCCGTGATCTTGCGGATGCGGCGGGCGTGGCGGCCGCCCGCGAACGGCGTGTCCAGGAACGTGCGCACCAGCTCGAGCGCCCGGTCACGCGGGAGGATCCGCGCCCCGAGGGCCAGGACGTTGGCGTCGTTGTGTTCGCGCGCCAGTCGGGCGGAGTCGAGGTCGGTGACCGGCGCCGCGCGAACGCCCCGCACCTTGTTGGCGGCGATCGACATGCCGATGCCGGTGCCGCAGATGAGGATGCCCCGGTCGAACGCGCCACGCGCCACCCCATCGGCAACGAGTTCCGCGAAGTCCGGGTAGTCGACCGAGTCCTCGCCGTTGGTGCCGAAGTCCTCGTAATCGATGCGCAACTCATCCAGGAAGCGCTTCACATCGCGCTTCAAGCCGACTCCTGCGTGGTCGGCACCCAGCGCCAGTCGCATGTGCGGGATTGTACTATAGGACCCGATGTCGCCTGTCGTCACCGTCTCTGCGCGCGGCGCCGATCGCCTGCATCGCGGTCATCCCTGGATCTACCGATCCGATCTCGCCAGGGTCGATGCGCCCGGCGGCGCGACGGTTCGCGTCGCCGACCTTCGAGGTGCGACGCTCGGTCACGCGCTCTACAGCGACCGCTCGCAGATCGCCCTGCGGGTGCTGACGCGCGGCGAAGCGGTCCCGGGCGCGTCGTTCTGGCGGGACCGGGTCGAGCGGGCCCTGCGGTTCCGGGCCGCACTGGGCCTGGACACCACCGCGCTCCGTCTCGTGCATGGGGAAGCCGATCTCCTGCCTTCGCTCGTGGTCGACCGGTACGGAGAGTACCTCGTCGTCCAGACCCTGTCGCAGGGCATGGACCGCCTGCTGCCACACCTCGTGGAGATCCTCACGGAGCTCGTCGCGCCACGCGGCATCCTGGCCCGCAACGACCCGCGCGTGCGCGTGCTCGAGGGGCTCGACCAGCGCGTGGCGCTGCTCCATGGCGACGTGCCCGAGGTCGTCGAGATCACCGAGGGCGGCGTTCGACTGAAGGTCGATCTCTGGCGGGGGCAGAAGACGGGCCTGTTCCTCGACCAGCACGACAACCGCGAGGCGGCCGCTCGCTACGCACACGGTCGGCTCCTCGACTGCTTCAGCTATAACGGGGGCTTCGCCCTTCGCCTGGCGAGGCGGTGCACGTCGGTGCTGGCGCTCGACAGTTCTGAACAGGCCGTCGCGCGCATCCGCGAGAACGCCGGGGCGAACGGGCTGGACATCGAGGCCCAGAGCGCCAACGTGTTCGACGCGCTCCGCGAGTTCGACCGGGCCGACGAGCGCTTCGACACCATCGTGCTCGATCCGCCGGCATTCGCGAAGAACAAGGCCTCCCTGGCCAGGGCGCTGGCGGGCTACAAGGAAATCAACCTCCGGGCGCTGAGGCTGCTCACGCCCGGGGGCTACCTCGTCACCTGTACCTGCTCGTACCACGTCGATGAAGCCACTTTCGGCGAGGTCGTGCTCGGGGCGGCCCTGGACGCCGGGGCCACGGTCTCCGTCGTCGAGAAACGCATGCAGGGTCGCGACCACCCGGTGCTGCTGGGCGCCCCGGAGACCTACTACCTGAAATGCTTCATCCTGCGTCGGCTGGCGTGAGTCGCAGGGCAGCCGCCACATAGCACCAGGCACCAGGCACATGGCACATGGCACATGGCCCATGGCCCATGGCCCATGGCTTTACCGACGCTCCCCGGGCAGGGCCGGCACGATCTGGATTATCGTCGGGAAGCGCTTCGACTGGCCCCCGGGGCCCGCGTGCAGGTAGCCCTGCGAGCCGCCGAACGTGTAGTCCTTCACCGTCACGCTCGGCGGGAACGCCATCGTCTCTTCGCGAAACCGGCCTGTGTCGAACATGTGGACGGGCGGCTGCTCGTACACCAGCTCGCCTTTCGTCTTGAGTATTGTCCGGTAATAGGCCACGACCTCTGCAAAGAGCGCTGACGCGCCGAACAGGTAGTAGCGCTGGCCACGGCCCGCGTCGAACGACCCGAGGAACTCCGCCGTCGGGTACACCCTCACGCCGAGCTCCAGTTCCCCTGGTACCGCAGGGGGAGCGGACACGGGCGGCTGGGCCGATGGAGCCGCCGGCGCTCGCCCCGCTGGTGTGGCCGCGCGCGGCGGTCCCGGCGCCTGGGCTGCTGGCGAGACGGCCAGTGCGGCCGCGAGGCACCAGGAGATGACGATCATCCGACCGACCCGCGTCATGCCTCAATTATAGGGCGCGGCCCGTGAAGGGACTTCAGGGTTACCATGAGGGGCGATGAAGGCGCTTCTGGAGTACTGCACCGACCGCCGGGACTGGCTCGTCGAGACCGTCTCGGAACTCGCCCGCCACGAGTCCCCCAGCCACGACAAGGCCGCCCTGGATCGCTGTGCTGACCTGCTCGCCGGGCTGTGCGTCGCGGCTGGCGGTCGAGTGACCCGGTTGCCTCGGGAGCGGGCGGGAGACCATCTCCTGGTCGAATCCGGGTGCGGCGAGCGCCAGGTGCTCATCCTCGGCCACTACGACACCGTGTGGCCCGTCGGGCAGTCCGAACGCATGCCGATCACCGTCCGCGAGGGCTGCCTGTTCGGCCCCGGCGTCTACGACATGAAGGCCGGCCTGGCCATCGGTCTCCTGGCCCTGCACGCCCTGCAGGACCGCGGCCGGACGACCTCGCCGCGGATCGCCTTCCTCATCACGTCCGACGAGGAAGTCGGCAGTCTCGAGTCGCGCGCCGTCATCGAGGACGAGGCGCGCCGCAGCGACGCGGTCTTCGTGCTCGAGCCCGCGCTCGCTGACGGCCGCGTCAAGACCGGGCGCAAGGGCGTCGGCGTCTTCCAGTTGCACGTGGAGGGGCTGTCGGCCCATGCGGGTGGCGACCCCGGCAAGGGGGCGAGCGCGGTCCACGAACTGGCGCGGCAGATCGTCGCCATCACGTCCTGGCCCGACGCGCCGGCCGGCGTCTCGGTGAACGTGGGCTGCCTCGAGGGCGGGACGCGTTCGAACGTCGTGGCGGAACGGGCCTGGGCGGAGATCGACGTGCGGGTCCCGACACTGGACGCCGCCGCGCGCGTCGAGACCTTCATGCGGGGACTCGTGCCCAGCGATTCCCGGGTGACGCTCCGTGTCACCGGCGGCGTCAACCGCCCTCCGTTCGAGCGCACGCCCGGCGTCGCGCACCTGTTTCAGAAGGCGCGCGACGTCGCGGAAGCAATCGGGCTCGACCTCGGGGAGGGAAGCACGGGTGGCGCCTCGGACGGCAACTTCACCGGGGCCCTCGGCGTGCCCACGCTGGACGGGCTCGGGGCCGTGGGCGACGGCGCGCACGCGCTCCACGAACACGTCGTGATCGACGCATTGCCCGCGCGCGCGGCGCTCCTGGCAGGCCTCGTGCTCAGGGTCTGACCGCGGCGAGTGCACGCCGGGCGTCGTCCATGACGTCGCGCAGCGTCTGCTCGAACGGGATGGTCGGCATCCATCCGGTATCCGCCTGCAGCCTGGCGAACGAACCGAGCACGAGCGGCGTGTCGTTGGGCCGGAGGCGGGCAGTGTCCACTTCGATCGTCACCGGCACGCGACAGGCCGCGCGAAGCGCGTCGAGCACATCCCCCACCCGCACCGCCAGACCACGGCACACGTTGTAGGGACGGCCCGGCTGGCCGCGTGCCATCAACGCGCGGTACGCCGCCACCGTGTCGCGCACATCGGTGAGGTCGCGACGGGCCTCCAGGTTCCCGACGCGAATCACTGGCGGCGCCTGGCCGGCTTCGATCGACGCCAGCTGCCGGGCGAACCCGGGCGCGAAGAAGGACGGGTGCTGGCCCGGCCCGATGTGGTTGAAGGCGCGCACCACGAGCACCTGCTGCCCGTCGTCGCGCCAGGCCCGCAGCGACAAGAGCTCCTGGGCGAGCTTGCTGAGCGCGTACGGGCTGGACGGCGCCGTGGCGTGGTCCTCGGTGAGCGGCTCCTCGCGAGCCGCATAGACCGTGGCCGAGCCCGTCACGAGCACCCTCGCGTCGAGGCGCTGGCGCCGCAGTTCGTCGAGCAGGACGTGGGTGCCGACGACATTCACCTCCAGCGTCGCTGCCGGGTCCTGCCACGAGCCGCCGACGTGCGCGATTCCGGCGAGGTGATAAACCTCGTCGGGCCTGGCCACGCAGAGCGCGTCACGCACGGCCTGCCGATCCAGCAGTTCCACGCTGGTCCACGTCACCCGGTCGGCCAGTTCGCGCGGGGCCGGGACCTCCGCTGCCGGCTCCCGTTGCCAGGCATGCACGTCGGCGCCGGCCTGCTCACGCAGGACCAGGGCGAGCAGGTGTCGACCCACGAACCCGTTACCGCCGGTGACCAGGATCCGTGGGGGCACGGTGTTTTCAACGCTGCCGGCTGGAGTCGCCGCTGTCGAACACGCCGAACACGTTCGAGAACGTGCCGATGCCGGCCAGGGTGAAGGTGAGATTGAACCGCCGATCGCGCGGGACGATGAACCGTGAACTGGCGTACGGGAAGTTGAACGTCTGGAACTCGAAGGCCACGCCGCAGCATTGCGCGTTGTAGTAGGCCTGGACACGGCGCTGGAGCATCTGGTCGCGGAAGAGGTCGTAGTCGAACCCGAAGAAGCCGCCCACCGAGCCATTGAGGGCGCGGACGGTGGTGCCGAGATTCCAGTAGTTGTCCGCGCGTGTCTCGGTGATCTGCCGGCGGCTCCAGCCACTCGTGGCCTGCACGACGTCTCGATAGGCGAACCGGCCCGAGGCCCCGATCGTGAGCAGATCGCCCGTGTACTGGTCGTACTCCAGGCGTGTCCCGGCATCCCAGCGATCGCTCGGGGCCACCCGGGCCGACAGCAGCCACGGCGACAGCGTGCGCGGTTCGAGACCCTGGAAGCTCGAACCGTAGCTGGGGTCCACCTGGCTCGCCCGTTCGTCACTGTAGTAGGTCTGCGACAGCTGCACGGTGACGAATTCGCGGGCGGAGCCCTGGCGGCTCCCCGGGCGCCTGGCGAGCAGGCGGTTGACCAGCCCGTAGGTGATCCGCGTCGTGCCGCCGAAGGTGTAGTCGTAGCTGTCCAGCTTGACGATGCGATCGTAGTTGTCGATGAGGGTCGACCGGTTGATGTCGAAGCTGGGCTCGATGACGTGCTTGATACGATCCGCGAACCCGTTCTTCGTGTCGAAGATCCGGGTGAACGTCGGGCCGGTGACGTCGGCCCGCATGTCCATGAACTGGCGTGTCAGCCAGGTCGGCACCCGGGCGCCCGTATCGTCGAAGCTCTCGGAGTAGAACGTGTTGCGCCACGCGAGCGACGCGGTGACCCCGAGGAACGGCCAGCGGCTCAGGGGATAGCGGAACTGCGGGCTGATGTCGAGGCGCGTCAGCCCCAGGGGAACCTCGTTGTCCTTCCCGCGTTCCGTCCGCACCTGCGTGTTGTACTCGCTGCCGAGCGAGAAGTACA
>CAYLZN010000118.1:0-6174 GCA_964387935.1 uncultured Vicinamibacteraceae bacterium | reverse complement strand
GACCCGAACAGGCGGCGAGGCGCTCGGCTGAAGGCAATGCGAGGTGCGTTGCCATACAGGGTCGAGTCGGTGTCGTTGTAGAAGATCTCCCTCAGGTTGAAGGTGCCGCTGGCGGAGGTGGCGCCCCAGCTGCCCGCGAGGTTGGCTCCGTAGCTGCGCTGCCGCAACGACGCGTTGTAGAGGTTCGTCTGGTACGTCTGCTGGACCGTCACGTCCGAGAAGTAGTCCACGTCGGCACGGGCGCGGAGGTTGGCCGGCAGCCGCTGCACGGCCCGGCCGCGGAGTTCGTAGCTCCGGCGCGCGGGCTGCGTCTGCTCGGCGCCCGTCGAGTCCGTGTACGTGATGGCCTTCTCGTCCAGGTAGTACGTGCGCACGCTGCCCTCGGACCCCGGGCTGGCGATGTACCGGTACTCACCCCCGACCCCCTGCCCGGTCCGGGAGAACCAGTCGTGGAAGACCGTCGCGTCCTGGCTCCGGCTGATCGCATAGAAGAACGCGTTCGACAACGACTGCCCGCGGATCGTGGAGGTCCCGTAGGTGGGAATCAGGAAGCCGGTGGCCCGGTCGTCTTCCTGCACGGGGTAGTAGAAGAGGGGCATGTAGAAGACGGGAACCCCTTTGACTTTGAGGACCGAGTTCTTGACGATCGCGTACTCCTCGAGCGTCATGGTCAGCGAACTCGCGGAGACCTCCCAGCGCGGCGTCGGCTGGAGGCACGTCGTGAACCCGCCCTTCTCGATGTGGTACTTGTCGGGGCCGACTTTTTCCAGAACCTCGCCGAAGAAGTACGCGTCCGGCTCCTGGGTTCCGAACATGCTGCGGTCCACGCTCTGGGTCAGTCGCGCCGTGCCGGAGGCGTTGTAGAACGTCCCGAGTCGCGTCTCGGTGTTGAACTCCAGCCGGTCGGCCGCGATCCGGTTCTCCTTCGACACGTAGACCACGTTGCCGGCGGCGACGAGGCGGTGCTCCTTCGGGTAGTAGTCCACCTCGTCGGCGTAGAACCGCATGTCGTCTTTCTCGAGCTCGACCTGGCCCGTCGCACGCCAGTGATCCTCGCTCAAGCGCTCCGCCACGAACTGCTTCGTGATGGTGAATCCGGGGAGCTGGGCCGACGCAGGCCGGACGCCAGCGGCCAGGAGGCTGCACACGACGACCGCGCGCCACAGGGAAGACATCCAGCTGTTACTCATACCACAGCGGGCAGGTGCGGCAGCAGTTCACCGATCACGAACATCGACCCTGCGACCACGACGAGATCGGCACCGTCGAGGGCCTGCTGCAAGGCTTCGTGGGGGTCGGGCACGACCGTCACGGGGACCGAGACGCCAGCCTGCCGCGCCTGGCACGCCACATCGGTGGCCGGCATGGCCCGGGGCGACGTCGCCTGGGTGAAGACGAATCGGGCCGCGCAGGGCTCGAGGGTATGGAGCATCTCGACGATGGCCTTGTCCCGCATGGCGCCGAACACCACGGGTACCCGGGGCGCGCGCACCTCGAGCAGGTAGTGGGCGAGGGTTGCCGCGCCCGCGGGGTTGTGGGCGGCATCGAGCAGGATTCGCTTCCCGTCGCGCCGGACGACCTCCTGCAGTCGGGCGGGCCACCGAGCCTGGACGAGTCCCGCCATGATCGCCTCGCGCGAGAGGCGCAGGCCCGCCTGGCGCGCCTGTTCGAGCAACCGGACGGCCACGATGGCATTTGCCACCTGGTGCGCGCCACGCAGGGCCAGCGTCACCGTTCCGTAGTCGGCCTCCGGGGTGGACAGGGTCAGGCTCGTCCGCCCGTCGGGGAGCAGGTCACGGCGCCAGTGCACGCCCTCGTCAGCCTCGACCAGCGGGACCCCGCGCTCGGCGGCGAGCTGCGCGATGACGTCCCGGGCCTCATCGGGCAGCGGCCCCAGCACCGTCGGTCGGTCGGGCCGCATGACGCCTGCTTTTTCGAACGCGATCGCGCCCAGGGTCTCGCCCAGGAACCGCATGTGATCGAAGGCAATCGACGTGATCGCGCACACGCAGGGGTCGGAGGCGTTGGTGGCATCGAGCCGTCCCCCCATGCCGACCTCGAGCACCAGGACCTCCGCGGCGGCGCGCCGGAACAGCTCGAACGCGGTCGCCGTCGTCACTTCGAAGAACGTCACCGGCGCCTGCAGGCGCCCCTGCTCGAGGCAGCGGCGCTCGACCTCCAGTACGGTGGCCGCCGCCTGTCGCAGGGCATCCCGCGACACCGGCTGGTCGTCGACGACGAAGCGTTCCTCGACGCGCACGAGGTGCGGGGACGTGTAGCGGGCCGTGCGATGGCCGGCGGCGGTCAGGGCCGTGGCGGTCATGGCCGTCACGGATCCCTTGCCGTTGGTGCCCGCCACGAGGACGCTCGGACAGGAGCGCTCCGGGTGCCCGAGCGCGGCGCACAGGGTGCGGATGCTCTCGAGGCCGAACTTGACGCCGTGCTGGTCGCGGGCCAGCAGTGCTTCGACAGGGTCCATGTGAGACGCAGCTCACCCCTGCGCGCGAGACGACTCGCCCGCGGCCGTCGGGGTCATGAAGCGCAGCGCCTGCGCGATCGTCGTCTTCAAGTGCTGCCGTTCGACGACCGCGTCCACCATGCCTTTGGCGAGCAGGAACTCACTTCGCTGGAACCCTTCCGGCAGCTTCTGTCGGATCGTCTGCTCGATGACCCGCGGGCCGGCAAAGCCGATGAGCGCCTTGGGTTCGGCGAAGATCACGTCGCCCAGCATCGCGAAGCTGGCGGTCACCCCGCCAGTGGTCGGGTCCGTCAGCACCGAGATGAAGGGGAGCCCGGCGCGATCCAGGCGTGCGAGCGCCGCGCTGACCTTCGCCATCTGCAGCAGGGAGAGGGTGCCTTCCATCATCCGGGCCCCGCCCGAGCAGGAGACGATCACGACCGGCCGGCGATGTCCGAGCGCCCGTTCCACCGCCCGTGTGATCTTCTCGCCCACCACGACACCCATGCTGCCGCCGATGAAGCCGTACTCCATCGCCGCCACCTCTGTGGTGATCCCGTCGATGGCACCGGTCGCGCAGATGACGGCGTCCTTGACGCCGGTGGCCTTCTGCGCCGCAGCCAGCCGGGCCTTGTAGGGCTTGGTATCGACGAAATCGAGGGGATCGGTCGAGGCCAGCGTACGATCGTGCTCCTCCCACGCACCGTCGAACAGCAGGCGCAGGCGCTCGACCGCGGACACCCGGAAGTGGTGGGTGCAGCGGGGACAGACGTGCAGGCTGGCCGCGAGGTCCTTGGTGTAGATGATGGTGGCGCACCCCGGGCACTTGACCCACAGTCCTTCCGGGACGCGCACCTGCTTGTCGGCGGGCGGGGCCATGGGCTTCCGTTCCCGCTTGAACCAGGCCATAGGATTCGAAGCTTACCCGCTGGGCGCGGCCCTGTCGAGGCGGGCCTCGGCCCTACACTTCGCGAGGCACGTAGTAGCGCGTGCCCCCGCTCATCGAGTGAACCTGGCGCAGCAGCTCCTCCACCGCCGCATCGGGCCAGGACGGATCGACGTGCGAGGTCTCCACGACCAGCAACGGAGTCGCCTCGTAATGAAAATAGAAGTGGTTGAAGGCGTCGGTGAGCTCGCGCAGGTACGAGTCGGCAGGCACCAGCACCGCGGCGTCCTGCCGAGCCCGCAGCTTCAGTCGCTTCCAGACGATCTCGGGCGGGGCCTGCAGGTAGAACACGAGGTCCGGCGC
The DNA here is from genome assembly GCA_964387935.1 of uncultured Vicinamibacteraceae bacterium. Taxonomy (GTDB): domain Bacteria; phylum Acidobacteriota; class Vicinamibacteria; order Vicinamibacterales; family JAFNAJ01; genus CAYLZN01. The sequence continues at coordinate 2,467 of CAYLZN010000118.1, read as the reverse complement.
GGGCACGTCCTTCGCGAGCAGGTCGTACAGCCGCTGGTAGATGAAGAGTTCATTGTCGTCCAGCGAGAGGTAGGCGTAGATCTTGTCCTTGTCGAACAGGTAGTCGGCGATGGTCGTCTGGCTGAACAGGTCACCCTGGCGCAGCGTGGCCTGCTGGCGATGTCGAGCCAGCAGGGCGAACAGCTGCGCCTGGAACGCCGCACCCGTCCGCCCGGCGTACGCATCGGCGAGAAAGGGGTTCTCGCCTTCGTCCAGCACCACGGCCGCATCGAGCCGCGTCCCGAGGCGGTCGGCGAGCGCCGTCTTGCCGACACTCGGCGGACCGTCGATGACCAGGTGACGGAAGTCCAAGATGGGCGGCAGTATAGTCGTCGCTTACAAGCCCAGCAAGGGCGCGCGCCCGCGTGCTACCATGCGGTCGGTCGGCCCCCCCGGGCAGTCGCCGCCGTGCTCATCGACGCCATCGAACTCCGCCTGCTGCACCTCCCGCTCGTGCGCTTCTTCGAAACGAGCTTCGGGCGCACCGACGAGCGCGCCCTCATTCTGATCCGCGTCGATGGAGAAGGAGCCGTCGGCTGGGGCGAATGCGTGGCGGACGCGCATCCGTTCTACAGTGCCGAGACGGTCAGGACGGCATGGCACGTGCTGAGCGACTATCTCGTGCCCGCCGTGCTGGGAAAGCGATTCGCACACCCGCGCGAGGTGGCGCACGCACTCCAGTTCGTACGGGGACACCAGATGGCGAAGGCCGCTCTCGAGATGGGGGCCTGGGATCTCGCGGCGACGCAGGCGGGCGAGCCGCTGGCCCGCCTCCTGGGGGGCACGCGGGCCTCGATCGCCTCCGGCGTGTCGATCGGCATCCAGGGGTCGCTCGAGGAGCTCGCGGATCGCGTGGCCCTGGAGCGTGCCGCGGGGTACCAGCGGGTGAAGATCAAGATCAAGCCCGGATGGGACCTCGAGGCCGTGGCCTTCCTGCGCAAGCGATTCGGTGAGTTCCCTCTCATGGTGGATGCCAACGCGGCCTACACCCTCGAGATGGCTGACCACCTGCGGGCGCTGGACGAGTTCGGGCTCACCATGATCGAGCAACCGCTCGACTACGACGACATCCGCGACCACGCGAGCCTGCAGCGCACCCTCCGGACGCCGATCTGCCTGGACGAGTCGATCTCCACCGTGAACCGGGCCGCGGAGGCGATCGCGCTCTCTGCGTGTCGCATCATCAACATCAAACCGGGACGGGTGGGCGGACACACGGCGTCGGTGGCGCTCCACGATCTGTGCGCTGCGCACGAGATCCCGGTGTGGCACGGCGGCATGCTCGAGACCGGTGTCGGGCGGGCCCACAACATCCACCTCGCCTCGCTGCCCAACTTCTCGCTGCCCGGTGACATCGCGGCCAGCCGGCGCTACTTCGACCCCGACCTGGTCGATCCCCCGATCGAGGTCCGGCCGGATGGCACCATTGCGGTCCCGGACGGGCCCGGCATCGGCGTCACCGTGATCGAAGATCGGGTGTCGAGCGTGACGGACGAGGTCCTGAGATTGCACGCATGAGAGGTCCTGTGTTGCTGCTCGTGGCGGCGCTCGCGAGCGCCTGCGCGAGCACGCCTCCCCCGCCAGCTCCGGTCCCCGCCCCGCCGTCCTACGAGGAGAAGCTGGGCTGGATCCTGCGTCTCGAAGACCGTCGGGTGCTGCGCGAGATCGCGCCCGCAGAGGTGCCCGCCGTGCAGCCAGCGCCCAATCCCGGCGCGCCTGCGGCGCAGCCCACGGCGGACCTGACCCGGCTGCTCATCGACGGCGATGCCCGCATTCGTCGCCGTGCCGCGCTGGGGATCGGCCGCGTGGGGCTGGCCGAGGGCGTCCCCCGCCTCGTCGAAGCCCTGGATGATCCAGACCCGGACGTCCGCGAGGCCGTGTGCTTCGCGCTGGGGCTGCTGCGCGATCGCCGCGCCGTGCCGGTGCTGGTCGCCGCGCTCGGAGACGAGCGGCCCGGCGTGCAAGGCAGGGCGGCCGAAGCCCTGGGCTCGATCGGCGATCCGTCGTCGGCCACCGCGATCGGCGCTGTCGTACAACGGTACGCCGGGCATCCGGCGGTGACCGGCCTCGCAGAAGAGGATCCCGGTGCCGACGTGCCGCCAGAGGCCAACGCGTTCCGCCTCGGTCTGTACGCGTTGGTCCGGCTCAAGGCGTGGGAGCCGCTGGCGGCGGCCACTCTGGACGGCCGCGGTGAGCCACGCGTGCGGTGGTGGCCCACGGCCTACGCCCTGCAGCGCATCGAAGATCCGCGCGCGGGACCGGCGCTCCTCGCCCTCACGCAGGCCCGGGGGACCGACACCGTCGCGTTTGCGGCGCAGGGCCTGGGCGTGGTGAAGGAACGGCGGGGTGTCGCGGCGTTGCAGGCGCTGCTGGATCCGGCCGCTCACGCCCTGCGCATCGTCGCCGCGGCGGCGCGCGCGCTGGGACG
>CAYLZN010000117.1:6205-15268 GCA_964387935.1 uncultured Vicinamibacteraceae bacterium | reverse complement strand
ACGTTCGAGGCGCTGCTCGACGCACGACGGGAGCGCGTGGAGTCCGCGCTCGCGCGCGTGCTGCCCGCGCCGCCCGCCTGCCCCGAGGTGCTCGCTCGCGCACTCCGCTACAGCCTGCTCGCGGGCGGTAAGCGCCTGCGCCCCATCCTCACGCTGCTTGCTGCCGAGGCTGTCGGGGCCGACGACGCTGCGGTCGCACTCGCGGAACCGGCGGCGTGCGCGATCGAGTTGATCCACACCTATTCGTTGATTCACGACGACCTGCCGGCCATGGACAACGACACCCTCCGGCGCGGGCGGCCCACCTCGCACGTCGTGTTCGGCGAGGGACTTGCCATCCTGGCCGGCGACGGCCTGCTGACCGAAGCCTTCACGCTGCTCGCGCGTGAGCCGGTCTCCGCGTCTCCCGCGCTGGCGCAGCGCAAGGTGCGCGCACTCGAAGTCGTCGCGACCGCCGCGGGTGCGACCGGAATGGTGGCCGGACAGGCCATCGACCTCGCCGCCGCGGGGCAGGTACGCGGCGATGCCACTCCGCCCCCCCAGCTCGACGCCGACGGACTGGCCGACATGCATGCACGCAAGACCGGGGCCTTGATCAGGGCCGCGGCCGTGGCAGGGGCGATCATGGCCGATGCCACCGACGCGCAGATCGACGCCATCGGCCGCTATGCGGCCCACCTGGGCCTTGCGTTTCAGATCGTCGACGATGTGCTCGACGTCGAAGGCGAGGCGGCCACCCTCGGCAAGTCCGTCGGCAAGGACGCGGCCGCCGGAAAACCGACCTATCCGGCGCTGTATGGGCTCGACGGGGCCCGTCGCCTGGCGGCCGCCGCACGGGACGCCGCCATCGCGGCGCTCGCCGACGTCGAGGTGACCGGTGCGACGCCGCTCGTGGCACTCGCCCACTGGGTGGTGGCGCGGTCGCGGTGAGCGCGCGCAGGAGCGACCCGTGGCGAAGGTACGCCTGGACGTGCTGATGGTCACGCGGGGCCTCGCGGGGTCACGCGATCGCGCGCGGGCGCTGATTCTGGCCGGCAGCGTCCGCATCGCGGGTCGGCAGGCCGACAAACCGGGACATCTCGTGCCCGATGACGCCCCGCTGGAGCTGGCGCAGCCCGACCATCCCTACGTCGGTCGCGGAGGTCTGAAACTCGCGCATGCCCTCGACGCGTTTGGGATCGACGTCACCGGCAGGGATGCGCTCGACATCGGCGCGTCAACGGGCGGTTTCACCGACGTGCTGCTGCGGCGCGGCGCGCGCCACGTCGTGGCCCTCGACGTCGGTCACGGTCAACTCGCCTGGTCGCTGCGCGTCGACCCACGGGTGCTCGTGATCGAGCGCGTGAACGCCCGCACGCTCACAACCGACCAACTGCCCGAGGCGCATCGCGCGTTCGGCATCGTCACGGTGGACGTGTCGTTCATCTCGCTGCGTCTCATCCTGCCGGTCATCCCGCCGCTGCTGCGCGCACCGGGCGACGTCGTCGCGCTCATCAAGCCGCAATTCGAAGCGGGTCGTGACGAGGTCGGTCCCGGCGGCATCGTTCGCGATCCGGCCGTGCAGGCCCGGGTCGTCCGGGACGTGCAGGCCGCGGCTGCAGCGCTCGGGTTGCCCGCCGTCGGTGTGACCGGGTCTCCCATCGAGGGCGCCGACGGCAACCGCGAGTTCCTCGTGCACCTCCGCCCACAGCCCTCCCCTGCCCAGGACGTGACTCATGGCTGAACCCTCTCCCCCTCGCCGCGCCACGACGCGTGTGGCTCTCGTGGCGAAGCACCATTTGACCGCGGCGACGCCCCTGCTGCGAGAGCTGGCCGCCTGGCTTCAGGCCCGCGAGGTCGAGGTGGTCGCCGATGAGGACACCGCGTCACTCGGTCAGTCGATCCCTGGCGTGCACATCGCTCCGGTCGACGAGCTGTCTCGACGGGTGGATCTGGTCGTCGTCCTGGGTGGCGATGGCACGCTGCTGGCCATGGCCGGCCGCATCGCACGGGCCGGCACCAGTGTGCCGATCCTCGGCGTCAACTTCGGCAGCCTGGGCTTTCTCACCGAGGTCACGCTGGCCGAGATGTACCCGACGCTCGACGCGGTGCTGCACGGCAAGGCGAGCATCGAGGAACGTCTGATGCTGCGGTGTCACGTCCACTCGCCCGGCGTGACGACGCACGACCATCTGGTCCTCAACGACGTCGTCATCACCAAGGGCGCCCTGTCGCGGATCATCGACCTCTCGGTCTGGGTCGACGACCAGTTCGTGGCCACGTTCAAGGCCGATGGCCTCATCCTGGCGACGCCGACCGGGTCCACGGCCTACAACCTGTCGGCCGGCGGGCCCATCGTGTATCCGACGGTCGATGCGTTCGTGCTCACGCCGATTGCGCCTCACACGCTCACGAACCGGCCGCTCGTGATCCCGGCGGCCCAGCGGGTGCGCATCAAGCCGCGACGGCGGGGCGAGCAGGAGGAGATGTTCGCCACCTTCGACGGGCAGACCGCCATCCCGCTCGAGCGACAGCACGAGGTCGTCGTGTGGCGGGCGGAGGCGCCCCTGCGTCTCGTGCGCTCAGCCACCCGCACGTACTTCGAGATCCTGCGGCAGAAACTGAAGTGGTCCGAGCGGTGATTACTGGCCGGCCCCGTTCTTCGAACGCCCGGCCTGCTGCTGACGGAAGTACTCCACCTGGAACCGCCGGACGTTGGCGTTGTGTTCGGTCAGCGTCCGCGCGAACGCGTGTGAGCCGTCGTTGCGACTGACGAAATAGAGGTAGGGCGTGTCCGCGGGCGCGAGCGCGGCGGCCAGCGACGCACGCCCGGGCGCTGCAATCGGCCCCGGCGGCAAGCCCGCGTAGCGGTACGTGTTGTAGGGCGAGTCGAACTGCAGGTCCTGACGGGTGAGGTTGCCCGTCCATCGGCCCGCTCGTGCGAGTGCGTAGATCACTGTCGGGTCGCACTGCAGCCCCATGCCGACCCGGAGGCGATTCCAGTAGACGGAGGCGACCACCGGACGCTCGTCGTCACGTCCGGTCTCCTTCTCGACGAGCGAGGCCACCGTCATGACCTCCCGGAGCGTGCGCTGGCCCGGCGCGCCGCCGGGCTGCTCTGCCTCGAGCACCTCGCGGAAACGCCCGACCATTTGACGCACGAGCGCCGCGGCGTCCGCGCGGCGGGGGACGTGGTAGGTGTCCGGAAACAGGTATCCCTCCAGATCGCGCGCCGCGGGATCGAGGTCTGCGACAATCGCGGCGTCCCGGGCAGCCGCGACGAAATCCTGCGCCGTCCCGAGCCCCTGCCGCTCGAAGATCGTTGCCATCTCTCCGATCGTCAGGCCCTCGGGAAAGGTGACCTCACGCACGTAGACGTCGCCCTTCGCCAGCTTCTCCACGACGCGCCGCGGTGCCATGGGTCGATCGAACCGGTACTCCCCCGCCTTGAGCCGTCGGTCGGCGCCCGCCTGCCAGGCCGCGAGGCGGAACACCAAGGGTCGCTGGACGACGCCGGCCTCGGCCAGGCGCTGAGCGATGGCGGCTACCCCGGCGCCTTGGGGGACCTGCACGAACACCTCGTCACCCGGCCATCCCTTGTAGGGCCGCTCGACCGCCAGCGTGATCCACCAGGCGGAGAGGCCCAGCGTCAGAATCCCCACGGACAGGACGGCCGCGAGTCCGAGCAGCGCGCGGTGACGCAGCGGGCCCTGCACCGGTGGCCGCTCCAGCGGGCCGGGACCCTGGCGCTCCGCGACGGGGGCGCCGGGGATCATGCGTGCGGCTCCGCGAGGCCTGCGGCGCCGGCCGGCGCCGCGGGCCGGTCCAGATAGTCCTGAAGGATGATCGCGGCACTCGCGGCGTCGAGCTTCGCCTTGCGCTTGCGCCAGTCGCGTTCCTGCACGGCCAGTCGCTGCTCCGCATCGACGCTGGTGAGCCGCTCGTCCTGCAGGACGACCGGCAGTCCCGTGAGCACCCGGAGCGTCTCGGCGAACTCGAGCGCGCGGCTGGTGAGCTGAGTCGGGCTGCCGTCGAGACGACGGGGCAGGCCCACGACGATCGCGGCGAGGCCGTCCTCGTCGCCACGCGCCTCACGCACCAGCGCAGCCGCGGCCACGGGATCGAGCCCCGGAATCGCGCGCCAGGGTCGCGCCAGCGTGGCGGTGGCGTCGCTGATCGCCACACCGGTCCGGCGCTCGCCGACATCGAAGGCGATCACCCGCATCGGTCAAGCCTACCCTTTGCGCGCGAAACCTGTCGAGCGGGCGCGGGGCGGCGTCCGCGGGTTCGCGGTATGCTGGTGGAGTGGACGCAGGTTTCGCGGATGCCGCGCGCGGGCGCCCGTGGGATGTCGGTCGTCGCGCGATCGCGCTGACATGGCTGCTGCTCGCCGCGATGCCGGGATTCGAGACAACCGCGCAGGAACCGCTGGACCGGCCGTCGACCTCCCGCCTCGTCGAGCTCTCCCTGGCGGCGAAGGAGCGCGAGCATCTCAAGGAGCTCGCGGCGCGGGCCCGCACGCGTCTCGCCGTGCTGACGCGTGAGGCGGAGCGCCTGGCGAGCAGCGAACGCTCCGTGCTGCAGGAGTTGCGCGGGCTCGAGCTGGCGCAGCAGCGCCATGCGCTCGAAGAAGCGGCGGCCCTGGCCTCGGGTCGCGTGGCGGCGGCCGAAGCGGCGGAGACGGCCGATCGCATCGGGACGCTCGAGGCAGCGGCCACGGCACGTCTCCCTGGCGTGCGGGCGCGTGCCCGCCGCCTCTACCAGCTCGGCCCGCTCGATGCGCCGCGGTACTGGATCCGTCCCGAGGGCCTGACCGACACGGCCCGCGCGTGGCGGCTGCTCGCGGCGGTCTCTGCACGGGATCGGGCGCTGCTGACCGACGCCGCGCGCGAGCGTGACGAACTCGCGCGCCTCCACCACGCGCAGCGACAGCGTGCCGAGGACGCGCAGCGCCTCGCGACCACTGCTGCCAACGCGAGGACCGCCGCCGCCCAGACGGCCCGCGCGCGCGAGGCGCTGCTGTCGCGGCTGAGCCGGGAACGCGACCTCGCCACCCGCCTCGTCGCTGAACTCCGCGAGGCCGACACCCAGCTCGAGACCATGCTGGCCGCGCCCATGGGCACCTCGCCCACCCCGGGAGACCAGGTGCCCTCGCTCCCGCTCGGCGCGTTCAAGGGCGCGCTCTCATGGCCCGCGTCGGGCCCGGTCGTCGCCAACTTCGGTCGCGCCCGCCAGTCGCGCTTCGGGACCGTGCTGCCGCGCAATGGCATCGAAATCGCCGCGGCCGACGCGTCGCCCGTGCAGTCGATCCACGACGGGCGCGTGGCGTTCGCCGACCAGTTCGCGGGCTACGGACGGCTGGTGATCGTGGATCACGGTCGCGGGGTCTTCTCCCTCTACGGACACCTGGGCAGCCTCGACGTCGGCCGAGGCGCTCCCGTGTCGCGAGGGATGCGCCTCGGTACCGTCGGGCCGACCCCGGCTGGCGCACCCGCCCTCTACTTCGAACTGCGCATCGACGGGAAGCCCGTGAATCCCCTAGAATGGTTGGGATCACCGTCTGCCAGGCGCTCACGTCCCTGATGGCTGCATCGCTATGAGCACGCGTACCCGCCTCGTCGTCCTTCTCGTCTCGACCCCGATTGTCGCCTTCGCCGTCGTCGGCGGCCTGCTCGGCAAGACCGTGACGCGGGAGGACACCTACCAGCACCTTCGCGTCTTCGAAGACGTCGTCTCGCTCATTGCGAACAACTACGTCGAAGACGTCGAGATGGACCGCGTCATGGAAGGCGCGATGCGAGGCCTGGCCGAGGGGCTCGATCCGGACACCAGCTACCTGTCCACCGCGGACGTGGCGGCGATCGAAGGCCCGGAGCCCGCCCCAACGGGAGAGGTTGGCCTCGAGCTCACTCGCCAGTACTACCTGCGCGTCGTCGCCGCCCGAGACGGATCGCCGGCGGCGAAGGCCGGCCTCCGCACTGGCGACTACGTGCGCGCCATCGACGGCGAGCCGACCAGGCGCATGTCGCTCTTCGAGGGCCGGAGGCGCCTGAGTGGCCCCGTCGGCTCCAAGGTCACGCTGACCGTGTTGCGGGACAGCGCGACGGAACCGAAGGACGTGGTCCTCGTGCGCGAGCGGCCCTCCGGGGAACCCGTCACGGTGCGCCAGGTCGCGCCGGGCGTCGGCCTGATCCGCGTTGCCAGCTTCGAGGGCGAGGCTGTGGACGCCATCAGAAAGGGCGTGGACGCGCTGCGCGAGGGCGGAGCCACCAGCCTCGTGGTCGACCTGCGCTCGACGGCGTGGGGTCCGCTCGAGCGAGGCCTCGACGCCGCGCGGCTGTTCCTCCCGGCCGGCACGCTGGTCCAGCGGCAGGCGCGCGGGCAGGCGGCCGAGTCGATCGAAAGCAGGCCGGGCGACGGGACGGTGACCCTCCCGCTGGTCGTCCTTGTGACGACGGGCACGTCCGGGGCGGCCGAGCTCTTCGCCTCGGCACTGTCGGAGAACAAACGCGCGGAGCTCGTCGGCGAGCGGACGCTCGGTCGCGCCGGCCAGCAGAAGCTGGTCAGGTTGAGCGACGGCACGGGTCTGTTCCTGACCACGACGCGCTACTTGACGGCTGCCGGCAAGCCCATCCATGGCGCGGGGGTCGAGCCGACCGAACGCGTCGAGGAGCCGGACGTCGAACTCGGCGAGACGCCTCCGACAGGCGATCCGATTCTCGACAAGGCTCTTGTCCGGCTTGCGGCCAGGCCCGTCAAGGCCGCCGCGTAGGCGCCCCTGTTGATTGACCTCATCTGACGGCGGTTGCTATACTGAGCGTTCGCGCGTGGGCCAAGGCTCGAAGGAAGGCGCGTAGCTCAGTGGTTAGAGCGCCTGCTTGACACGCAGGAGGTCGGTGGTTCAACTCCACTCGCGCCTACCAACCGCTCAGCGGCTGCTGGCGGCGGCCGCTTCCCTCGCTTCAATGCCCCGATGAGCAGAACTGGTTGATGGCTGAGATCACGGTCACGCTTCCCGACGGCTCGAGTCGCAGCGTGCCGCCCGGCACCGCCGTCTCGGAGGTCGCGGCGGCGATATCGCCCCGTCTCGCCCGCACGGCCCTTGCCGCGTGGGTCGACGACCGGCTGGTGGACCTGACGTTCCCGCTGGACCATGACGCACGCCTCCGGGTGCTGACGCCGGCCGACGGCGACGCCGCGCTCCACGTCTATCGACACTCCACGGCCCACCTGCTGGCGGCGGCCGTCACGGCCCTGTTTCCCGGCGCGCAGTGCGGGATCGGGCCGGCCACCGAGGAGGGTTTCTTCTACGACTTCGTCGTGGAGCGGCCCTTCGTGCCGGAGGACCTCGAGCGGGTCGAGGCGAAGATGCGCGAGCTCGCGGCCGCCGACCTGCCGTACGAGCGGCAGCTGGTGGACCGAGCGGAGGCGATGCAGTATTTCGCCGCGCGGGGCGAACCGCTGAAGGTCCAGCTGATCGAGGAAAAGACCGCCGGCCAGGCCGCGGTGTCCTGCTACACGATCAAGGACCGGGGAACCTTCATCGACTTCTGCGTCGGCCCGCACGTCCCTTCGACGGGGCGTCTGAAGGCCTTCAAGGTGTTGCACGCGTCGAACGCTTACTGGAAGGGCGATGCGCGCAACCAGCCGATGCAGCGCATCTACGGGACGGCCTTCTTCTCGGACGCCGAGCTGCAGGCGCACCTCAAGCGGCTCGAGGAGGCGCGCAAGCGCGACCATCGCCGGCTCGGCAAGGACCTGGGCCTGTTCACGCTGCACCCCTGGGCACCGGGCGCGACGTTCTGGCTGTCGAAGGGCACGAGGCTCTACAACCTCCTCGCGGACTACATGCGGGACGTGCTGTTCCCGGCCGGCTACGTCGAGGTCAAGACGCCGCTCATCTTCAACAAGAGCCTGTGGGAGACCTCCGGCCACTGGCAGCACTACCGCCAGAACATGTTCCTGGTCGAGGCCGAAGGCGAGCAGATGGGCGTCAAGGCCATGAACTGTCCCGGTCACATGCTCGTGTTCGGCAGCGAGATGCGCAGCTACCGGGACCTGCCACTGCGTCTTCACGAGCAGACGCCGCTCCATCGCAACGAAGCCTCGGGCGTGCTCTCGGGCCTGACGCGCGTCCGGCAGTTCTCCCAGGACGATGCGCACTGCTTCGTCACCCAGGATCAGATCGGCGGCGAAGTCGAGCAACTGCTGCGGCTCGTGCAACGCGTCTATCAGGATTTCGACCTGTCCTACGTGGTGAAGCTGTCCACGCGGCCGGCCGAGTTCCTGGGCGAGATCGCGACCTGGGATCACGCGGAGGCGCAGCTCAAGGCGGCCCTCGCGCGGGCCGGCCAGGCCTACGTGCTCAACGAGGGCGACGGGGCGTTCTACGGCCCGAAGATCGACTTCGACGTCACCGACGCGATCGGCCGCAAGTGGCAGTGCGCGACGATCCAGCTGGATTACCAGCTGCCCGAACGCTTCGACCTGAAGTACATCGGCGCGGACAACACCGAGCACCGCCCGGTGGTGATTCACCGGGCCATCTTCGGCAGCTTCGAACGCTTCATCGCGATGCTCATCGAGCACTATGCGGGCGCCTTTCCCCTGTGGCTCGCGCCGGTGCAGATCGTCGTCCTGCCCATTGCCGATCGGCACACCGACTACGCACGGCAGGTCCTGACGACCCTGGTGGGCGCCGGGTTGCGGGCGGTGCTGGACGAGCGGCAGGAGAAGATCGGGTACAAAATCCGCGAAGCGCAGATGCAGAAGCTGCCTTACATGCTCGTCGTGGGCGACCGCGAGGCCGCGGAGCGCACCGTCGCGGTGAGGAGCCGCGCGGGAGGCGATCTCGGCGCGCAGACCCTTGACGGCTTCATGACGACGGCGCGCGAGGAGATCGCCCGCAAGGGGCTCGACGCCGCGTCTTCCACGAACGTCGATGCGGCGGACGCCGCACTTCCCGGGAGGTAGTTATCGCTTTCGAACGACCAGGCATGCGTGGCCCTCGTCGTGAGGAGCGGACCCGCATCAACGAGCGCATCCGGGTTCGCGAGATTCGCGTGATCGACGAGGCCGGTCAGC
>CAYLZN010000117.1:0-6195 GCA_964387935.1 uncultured Vicinamibacteraceae bacterium | reverse complement strand
GCGCAGGCGCTGGCCGTCGCACGGGAGAAGGGCCTCGATCTCGTCGAGGTGTCGCCCACGGCGGTTCCGCCCGTGTGCCGCATCATGGACTTCGGGCGCTTCCAGTACCTGGAGCAGAAGCGGGCGCGCCAGGCGAAGAAGCACCAGAAGACCATCGAGATCAAGGAGATCAAGTTCCGCCCGAAGGTCGATGAGCACGACTACCAGTTCAAGAAGAAGCACATCGAGCGCTTCCTGGCCGAAGGAGACAAGGTGAAGGCCACCGTGTTCTTCCGCGGGCGCGAGATCGCCCACCCGGAGATCGGGCGCCGGATCCTGGAGCGCCTGGTTGCGGAACTGGCTGATCAGGCCATCGCCGAAACGCTGCCCCGCCTCGAGGGGAACCAGATGGCGACCATCCTCACGCAGCGCCCGGGCAGGAAGATCGAGAAGGCGCCTGCCGGCCCCAGGGCCGGCGCCGCGGAGGCGGTCTCGCTTGCCGGCGCGAAGGCCGGGGTGGAGCACGAACAGGACCAGGCCTGAGGCCTCGGATCAGGAGTCGCGAATCATGCCGAAGCTGAAGACACACCGGGGCGCCGCGAAGCGGTTCAAGCGGACGGCCTCCGGGAAGATCGTGCGGAGCAGCGCGTTCAAGCGCCACCTGCTCTCGAGCAAGACCACCAAGCGCAAGCGCCAGCTCCGGGGTACCACCGTGATTGCCGAACAGGACCACGCGAAGGTGGACCGCATGATCCCGTACAAGTGAGGGCGAGAGGCCGACGGCCCCTCGCGGCAGGTGCGGATCCCGGGCTGCCGGCACCTGCCTTCGTCGTGCAGCCCCCCATTCCGACAGGGCTTCCACGCGCCCCGAGGAAGGAGATGTCATGCCACGAGTGAAGCGCGGAACGGTACGGCGGGCCAAGCGCAAGCGCCTCCTGTCCCGGGCCAAAGGCTACTTCCAGACCAAGAGCAAGCTCTATCGTTCCGCCAAGGAGTCGGTCGACAAGGCGCTCGGCTACGCGTTCGTCGGTCGCCGGCTGAAGAAGCGCGACTTCCGTCGGTTGTGGATCGTCCGCATCAACGCGGGCGCCCGCGAACACGGCCTGACCTACGGGCAGCTGATCAGCGGCCTCAAGGCGGCGGGCGTGACGCTGGACCGCAAGGTCCTCGCCGATCTGGCCGTAAGCCAGCCCGAGGCCTTCGCTGCGGTCGCGGCCCAGGCCAAGGCTGCGCGCGGCCAGGCCGGAGCTCAGTAGACTCCATGCCGGCCGATGTCGGCCGGGACCCTCGACGGGTCCCGGCCCGACGATCGGCGGCGTCTGGCGCCACGCCATGATCGACCCCGACTCCCTCGTTCGCCTCCGAGACCAGTTCGCCACGGATCTCGCCGCCGCGGTGTCGGCGCGCGACCTCCAGCAACTCCGCGACCGCTACCTCGGGCGAAAGAACGGACTGGTCACCGCGTTCTGGAATCACATCGCGGAAGCCTCGGCCGACGTCCGCAAAGAGCTGGGACGCGTGGCCAACGAGCTCAAGCGGGACATCGAGGGCGCCCTCAAGGCGCGACTCGAGGGCGTCGAGGCCTCCACGCCGTCAGGACCGGGGCTGGACGTCACCCTCGCAGGACGACGTCATCACCCGGGTCGTCGCCACCCGCTCGCGGTCCTGCGAGACCGCGTCGAGGGCATCTTCGGCCGCTGGGGCTACGAGATCCTCGACGGCCCGGAGACCGAAGACGACTGGCACAACTTCGAGGCTCTGAACATGCCGCCGGACCACCCGGCGCGCGACATGCAGGACACCCTCTATCTGGCCAGTCCGTTGGCCCGTCCCGTGTGGGTCGATGGCCGCGTCCACCAGGCCGCCGGCGAGGGCACACCAGCCACCCTGCTGCGCACGCACACCTCGGCGATGCAGATCCGCTACATGGAGCGCCATCGCCCCCCGGTCCGCATCGTCGCCCCCGGACGCGTGTATCGACGTGACAGCCTCGATCTCACCCACACGCCGATGTTCCACCAGCTCGAGGCGCTCGTCGTCGGCGAGCAGGTGACGATGGCCGACCTCAAGGGAACGCTCGTGGCGTTTCTGCGGGAACTGTTCGACGAAGACACCCGTGTCCTGTTCCGACCGAGCTTCTTCCCTTACACGGAACCCTCGGCAGAAGTGTGTATCGGCTGCCTGTCGTGCCGTGGAGCCGGATGCGCCGTGTGCAAACGTACGGGCTGGCTCGAGGTCCTGGGGAGCGGCATGGTGCACCCGGCGGTGTTCGAAGCGGTCGGCTACGACCCCGAGCGTTACACGGGATTCGCCTTCGGTGTCGGTCTCGAGCGCATCGCGATGCTGAAGTACGGGGTGGAGGACATCCGCCTCTTCTACGAAAACGACCTGCGATTCCTGGAGCAGTTCCCGGTGTGAAGATCCTCGTTTCCTGGTTGCGCGACTTCGTCGAGGTCCCCGTGTCCGTCCGCGAACTGGCGGACGCGCTGCAGTCGTGCGGCTTCGAGGTGGCATCGGTCGACACCACGGACGGGTCGGAGGGCTCGCCCGAGGATGGCGTCGTCGACCTCGAGGTGACGACCAACCGTCCCGACTGCCTGAACGTGCAGGGCATCGCACGCGAGGTCGCCACCAAGTACGACCTCGACATGCGGACGCCCGTCAGCCAGCCGCTGGCCCAGGGCGATGCCGGGCCCCTGCCGCTCCGCGTCGTCACCGAGGACAACGAGAAGTGCCCACGGTACGCCGCGGCCGTGGCGGACGTCACCATTGGACCGTCACCGGCCTGGTTGGCGGCACGCCTCGAAGCGACAGGCGTCCGGCCGATCAACAACATCGTCGACATCACGAACTACGTGATGCTGGAGTTCGGCCAGCCGCTGCACGCGTTCGATTACACGATGCTTGCGGGGCAGGAGATCCGCGTGCGCCGCGCGGCACCGGACGAGCGGCTGACCACGCTCGACGGCGTGGACCGCGCCCTCGAGCCCGACATGCTGGTCATCGCCGATGCCGAGCGCCCGCAGGCGATCGCGGGCGTGATGGGCGGACGCGCGTCCGAGGTCTCTGAGCACACCACCGTCGTCGTGCTCGAGAGCGCCTACTTCCAGCCGGGCAGCGTTCGCCGGACGGCCCGCCGGCTCGCGTTGTCCACCGAGGCCTCCTACCGGTTCGAGCGCGGCGCGAACGTCGAAATGCCCGTGGCGGCACTGGGCCGAGTGGCGGCCCTGCTGGAGCTCACAGGAAGCGGGCGCGTGCGGCCGGGCGTCACCGACGTCTACCCCGCTCCCCGCCTGCCCTTCCGCGTGCTCCTGCGTCATGAGCGCCTCAATCGGTTGCTCGGCACCGCCATCGACATGGTCGATGTGCAGCGAATCCTCGGACGGCTTGGGTTCCAGCTCGAGCGCCTTGACGCGCCCTCGACCACGTGGCAGGCCACCGTGCCGTTCTGGCGGGTGGACGTGGCACGCGAGGCCGATCTGATTGAAGAGGTCGCGCGGCACGTCGGCTACGACCGGCTGCCCTCGACGTTCCCCGCGCTGCTTCGCGCCCCGGCACGGCCCGACGCACGACTCGAACGAGAACGGGTGGCCCGCAGGGCAGCTCTGGCCGCGGGGTTCTCGGAATCCAGCACCTTCACGTTCCTCGAACGCGGTGCGGCGCTCAGGTACGTGGACCAGGCCGCGCTCGTGCCGCTGGCCAATCCCCTGTCCGAAACGTACGCGGTACTCCGACCGACCCTGCTGTCGGGACTCGTGGACTCGGTCGCGCACAACCGGCGTCGCGGGCGACGTGACGTGCGCCTCTTCGAGCTTGGGGCCCGGATGACCGCGGACGCTGGCGAGACTCGTGGTCTGGCGTTCGCCTGGACCGGCGCGGGAGCCGTCGAACACTGGAGCGGCCCCTCGCGACCGGTGGACTTCTTCGACATGAAGGGCGTGGTCGAGGGGGTCGGCCACGCCCTCGGCGTGTCGTTCGAGTTCGCCCCCGTGTCCCAGGCCGCGCTCGTGCCGGGGCGGGCCGCGGCGCTCGTAGCCCGGGGCGCAACCGGCGAATCGCCCCCCGCGGGTGTGCTGGGCCTGCTGGCTCCCGCCGTCGCCGCGGCGCACGGTCTGCCGACGCAGGATGAGGTCTATGTTGCCGAAGTGCACCTGGATGCGCTCGCGTCGCTGGTGAACCTGGGCGAGGACCTGCATGTGCAGGCGCTGCCCCGCTTCCCGTCGAGCACGCGCGATCTGTCGCTGCTGGTGAGCGCGACCACGGGAGCGGGTGCCCTCAGAACCACCATCCGGGAGGCGGCACCGGCCACGCTCGAGCGCGTGCAGGAGTTCGCGCGCTACGAGGGCAAGGGCGTTCCGGACGGCCAGGTCAGCCTGTCGTTCCGGCTGGTGTTCCGCGCCCCGGACCGCACCCTCACGGACCCCGAGATTCAGGAAGCCGTCGACGCGGTGCTGGCGGCACTGGCCGCCACGCACGGCGCCGGCTTGCGGTAGACTCTGCCCATGGCCAAGACGTTACGTGCGCTCGACCTCGAGCCGCTGGAGCGGCTCGAAGACAAGGTCAAGGTCCTGGTGGATCTCGTCGACAAGCTGCGAACCGAACACCGGCTGGCTCATGAAGAGAACGCCCGGCTGCGCGTCGAGCTCGAGGGCCTGCAGAGCCGCCTCGGGGACATCGAGCACGTCAACGCCGAGCTCGTGGCCCTGCGCGAGGAGCGAGACCACGTCCGTGCGCGCGTCGAGAGCATCCTCGGCCAGCTCGACGCACTCGAGGCGTAACCGGCCGGCACCCCTCCCCTTGAGAGCAGCCTCGTGGTCTTCGATCGCAGTTCTGCCGTGGTGACGGTCGAGATCCTCGGTCAGCGGTATCCCATCCGCAGCACGCTGGACCCGGCGTACGTCGCGCAGCTGGCGGGCTACGTGGATTCCAAGATGCAGGCGGCCGCCGACGAGAACCGCACGGCCGACTCGCTGCGGGTCGCCGTGCTGGCGGCGCTGAACATCGCCGATGAGTTCTTCCGCGCGCGCGAGGCGGACGATGGCGATCTCGAGTCAGTGGCCCGTCGGACCGCCGAGTTGGAACGGCTCGTGGACCGTGCCATCGCCGCGGCCCGGGAGTCGGCGTGACTCTCGGGCCGCGCCCTGGGGCTGCGCCTTGCCTGCCGACGAGCTTCGGACTAAGATCCGGTAGGTGTTCTAGAAGTTCCCTGCGTTGCGCGTGATGGTGCGGAGGCTCGCTTGAGCCAACGTTTCACCCAAAGCGAGCCGCAACGCCGCGTGGTGTGCATGCCTCCGTGTGAGGAAGCCTGAAACGCGGCTTCGACAGCGGCTCCACCTGCTCTGCAGGTTCATCGACCTCCCCACACGGCAACGCGGGGATTTTGTCTTTCCCCGACCGCGCTGGCCCCGGAGGGCTGGCCCGCCGGCCACACGCCCGCTGAGCCCCGTGGCGCATCACCGGCGGGAAGGCGCCAGGACGCGACATGGACCAGTTTCCCCTGAAGTACGTCCTCGACTTCGTCGTGGCCTTCACCGCCGCGGCTGCGGTCTTCGGCTACTGGGTCGCCAACCGCAAGCGCATCGCGGCCGAGACCGTCGGGCAGGCCGAGCAGCAGGCCATGCGGATCCAGCGCGAGGCCGAGCGCGAGGTCGAGGCCCGCCGCAAGGAAGTCCTCCTCGAGGCCAAGGAGCAGGCGCACGCGATGACGGTCGACGCCGACCGCCAGTGCCGCGAGCGCCTCTCGGAGGTCCAGCGCCTCGAGCAGCAGGTCGCGGACAAGAGCCAGAGCCTCGGCGAGCGGCTCGCCGAGGCCGAACGCCTCGAGAAGGACGTCCACGCCAGGGACCGCGCCCTGACCGTGCGCGAGGAGGCCGTCGGGGTCGCGACGGCGAGATACGAGCGCCTCGTCACCGAGCAGCAGCGTGAGCTCCAGCGGGTGGCTGGGCTCACGGCCGACGAGGCCCGGGACCTGCTCCTGCGGCAGATCGAGGCAGATGCCCGCCGGGAGACGGCGACGCTGGTCAAGCGCCTCGAGAACGAGGCGCGCGAGGCCGCTGGCGAGAAGGCCCGGCAGTATATCGTCGAGGCCATTCAGCGAAGCGCTGCCGAGCACGCCATCGAAACCACGGTGTCGGTGGTCGATCTGCCGAGCGAGGACATGAAGGGCCGGATCATCGGCCGCGAAGGTCGGAACATCCGCTCGCTCGAGCAGGCGAC
>CAYLZN010000116.1:10765-15281 GCA_964387935.1 uncultured Vicinamibacteraceae bacterium | reverse complement strand
GCCGAGCTCGTCTACGCCACCAATCACTGCCACCGCCTCGACGACCCCTGGCGCGATGACGCGATCCCGGTGAAGTTCCACCGGCCCGGCGCCTCAGCCGCCGACGTGGTCCGAGCACTGAGCAGCCGCCCCGTGGACGGCGTGCTTGCTGTCGGGGACCGCCCGGCCGTCCTGGCCGCCCACGTGGCCCGCCTGTTGCGACTGCCGTGGCACGCCCCCCAGGGGGCTGAAGCCGCCCTCAACAAACTGCGCGCGCACGGTCGGTTCCTCGCCGTGGGCCTGCCCATGCCGTGGTTCGTGTCGTTGCCCCTCGGTGCGCCGATCTCCTCGGTGGTGGAGCGCCTCCGCTTTCCGTGCGTGATCAAGCCGGCCGCGCTCTCCGCGAGCCGGGGCGTCATGCGGGCAGATTCGCTGGACGACCTCGAGCGGGCCCGGGACCGCCTCGCGCACCTGTTGAACGATCCATCCATCGTCCAGCTCAGGGACCCGGCGCTCGACGAGGTCCTGATCGAAGGGTACGTGCCTGGACGGGAGTACGCGCTCGAAGGCGTGATGGACCACGGCACGCTGCACGTGCTCGCCATCTTCGACAAGCCGGATCCGCTGGACGGGCCCTTCTTCGAGGAAACGATCTATGTGACACCGCCGATGATGCCCGAGGCGACGCAGCGGCTGGTCGCCGCCACGATCGCGCATGCTGCCCTCGCGCTCGGGCTCGGGCACGGTCCCATTCATGCTGAATGCCGGGTGAACGACGAAGGCGTGTTCGTGCTGGAGGTGGCGGCGCGGCCCATCGGGGGGCTCTGCGGGCGGAGCCTGCGTTTCGTGTCGTCGTCAGGGAGCGGACTCGGTCTCGAACGGCTGCTGCTCAGGCACGCGGCCGGCGAGCCGCTGGCAGGACTTGCGCGGGAATCGCAAGCCGCCGGCGTCATGATGATCCCGGTCCCGGGCCACGGACGGTTTCGCGCGGCGGAGGGCATCGAGCAGGCCCGCGCGCTGCCGGGGATCGAAGACGTGGTCATCACGGCCAAGCCCGGCCAGTTGCTCGAACCCTGGCCAGAAGGGCACGTCTATCCCGGTTTCATCTTCGCGCGGGGACCGCTGCCGGAACAGGTGGTCGAGGCCCTCCGTGTGGCCCATCGGCAACTGCGGCTCATCCTGGACAGCGTCCTGCGGATCGAGCCCGCGCCGTAGCGTGGCCCGACGAGGCGGACTACTTGCCCTGGGGCGGCACGTAGCCGGGCGGGAGCGACGCGCTGTCGCCGAAGAAGAACTCCTCCATCTGCCGGGCCACCAGCTCCTGCGCTTCCTTCTGCCAGGGCATGAGCCGGTACTCGTTGAGGATCATCTTCATCCGGTCTTCCCACATCTTCCAGGCGTCGGCGGACACGTGCTCGAAGATCCGTCGGCCCAGCTCGCCGGGCCACGGTGGTTCGTCCAACCCTGGCATCATGCGGTTGAACTTGACGCATTTCACCATGCGCCCGCCGGGAGGCGGTTGCTGATCGTCCTGCGATCCCCGTCCAAACAGTGCCATGTTCCTGCCTCGTCTTCGACCGACGCGCGTGAGGCGCGACAAAGACGACCCGATCCTAGCATGCCGGCACGGGCCGCTCGACCGGAGCCTGCCCGGTATACTGACCGGCGTGTCAGGACATCCGGGCCCCGGTCACGTCTCGGGGTCACGGCGCAGGCTGGCCACGCTGGGCATTCTCGGCGGCAGTTTCCTCGCTGCCATCGAGGCCACGATCGTGGCGACGGCCATGCCGACGGTCGTCGCGCAGCTTGGCGGGCTCGCACACTACGGGTGGGTCTTCTCCGCCTACATCCTCACCTCCACCGTGACGATGCCGGTCTGGGGCAAGGCCTCGGACCTGTTCGGGCGCCGCCGTCTCTACCTCGCCTCGGTGGCGCTCTTCGTGGTCGGCTCCGCGTTGTGCGGCGCTGCCACGTCGATGGTCCAGCTGGTCGCCTTCCGGGCGATCCAGGGCCTCGGGGCCGGCGGATTGCTGCCCCTCGGCATGACGATCCTCGGTGACCTCTACACGCTGAAGGAGCGCGCGCGCACGCAAGGCTATTTCAGCGGCGTGTGGGGCGTCGCGTCCATCATGGGACCGCTGGTCGGCGGCTATCTCACCGACCAGCTGTCGTGGCGCTGGGTCTTCTACCTGAACCTGCCGTTCGGGCTGGTGGCGGCCGCGCTCGTTGGCACGGCGCTCGTCGATCCCAATCGCCATGAGGACACGACGATCGACTATGCAGGCGCCGCGCTGCTCATGGTCGCCATCGCCGTACTGCTCATCGCGCTGGGCCAGACGGGGGTGCGGGACGCCGTGATCGGCGGGGCGTGGCTCGTCGGGCTCTACGTGGCGGCGGGGATCCTCGGCCTGGCCTTCGTCGTGGTCGAGCGGCGGGCGCAGGATCCGATCCTGCCGTTCGATCTCTTTGCGGATCCGCTCGTGGCGACCTCGACGCTGGCGGGCTTCCTCGTCGGGACTTCCATGTTCTCGGCCATCTCGTACGTCCCGCTCTTCGTGCAGGCGGCCCTCGGCGGCACGGCCACGCAGGCAGGGCAGTCGCTCACGCCGCTGCTCCTTGCCTGGGTGACGATGGCGATCGCGACGGGTCGGCTCCTGCCGCGCTTCGGATTTCGCCCCCTCGTGCGCGTGGGACTCGTGCTCGTCTGCGTGGGGTACTTCGGTCTGCTCGTCGTCACGCACGGCACACCCCGATGGGCGATGGCGGGGGTGCTCGGCGTCATGGGTCTCGGGATGGGCATGACCATGCTCTCGCTGCTGCTCGTCCTGCAGCAGGCGGTGCCGCGGGCGCGGTTGGGCGTCGCGACCTCCGTGGCGCAGTTCACGCGCAGTGTCGGCGGCGCGTTCGGCGTGGCGCTCATGGGGGTCATCATCGCTGCGTCACTTCCGCCCGGGGGAGAACTGGATCCGCTGCGCATGGAGGGCGCGCTGCATCGAGCGTTCATGGCCGGCGCGGGGGTCACCGTGCTGGCCCTGATCGCCGGCTGGCGCATGCCCGCGGACGGTTCGGCGCGCCTCGGGTCGTTCCCCTGAAAAATGGCCTGATCAGTGTGGTTTCGGCCGGTTGAGATAGCTGGACTTTGTGCCCGAATCGTGGCAGACTCCGGCGTGGCTCAGCTGGCGAGCGGCGGGCCCCGATCTACCCGCCAGCCGGAGACCGACGCACGGGAGGGGCGGACCCTCTGGAGGTCGATACAGATGGCAGACATCAAAGCCGGACCCGGATCGTCTGGGGAGCGCAAGAAGGAACGCCGAGGCTTCGCGTCGATGTCGCCCGAGAAGCAGCGCGAGATCGCGAGCAAAGGGGGACGCGCCGCGCACCTGAAGGGCACGGCCCATGAGTGGACCTCCGAAGAGGCCCGCTCGGCCGGCCGCAAAGGGGGCCAGATCAGCCGCGGTGGGCGCGGCCGACTCGATACGCCCGCCGACGAGGAATCCGCCGGGAACTGACCCGACCACGCTCAGCTGACGGGACGGCCAGCGTCCGGCGCCACGAAGATGCTGACCGTTTCGTCGCCCAGTCCCGCACGCACCACCAGCACGACCTCCACCCGCGCGTCATTGAAGCAGGCCCCGGCACCAAGATCGGTGAGCGTGTCCGGCGCCAGCGCGTTCGCCGTGGATTCGTTCAGCGTGTGTCGCCGCCACAGACCCTTGGGGAGGCTCACGGTCCCCGGCGCGATCCGGTCCCCGATGGTCACCAGACAATGCACTTCGCCACGCGCGTTGAACATCCGCACGGTATCGCCGTCGGCCAGGCCCCGCGCGGCGGCGTCGGCCTCGTGCATGTAGAGGCGGGCCGGGGCGGACCGCAACTCGCCGAGCGTTGAACTGATCGTCCTCTCGCTCGCCGGCGACACGAGCGCCAGCGGGAACTGATGGTCTGCCGGGTCCTCCTGAAACACGTAGAGGCCCTTCGGTGCCTCGCGGTCGCAGGCGTCCGGGAACAGGTGCACGCGCCGGTCGGGCGTACGCGGGAACACGTCCACGAACTGGACCGGTGTCGCACCGGCCGGCGGGGTCACCGGCTCTCCGCCCATCAGGCGATCGCGCATCCCGTCGGGCAGGCTCGACGCGGCGCGCAGCAGGACCTCGGCTTCGGTTTCTGTCGCGTCCCCTGGCGAGTGAAGGTCGAGTCGCTCCATCAATTCCCCGAACACCTCGACGTTGGGTCGTGACTCGCCGACCACGTCGATCACCGGCTTGACCAGGTGCATGTTGGGGGCCCCGTAACCCTTCGCGATGTCGTAGGTCTCGAGGAAGGTCGTGGCCGGCAGCACGACGTCGGCGAAGTGCACCGTGTCGGTGTGCACCTGGTCGAAGACCACGGTGAAGAGGTCCTCGCGCAGGAGCCCCTTGATGACCAGGTTCTGCTCCGGCAGCGTGGCCACGGGGTTCGCGTTGTAGACGAACAGCACCGACACGGGAGGCGTCTGCGGTTCGAGCAGCGTGCGCCCCAGCAGGTTCATGTTGATGAC
>CAYLZN010000116.1:9468-10755 GCA_964387935.1 uncultured Vicinamibacteraceae bacterium | reverse complement strand
GTCGCCGGGGCGGCGGTGCGTGCGCGCCCTTCCCCGCTCACATCCCAGGAGGTGGAGTTGCTGAGCAGGTAGCCGCCGCCTCGGAGACCGAACTTGCCGGCCACCGCCGGCAGCGCCAGCACGGCCGCCACCGCGCTGCCGCCGTTGCGATTCCGCTCGAGGCCCCACCCGCAGCGGATGAGCGCGGGGCTCGATTCGGCGTAGAGGCGGGCGAAGGACGCCACCGTCTCCGCGTCCACGCCGCAGGTGCGTGCGGCCCGATCGAACGTCCACGGCCGTGCCCGCTCCCGCAACTGCGCCGATCCGACGGTGTGCTGCGCGAGGAAGGCCTCAGCAGCGTGACCTTCTTCGAAGAGAAACCGGTGCACCGCGAGGGCCAGCGGCAGATCCGTGCCGGGTCGCACCGCGAGGTGCAGGTCTGCGGTGCGCGCGAGCGCGGTCGCGCGCGGGTCGATCACGATGAGAGCGGCGCCACGCTTCTGCGCCTCGCGGATGAACGGCACGAGGTGCATGCCCGAGACGGGCGGGTTCGCTCCCCACACGACTATGAGGCGGGCGTGGACGAAATCCTCGTAGCCGACGCCGGGCATCTTCCCATAGAGGTGCTGCGCCGCAGCACCGGTGGCGGCGGCGCACACGGTGCGGGCCAGCCGCGACGCGCCCAGGCGCCGGAAGAGGTCCAGATCCACGCTGTCCTGCGTGACCAGGCCGTTCGAGCCGCCGTAGTAGAAGGGGAGGATGCTCTCTCCGCCGAACTGTTCCCGGGCCGTGCGAAGCCGCTCCGCGATGCGGGCCAGGGCCTCGTCCCAGGTGACGCGCTCGAATCGGCCCGAGGCCCTCGGTCCCTTCCGCACCAGGGGATGGTGCAGGCGCGCCTGCCCGTACACCCGGTCCGCGAAGCCGCGGACCTTGGCGCAGATGAAACCGTTCGTGGTGCGGGTCTGCGACGAGCCGTCGATGGCGACCACGCGGCCCTTCTCGAGCGAGACCGCCAGGCTGCAGGAGTCGGGGCAGTCGAGGGGGCAGGCGGTCTCGACCGTGCTGCGGCCCCACGCGCCCAGGCGTTCAGAGGACATGCGCCAGTCTACCCTCGGGGCCGGCCGGCCTGCCACCGAGGAACGCACCTGGGCTAACGCGCGGCCCTCGTCCGCTCGGGGGGCCGCACTTTCACGCGGGCGCCGTCCTGCAGCTGGCGCAGCGCCTGGAACGGTCCGGTCACGATCGATGTCCCCTCCTGAATGCCATCGACCTCGATGGCCAGCCCGCCGATGATCCGCGTCTTGACGG
>CAYLZN010000116.1:0-9458 GCA_964387935.1 uncultured Vicinamibacteraceae bacterium | reverse complement strand
GGGCGAGAAGCGCACGCGCTCGCCCTCGACGATGAACACGCCGGCCTGCTCCTGGCGCGAGGCCCCGTCCGCCGTGCCGCTGCCTGCGCTGGCCGGATCGCGGAGGACGACGGCCTGCAGTGGTACGGTCAGCACGCCCGTACGCTCACTGACGAGGATCTCGGCATCGCAGGTCAGGCCTGGCCGCAGCGCCGGATCTGCCTCGTCGAGGCGGATGACGACGCGGAACTCCCGGGCGGCGGCGGCCGTGCCGACGACGGGCAGCGCGCTCGCGCCGACCTCGACGACTCTGCCGGCGAACGTCCGCCCCGTGATGGCCTCGAGTTCGACCGACGCCGTCTGCCCGACCTGCAGGCGGAGCACGTCGGCCTCCGCCACCTTCACCTCGGCGTTGATGGCGCTGAGGTCCGAAATGGTCATGAGTGTCGTGCCTGGCTGGTTCTGGATGCCAACCACGACCATCTCGCCTTCACGGACCTGGAGGCGGGACACGACGCCGTCGATGGGCGCCGTGATCTCCGTCTTGCTGAGGACGTCTCGCGAACGCGTCGTCTGCGCGCGTGCCTGCGACGCTCGCTGCCTGGCCGCGGTGAGGGCATTGGACACCCGATCCACGGAGGCGCGGGCTGCGGCCACCTGGGCGCGTGCCGAGTCCGCTGCCGCCACCGCGCTGTCGAGATCCGCCTTGGGCGCGAGGCCCTGCCCCACGAGTTCGCGCGTGCGACCAAGCGTGAGTTCCGCCTCGCGGAGACGCGCTTCGGCGAGCTGGAGTTCCGCCTCGGCGTTCTTGATCTGCCGCTCGGCGCTCGCGGCGTCGGCGGTCTGGGCCTGGGCGAGCGCTTCGGCGGCCGCCACCTCGGCCCGCGCCTGCACGGGATCGATGCGCGCGAGCATCTGGCCGGCCCTGACGCGGTCTCCTTCCTTGACCGGCAACGCGACGATCTTGCCCATGATGCTCGACCCGATGTCGGCATAGCGGTTCGCGACGATCTCCCCCGAGGCCGTCACCATCGACCGGAAGACGGGCTGGCGGGTCGCGGCGCCGACGGCGACCTCGACGACGGGTTCGCCATCGCGTCGGACGACGTAAGCGGCCAGGGTGCCAAGGAGCAGGACGAAAATCAGAAGCAGCAGGGGACGTCGTCGCATCGGGTGACAGCGGTTCCGGGGGGCGGACCTGGTTTGCCGGCGCCCGATGGGACGCCAGCCCCGGCGCTTTGGATCCCCAAAACGCCGTCAAGTGTCCTAGCATGATATCCGCGAGTCCGGTCGACGCAACCAGCGCTGGACCGCGCCATCACCGATGCCCAGCCTCAGACGAGAATGGTCCCTTGCGCGCGAAGTGCTTCCGCAGGCCCTGGCGACGTTGCGGGCCCATCCGCTGCGGACGGCCCTGGGGGCGCTCGCGATCGCCGTCGCGGTGTTCACCACCACGACGGTCATCACGGCACTCGAGGGGGTCCAGCTCTATGCGCGGCAGAACGCCTCGCGCCTGTTCGGCAGTGACACCTTCGTGCTCGCGCAAATCGCGTCACCGGGCCAGACGAGCCGCCGGGAGCTCGAGCAGAAGCTGCAGCGCAATCCGCCGATCCGTCGTGCCGATCTGCGCGCGGTGGAACGCCTGAGCGGCGGGCAGGTGACCTACGCACCGAACGCCCAGCGCAACACGGATGTCGTCGCGGGCGGCCGCCGCTATGACTACGCCGCCGTGACGGGAACAACCGCTGCGCTCGCCGACATTCGCGACCTCGGGATCGAAAGCGGACGCTTTTTCCGCGAGGACGAGGTGCGCCGCGCGTCACAGGTGGCCGTCATCGGCGCCGACATCGCGGCGGCGCTCTTCCCGGCCGAGGATCCGCTGGGCCAGAAGATCCGGCTCGGGGGCCGGGGCTTCGACGTCATCGGCGTCCAGGGCCGACTCGGGACCTCGGGCGGTGCGTCGCTCGACCGGTACGTGTGGATCCCGCTCCCGGCCTACGAACGCGTGTTCGGCGCGCCAGCCACGGTCCAGCTGTTCGCCCGGGGTGCGAACGGCCTCGCGGTCGAGGAGGCCGAGGACGTGGCACGCGCCGCGATGCGCGCGAGGCGGCAGCTGCCGCCCGGCGTGGAGGATAACTTCGACGTCCTCACGCCGGACGCGGCCCGCAGCTTCGTGTTCCGCCTCTCCGAGCGCATCGGGCTCGCGGCGTTTCCGATCTCGGCGATGGCCCTGCTGGCCGCGATCGTCGTGGTGACCAATACGGTCCTGGTGTCGGTCAGCCAGCGGACGAGGGAGATCGGAGTCCGCCGGGCGCTCGGCGCGCCGCGTGGTCAGATCATCCGCGAGGTGCTCGCAGAGTCCATGCTGGTCTCACTGATCGGCGGAGGCCTGGCCCTCTTGCTCGTCTGGCTGCTCGTGGACGCGTTCGCGTCACTCGTGAACCTGCCGTTGCGCCTGCGGCCGTCCACCATCGCCTGGAGCCTGCTGGCGTCGGTCGTGAGCGGCCTCGTCGCGGGCTGGTACCCCGCACGCCGTGCCGTCCACCTGGACGTCGTGGCGGCCCTGAGAACGGAGTAGCGATGCCGGCAGCAGGAGCGCGAGCGCGCGTGAGCCGATGGGCGGCGGCCCTGGGCGAGTCGTTCTCGCTCGCCACCGACTCGCTCCGGCAGCAGCCGGCTCGGTCCGCCCTCGCCATTGTCGGCGTTGTCATCGGCATCGTCACCGTCGTGCTGGTGGCGTCCGTCCTGGCCGGTCTGCGCAATGCCGTCGCCGACCTGTTCCGGGATCTCGGCACCGACAACGTGTTCGCTTTCCACCTGACGGGTGACCCCTACTCACCACCGTCGGAGCGTGAGGCGCGCCGGCGGCCACTCGAGGCCGAGTTCGCCAGCGACATCAAGCGACTCGCGGACGCGGTGAACGACGTGGCCGTCCAGGTGATCATTCCGACGGTGATCAACGGGCGTGCGCTGACGGCACGGGCGGGCTCGATCGAATCCGACACGGTCCTGCTCGAAGGGGCCTCGGCGAACTTCTTCGAGGTGGTCGGCGCCGAACTCGCGGCGGGTCGCCCGTTCACCGACCTCGAAGACCGCGCGGGTGCCCCCGTGGCCCTGATCGGTGCCAACCTCGCGAAGGCGCTGTTCGGGGAGGGTAATCCCGGTCGTTCGCTCGGCCGGACGGTGCTCGTGGCCGGCGAGGCGTACTCCATCGTTGGCGAGCTGGCGCCGCGCAAGGGAGGCTTCTTCGGCGAGAACCGCCAGGACAACGTGATGTCGATCCCGGCGGGCACCGCGCGACGGCGATTCCCCCAGGCCGAGAACATCGTGCTGTACATCCAGGCGCGCGAGGGGCGGCTCGAGGACACCCGCCTGCAGGCCGAGACCGTCCTGCGGCAGTTGCGCCAGGTGGGGCCCGGTGAGGACAGCGACTTCAACCTGTCCACCTCCGAGCAGATCATCTCGAACTTCGATCGTGTGAGCGCGGCGATCGGGGCGGCCACAATCGGCCTCGCGCTCGTGAGCCTGTTCATCGGTGGGATCGGCATCGCCAACGTCATGGTCATCAGCGTGACGGAGCGGACCCGCGAGATCGGGGTGCGACTCGCCATCGGCGCCCGGCGCAACGAGGTGCTGCGTCAGTTTCTCCTCGAGGCGATGCTGCTGTCGTCGCTTGGCGGGCTCGCTGGCATTCTGATCGCCGCGGGCCTCGGGTTCGCCATTTCCCTGGCCGCACCCGCCATCTCCGCCGCACCTCCGATCTGGGTCGTGGTGGCCGGCCTCGTGAGCGCGGTCGGGGTCGGCGTGGCCGCGGGCTACCTGCCCGCCAGGCGCGCCGCGGCCATGGACCCTGTCGAGGCCCTCCGCTACGAGTAGGTGTGCCGTGGCGCCGCAGCGACCGCGTGTCGTCATCGTCGGGGGCGGGTTCGGCGGGCTGGGGACCGCCCGTGCGCTGCGGCGGGCCGAGGTGGATATCACGGTGGTCGACCGCCGGAACCACCACGTGTTCCAGCCGCTGCTGTATCAGGTGGCGACGGCCGGCCTCTCGCCTGCCGACATCGCGTCACCCATCCGGTTCATCCTCCGCCGGCAGCGCAACGTGCGGGTGCTCCTGGCCGACGCGCAGGCCGTGGACCTCGAACGTCGCCTCGTCCGCCTCGACATCGGCGACCTGGCTTACGACGCGCTGGTCCTTGCGACCGGCGCCACTCACGCCTATTTCGGCCACGACCAGTGGGCCGCCCATGCGCCCGGACTCAAGACCCTCGACGATGCGCTGCTGATTCGGCGACGGGTGCTCATGGCCTTTGAACGCGCCGAGCGCACGGCAGACGAGGAGGCACGTCGGCGGGCGCTGACGTTCGTGGTCATCGGAGGAGGACCCACCGGCGTCGAGCTGGCCGGTGCGCTGGCCGAGATCGCACGGCACGCGCTGCGCCACGAGTTCCGATCCATCCATCCAGAGAACGCGACCATCGTCCTCCTCGAGGGCGCCCCGCACCTGCTGGGCGCCTTTCCCGATGCGCTTCGCCGCCACGCGGACGAGTCGCTCCGCGCGCTCGGGGTCGCGGTGCACACCAACACGCTCGTGAGCCGCGTCGAGGCCGGCGTCGTGGAAGCGCCAGGGCGGAGGTTCGAGGCGGACACGGTCCTCTGGGCCGCCGGGGTGTCCGCGTCGTCCCTCGGACGGACGCTTGGGGTGCCACTGGATCGCGCCGGCCGGGTCGTGGTGGAGCCCGATCTCTCAGTGCCAGGTCATCCAGACGCGTTCGTGATCGGCGACCTGGCGGCAGTCAGCGACGACCAGGGGCGGCCGCTGCCGGGCGTAGCCCCGGTGGCCATGCAACAGGCGGACTTCGTCGC
Source organism: uncultured Vicinamibacteraceae bacterium (assembly GCA_964387935.1). Taxonomy (GTDB): domain Bacteria; phylum Acidobacteriota; class Vicinamibacteria; order Vicinamibacterales; family JAFNAJ01; genus CAYLZN01. The sequence continues at coordinate 4,616 of CAYLZN010000116.1, read as the reverse complement.
GCGACTCCTCGCCCGGGGTCTGTCCTCCGGGTCCCGCCCCGCCTTCCGCTACGTCAGCCCCGGCAACATGGCCACGATCGGACGGGCTCGCGCTGTCGCGGATTTCGGGCGGGTGAAGTTCACGGGCTGGTTCGCGTGGCTGCTCTGGCTCTTCGTACACATTCTGAAGTTGACAGGGTTCCGCAACCGGCTGGTCGTCCTCGTCCAGTGGGCCTGGGCGTACGTGACCTACCAGCGCAGCATCCGGCTGATCACCGGAGAGGAGTCGGCGTCATCCGGCGCGCGCTCGGAGTCCTGACCGTCGCGCTCGCCGCGGCCGCGGCGCTGGTGCCGCTGCCGCCGGACCGCGTCGATCGCCTGTTTTCGGACGGCGTCTACGGCGTCGTGCAGCCCCGGCTGACCGGGTTGACGAACCTCTCGTCCTGGGCCGTACTCGACGTGCTCGTCGCCGGGGCCGTGCTGGCGTGTGCGTTGGGAGTCCGCCGGGCCTGGCGGCGCGCGGGGCCGGATCGTGGTCGTCAGGCGATGCGTCTCGCGGCCGTGCTGACCGTGGCCGCCGCCGGGTTGTACCTGGGGTTCCTTGCGGTGTGGGGCCTCAACTACCGGCGCGCACCACTCGAACGCCGGCTCGAGTTCGATGCCTCACGCGTGACCACGGCACGCGTCGTGGCGCTGGCCGAGCAGGCCACCCAGTCCCTCAACGCGCTCCACGACGAGGCCCACCGCCAGCCCTGGCCGGCCATTGACACGCTGCCCGAGCACTTCGGGCCGCGCCTCGCAGAAACCGCGCGCCTGCTCCAGGTGCCCTGGACACCTCGTGCAGGCAGGCCCAAGTCGTCTCTGCTCGGGTTCTACCTGCGCTGGGCAGCGATTGCGGGCGTGACCAATCCGTTCGGCCTCGAAGTGCTGCCCAACCCGGACTCGCTGCCCTTCGAGCGCCACGCGGTCATCGCGCACGAGTGGGCTCACCTGGCGGGATTCGCCCATGAGGCGGACGCGAACGTCGTGGGCTGGATGATGTGCCTGGGCGGCGACGCCCAGGCGCGCTACAGCGGCTGGCTCGGTCTCTGGCCGGAACTCGTCGCGGCGGTGCCACGCCGCGACCGGCAGCGCCTGCGCGACCAACTGGGGCCCGGTCCGAAGCGCGATTTCCAGGCCATCCTCGATCGCACCGCCGCGGGGGCCATTCGTCCCGTGACCCAGGTCGCGTGGCGGGGCTACGATCTGTTCTTGAAGTCGCAGCACGTTCCCGAAGGCGTCGCGAGCTACGGGGGAGTGGTCAGGCTGGTCGCGGGGTCGGCTCTCGCAGCCCGTCTCACAGCCGCGGAGCCCTGATCGAAGGCTCGGGACGTTTCAACCCGGGCTTCACCTCGACGACAGCCTGATGCCCCCGTTGGTCGTCTCGGCCTTGATGGTCGGCCCGCCGCCATTCAACCGGCCTTCGAGCCTGCGCCGACTCGATTCGGTCGTCTCCAGTTTGAGGTTCCCGCTGTCGATGCCGCCGTTCGCCACGCGGGCGGACAGGTCGGCCCGGGCATCGGCGGGGATCGTCAGGCTCACGCCGCCGTTGGTCGTGGAAACATCGATCCCTTCAGGACCGAGACTCGCGACGTCGAGTGTCACGCCCCCATTGGTCGTCTGAGCGCGGAGGTTGCCCCTGAGTCCCTCCCCGGAGATTCCTCCATTGGTCGTCTCGGCATCGACCGAGTTCTGGAGATCGCGCAACTGGATGCCGCCGTTCGTGTTGTCCACCTCGACCAGGACCGAGGCGGGCACCTGCACCGTGTATCGGACCTCCACCGATCCGCCACCCAGCATGCCTCGTTTCTGACGCCGCGTCTCGAGCCTGATCTGCGCGGGTTCGACCGTCTCCGCGATCTCGAGGTCCGCGAGCAGCTGGCGGGCGGCCTCTTCGGTGGCGGCCTTGGCGACCTTCTCCGCCCGCACGTGGACCTGCGCATCACCGGAGGGCTCGACCGTGATCTTCCCATTGGTATTCACGAGCCCGAATCGCGCGTCGGCGCTGACGTCGTAGTCCCGGGACCACTGGTCTCGTGACTCGGCACTCCACGACCCCACCGCAAGCTCGCACCCGGACAACGTCAACGCGATCGTTCCGACGAACGCCACGGTCGCCACGTGGGACGGCAACGCCTGTCGCATGACCAACCTCCGCCCTGACTTACGGATTCCTCGTTTCAGAAGTTCGCCCGGACCGGGTCTGCCATGACCAAGCCCGGGATCGCGATCACAGAAGCGTAACCCGACCGTGGGGGGGCGGGGCAGGGGCGGACGCGAGATCGGAGCTTTTCTGAGGGTTTTGCCTGCGTTGGTCGTTCCGGGCACAGGGTACGACGGTTGCGGAGAAGAGCCGCGTGATGCCGGCCGCCCTTGTTCGTCGTTTCGCCGCGTGGGGTTGCCTTGCGGCCGTCCTCATCGTGTCTGCCGCCTCCCAGGCGCACGCCGGGTCCGTGACCCTCGTCTGGGACCGGAACACCGAGAGCGACCTGGCGGGGTACCTCGTATCCTATGGGACGCAGTCCGGCGTGTACACCACGACCGTCGACGTCGGGAACCAGGTGACGTGGACCAGCAACGCGCTGCAGACCGGGCAGCGCTATTACTTCGCCGTCCAGGCCTACAACACCAACGGCCTGTTCAGTCCCTATTCGAACGAGGTGACGACGATTGTCGAGGCCCCGATGGGGGTCTATACCGTGAGTCCGACCACGGGCTCGACGGTGGGTGGGACGACCCTCTCGATCACGGGCAACAAGTTCCAGTCCGGGGCGCATGTCACCGTCGGCGGTCAGGCTGCGACGAGCGTGGTGTTCGTGAACTCGACGACGCTGACCGCGGTCACGCCACCAGGCGCGGCCGGCGCCGCCGAGGTCCGAGTGACGAACCCCGACGGCAGCAGCGCGGCCAAGCCGGCCGGGTTCACCTATGTCGCCAACAGCGTCACGATCACCAGCCTGACCCCGGCGACCGGGATGTCGAGCGGCGGCGCCGCCATGGCCATCTGGGGCACGAACTTCGCCTCGGGTGCCACCGTGACCGTTGGCGGCGTCCCCGCGACCAACGTGCGCGTCGTCGGCACGACCACGATCTCGGCCACGACCCCACCGCACGCGGCAGGCGTCGTGGACGTACGAGTCACGATCCCCGACGGGCGAAGCGCCGTGAAGACCAACGCCTTCACGTATGTCAACGGCACGCCGAGAGTGAGCAGCATCACCCCGCGTCGAGGGTCACTCCGCGGGGGCACCGTGGTGTCGATCACCGGATCCAACCTGGGCGGCGGCGCTACGGTCCTGATCGGCGGGGCAGCCGCGACCGACGTCACGGTGCTCAGCGCGGCCAGCCTCACCGCCGTCGTGCCGGCCTGGGCTGCCGGTACGGTGCCTGCGGTCGTGGATGTCGTCGTGCGCAACCCTGACGGCCAGACCGGCACGCTGGCGGGCGCGTATACGTACGACCGCGTGGCACCGACCGTCACGACGGTGAGCCCGACCTCGGGCAGCACCGCCGGCGGAACGCTCGTGACCGTCCGCGGGACCGAGTTCGCGCCGGGCGCCACGGTCACCTTCGGTGGCGTGGCAGCCACCAGCGTCACCGTTTCTGGCACGACCAGCCTGACGGCTGTGACGCCCGCCCGCGGCGCCGGGTCGGTGGATGTCGTGGTGCGCAACACCGATGCCCTCCAGGCCACGCGGACCCGCGCCTTCACGTACATCCAGGACAACAACACGACGCTCGACACGGACCGGGACGGCATGCCCGACTCCTGGGAGGATCGCTGGGGGCTCGATCCGAACAACGCCGCCAGCGACCAGGGAGCCGCGGGCGATCCCGATGCCGACGGAAAGTCGAATCTCGACGAGTACCGGCAGGGCACGCATCCGCGCGGCACGTTCACGCGTTACTTCGCCGAGGGCGTGAGCAGTTCGTTCTTCACCACCGTCTTCGCGGTCGCCAACCCCAACGACGATCCAGCGCACGTGATGCTGTCGTTCATGCGGCCGGACGGCACCGTGTATGCCCACCCGCTGCCCGTGGGTCCCCACGCGCGCGCGACCGTTGACGCCCGGAGCATCAGCGCCATCGCCACCGTGGCCTTCTCGACCGTCGTCGAATCCGACGTCGTCATTGCCGTGGACCGCACGGTGAGCTGGGACAGCAACGGATATGGCGCGCACGCCGAAACCGGCATCGAGGCGCCGTCCACGGTGTGGTACCTGGCTGAAGGGGCCACGCATTCCGGCTTCGACCTGTTCTACCTGGTCCAGAACCCGACGGCCGGCCAGGCCGAGTTCCAGGTGACCTACCTGCTGCCTGCCGGCGACCCGCTCGTGAAGACCTACAGCGTGGGACCCAATTCGCGCTTCAACATCTGGGTCGACCTGGAGCACGCGCGGCTCCAGAACACCGACGTCTCGGCGGTGGTCGCCTCCACCAACGGCGTGCCGCTCATCGTCGAGCGTTCGATGTACATGAACTCGGGCGGCCGGCCGTTTGGCGCCGGTCACAACAGCGCAGGCGTCATTGCGCCGGCGACGCAGTGGTTCCTCGCCGAGGGCGCCACGGGTGACTACTTCGACGAGTTCATCCTCGTG
>CAYLZN010000115.1:5511-15295 GCA_964387935.1 uncultured Vicinamibacteraceae bacterium | reverse complement strand
TGCTTCGCTTCTTCCTCCAACGCCTGCGCCAGGCGATCGCCGAGCCGGATGGTCAAGGTGGTACTCATGCACTCAACGTAACACGCCAATGGCAGCAGTGCGCCCTGGGCCCTGGGCCCTGCGCCCTGCGCCTTGAGCCCTGAGCCCTGAGCCCTGAGCCCGATTCTATCGCCTCGGCAGGCTCGCGGGCTCCTGGAGGCGGAACTCGAGGATCGTGCCTCTCGGGACGTTGACCTGTTCACCTCTGCTCATCACCGAGGCCGCGGCCGCCGCCGTCGCGCCCATGCCCGCGCCCCGCCCCGCGCCGCTGTTGAACGCGCCCACGGCCGCGCCGAGACCCACCCCGCGCAGCAGGCGCCCCGCCGATTCTGTCGAGGCCCGGCCGCCCTGCACGCTGAAGTCGCTGCTGACGATCGGGAAGGCCGTACCGTTGATGACGATGTCGGTCAGCTCCAGCTGGAGATCCGATCGTCCGACGGCCCGCCCCGCGCCGGTCACGTTTGCGAGCCGGCCATGCACGACCGTCCCGGCCGGAGCCACGACATCGCTTCCGACCTGGAGATTCGTCTGGAGCTCGGCGGTGAAGATCGAGCCGACCCTGTTCCTGCCGGATTCCACCGACGTGGTCATCCGGATCAGGAGCCGCGTGCCCGTCGGCACCGTCACCTTGTCCTGTGCCCAGCCCGGCGTGGCGCCCGCGACAAATCCGTTGAAAAGAAGCGCGAGCGTGACGGTTCTCAGGAGTTGTTGCTTCACGATGATCTCTCCTCGTTCGACCCTTGGTCTCTTCGACTGCGACAATCCCATGACTGGAGGCGACGGCTACCGATTGGCCGGCAAGACCGCCGCGACCTGCAGGTCGCCGATGGCCTGCAGCTGACGATCCACTTCGAAGAACCTCGCGGCGGTGGTCGCGGAGAGAGCCGCCTTCATCCTGTCGTAGTACTTCTTCTTCAGATCGATGCGCTGACGTTCCACCTGAAAGGACTTGTTCAGGAGTTCATCCGCCCGCGCGTCCGTCAACTGCTGGAAGTCACGAGCGTACGCCTGGACGGCCTCGGCTCCGGCTGCGTTGAGGGCACGCAGTTCCCTGTCGTACTCGCGATAGACCGGCCAGAACACCTTGCCGTCCTCGGGGCTGAGCTGGAGGATCTCGGTCACGATGGCTTCGCGCTGCCCGTCGACGTCGCCCTTGAGCAGCTCGACATACGCGTTGGTGTTCGCGGCCTTGGCGCTGTCGGTCGTCTGGGCGGCCGCCGGCGCAACGACGGTCAGCGGCATCAACAGCACAGCCACGCACGCACTCTTCAGGATCTTCATTTCGCTCCACCTTTCACTCATCGATCGACGACAATTGCGCCGCACCGGCGGCGAGGAACGCGCGCGAACCACGGCATCAGCTCATCTCAACTCGTACCGCGGCCCGCGCGACACGTCCTCGGCGATCCAGGCACGCTTCTCTTTCGACACCGCGAACCGCGAACGTCCCTCGGCGAATCTGAGGTCGAGGTCCGAAGGGCGCTCGACGCCGAGTCCCAGCTCCCGGGCGCGCTGGATGGCCACCCAGTCCCAGTTGCTGAACCCGGGGTCGCACAGCTTCCCATCGGTTCCCCGGAACACGTGCTTGCCCTGGGGCCATTTCAGGTCCTTGATCGCGCCGCTGGCTGCCTCCAGCCACCCGCTCGGCTGCGGTTCATACTGCCCGTGCAGCCCGTCGGCCGCCTTCAGCGTGCCGTACCGCAGGATCGCCAGGCCAACCACGTCGGCGGCGACGATGTCGGTGGCGGCCAACACCAGGTTCGCCCGGCAGAAGGGCCGGTCTGTCCCGTCGGGCCCCCCGGTGACGATGACCTGCGTGGCGTCGGCCACGCACAGTCTCTCCTTGTCCGCGTGCGCGAGGTGGAGCTCCGCCAGTTGTTCGTGGTACAGGGGCTCGCTCCGGATCGGGTGATCCCAGCCCAGCCCGTGCCGCGAGTGTCGATTGTTCTTGAGGTAGTTCAGCTGGTGCATCCAGACACGATCGTCCGGACGCATGATCCCCACCCAGTTCTTGATCGCCAGGGTGAAGTGGGACCACACGTGCGTCGAGACCCGAAAGACGTTGATGATGTGATCGGCCTTGTCGAGGAGCGACGGCACCCACAATCCGGGCTTCGGGCCCCCGGACTGCCGATCGAACAGGCGAGGCAGAGCCCTCCGGCGCGCCGTGCCTCCACCGAGCTTCTCGGCTCCCTTCAGTTGCTCCTTGACCCACTCCTGATGGAGCGCGAAGTGGCCTGATCCCCGCCGGCTCCTGCCTGCGCTCAGCTCGTGCCGGCGCCAGCCTTCCTCGCGGAAGGTGGTGATGTGAATGCGATCGGCGGCGCCCAGCTCATCGCCAACCGCCCGGACGGAATCGTAAATCCCGGTCTTCTTGAACGACTTGATGGTCAGATCCTTCTCGAATCCCGAGAAGTGCCCGGTCTTCCATTGCCTGAGCATCGTGTGCTCGAAGCCGGTCTCGTCGGCGACGTACACCTTCTTCGCCCCGCGTTCCAGGCACATCCGGACCAGCGCGGCGCAGGACGCCGGGCTCGCGGTGAACGGGAAGGAGAACTTGGAGTTGAGGGCGGGCTTGATCACGACGGACTGCCCGGGCCGCAGCCACTCCATCCCGCCGCTCAGTTCGACGACCCGACGAATCGCCACGTCGGCCCTTGCCGGGTCCGCGTTCTCCGCGACGGCCGCGGTGCCCTTTCTGCCGGTTCTTCCACTCGTCGATGTCATCGTCCGCCTCCGTCAGCTACTTCCGTGACGCCATCAGCGCGCGCTGGCTGTCGGCGCGGTGCATGTCGAGCGTGTCTCCCTCGACACTCCAGGTGACCGCCGAGGCGAGCGCCGCAAGGAACTCGTGCTCCTGCTGCATCACGTCCTCGGCGCAGGCCTTGCGGGTGGCGGCCAGGGGTCCGATCTTCACGCTCGTCCCGTCAACGACGTACGTCCCTCTGAACGTGTTGCAGCCTGCATCCCCGGAGACGGCGCCCTTCTCGAAGGACAGTGCGAGGCGCGTCTCCCCCTTGATCCCGACGACCGCGTCGCGGCCGTTGTTGAAACCGGTGATCTGCCAGCTTCCATCGAGCGTCTGCGCCTCGGCGACGAACACGAGCGGTTCGCCGGAGGCGGGCTGCAGCGTGAGCCGCTCGCCCGCGACCGAGTAGCGCAGCGGGCCTGCGAGCGCCGCGCGGAACGCGGTCTCGAGCGCCGTCGCGGGCTCGGGACACGCCATCATGGTGCCCGCCAGCTGCGAAAAGTTGATGGTGCCGTTTCCGACGGTGTAGGAACCCACGAGCCGGTTGCAGCCCGAGAAGCCGGACACGCGGCCTTCCTGGAGCCGCATCGTCAGCGGCCGGCCCGCGGCGGCCAGGGCCTTCGCGTCCTTGCCCGGAAGGGTCTGGAGGCGCCAGGCGTGCGCGGTGAGAGACTCGGCGCCCCCGCTGACGACCCGGCAGCAGCCCGCGAAGAAGCGCAGGTCGGGGAACGAGACGCGCGCCGTGACCGGGTGCACGACGTCCGACATCCCGTCGCTGCAGGGCTTCTCGCTCAGGAACACGACCAGGTCACGACCGGCCGCGGGCGACCCGCGCCATATCGTCTCCTTGAGCACCTCGTTGCGTGTCGCTCCGCCGCGGTAGGCCTTCGTGTCCTCGCCCAGCACCTCGGCCTTCGCGATGCCCGTCGTCGTCAGGTCGACCTTCCAGCTGGGTTCGTTGCCGAAGCACATGAGCGGCGCCTGGGCGAAGCACGGCACAGCCAGAGCGGCACAAACCACCAGCGACGCGCACACCTTGATCATCGAATCAGTTCCTTTCTCCCCTGACGGGTGCGGGCCTATTCGCCTTGGCACCGCCGAGGATTGTGGCCTGCCCCTGAGCGTAATAGCATTGCAAGATCGCAACCAAAGAGTGAGCATGTACCGGACGGTGAGGACAGTGACGATGGTGACGATGGTCCTGTCTGCGGCGGCCTGCGCCACGCCCAGGCGCCATGGACTGATCCAGTAGCCGCACATGGCGCGCCAGGCGGAACTGAGGTCGTTCGGCAGGCTGTTGGGCGATGCCTCGAGCGGCATCGTCGACATCGTCGCTGGCATGCACCGCGCGATTGCCGCTCGCGTCTGGGGGTGGCTCCCGCCGCTGGCCGCTCCGGTCCACGCCGTGCACGAGACGATCGCTTCGGCCGCCTACTCCGCGACCTCGGGTGCCGTGAAGCTGGCCTCCGTGGCCGGTGCCGAAGTGGTCGCGCGGGGCAGTGATCCAGGGGCGCCAGCACCTTCACGGACGCGCGCGGGAAGGACCGTGCTGTCCGCCATGAACGGCCTGTGGGGAGACACGCTCGCCGAGCAGTACCCGGCGCTGGCCGTCCAGATGGCGGTGCGGGTGCGAGGTCATGATCTGTCGCTGACCCGGGCGTCGGTCGCCAGGGCGTTCCGCTCCGCCTCGCCCCGCCTGGTGGTGTTCGTTCACGGCCTGGGCGAGAGTGACGAGTCCTGGTGGCACGGCCCCGGTCGAGCACGGTCGTATGGCGACCGGCTGCGGCGGGATCTCAGGATGAGCCCGGTGTACGTGCGCTACAACAGCGGCCTTCAGGTCAGCGACAACGGTCGTGCGCTGTCCGGCCTGCTCGAGGCGTTGACGGCGGCGTGGCCCGTGCCGCTCACCGACATCTCGCTCGTCGGGCATTCCATGGGTGGTCTGGTGCTGCGCAGTGCCTGCCACTACGGCGAACGGGACGGTGCCGCCTGGGTGGCCGCCGTGCGCACGCTCGTGACGCTGGGCACGCCACACCTGGGGGCGCCGCTCGCCAAGGGCGTCCATGTCGCCGATCGCCTGCTGTCGCACCTGCCGGAGACGGCGCCTCTGGCACGACCCCTGAAGCTCCGCAGCCGTGGGGTTCGAGACCTGCGCGACGGACGGATCACGGAGGGCGACGGGTGGGTCGAGGTTCCGTTCCTGGAGCACGCGCGGCACTATTTCGTGGCCGGCTCCCTGACGCGCGATCCCGGCCACCCTGCCGGCCGTGCGTTCGGGGACGGCCTGGTTCGCCACGCCAGTGCGTCCGGCCATGGGCGGCGGCGGCGCGTCCCGTTGGGGAGCGGCACGGGCGTGCACCTCGGGGGCATCGGTCACCTCGCGCTCCTCAACCACGCGGAGGTCTACCTCATTCTGAAGGGATGGCTGACGACCGACGACCGACGGCCGATCAGAACACGAACGGCGCCAGCGACACGTAGAAGCGCGTGCTCCCGTCGTTGAGCGAGACGCTGCCACCCAGGAAGAACGGGCCGAGCAGCGTTTCAACCACGGTGCCCCCGGAGAGGTTCGCGAGGTACTTCTTGTTGCCGTCCCAGTCCTCGAACGCCGAGCCGTTCTCGTACCACGCGCCGAGGTAGGCATTGCCGCCCAGCACATCGGGAAGCCGGAACCAGCGATAGAGCAGGCCGCCGGCCAGATACAGGTAGTGCTCGCCGATGATCTCGTCGTTGTTGAGCGCGCCGAGCTTCATCGGCCCGCCCATGCGGAAGACGTGGACTCCCGGATCCTGGTCGAACGTCGTGCCGAACGCGCCGGTCACGAACGCGCGGTGATTCTCTTTGACGCGCCTGAACCACCAGGCCCGGGCCTCGGCCTGCGGGAAGTCCCTGCGATCGATGGTCGTTCCGTCCAGCCTCTGGATCTCCGGCGTGTCGAAGTAGTAGCGGAACGTGGCGATGCTGTAGACGCCGCGCGTGGGGATGACGGGGCTCGTCTGCGAGTCGTGCGCCCACCGGAGCGTGACGAACTGGTCGCTGCCCACGGCCTCCGGCTGCACGTCCTCGCCGATCCGCCGCCGGATCCGCACGTCGGCCACGTCGTACCCCAGGCGAATCTCGTTGCTCCGGTCGATGGCGAGCCCCAGGTCGAACCCGGCGCCCGTGGTCTTGTCTCGATACTCCGCCAGGAACTGTCCATCCTCATCGTAGAGGTTCAGGCTGTCGTTCGAGGCGTAGCCCCGCACGGCTCCGAACACGGGCGATCGGCCGAACCGCCGGTACCACTCGCCGGAGATGAACGTCCTCGTGCCGACGCCGGCGTCGAGGCGCAGCTCGGATCCCGCGACGAGCGTGTCGAACATCGCCAGGCGTGCCCGCAGGTTCATCGAGAACGAATTGGAATCGATGTTCTGCAGGTCGACGGCCGGGTACAGGAACGGTGGGCCGTAGGACTTCGGCGTGATGATCATCACGAGGCCCACGCCCTCCGGCCCGGGTTCGAGCCGGTAGTCGATGAGCTCGTACCGGTCGGTCCCCATCGTGTCGAGAACAATCTGCTCGACCTGGGGTCGGTCGAAGGGACGGCCGATGACCAGCGTGCCCATGGGATCGGCGATCCGCGCCTGCGCGTCGACCGGCACGCCGTCCACGCGCACCCATGCAACCGTGGGCGCCGCCGTCCGCCGCCTCGCATTGCGCGCCTGTGTCCACGCGGCGTACGTCGCTTCGTCCACGGCGTAGCGGAGCAACTGATCCTTCGCGGCCTCGGCCGCCGCATACCCGCGCCGGATCAGTTCGTCGCTGCTCCGCCACGCCATGCCATCCAGGCCCTTCATGTCCGGTGCGACGACGATGTCCGCCTGTTTGAGGGCGGTCTTGATGCCGGCGTTCATCATGGTGCTGAGCGTCGCCCCGAGAATGGCGAACATGTTCGACGGCGCCTCGGCCGGCTCGGAACTCGTGCCGACGTTGACGGCAATGACTACGTCCGCGCCCATGTTCCGTGCCACGTCGGCCGGGATGTTGTTCAGCGTGCCGCCGTCCACGAGCAGGCGCCCGTCGCGTTCCACCGGTGTGAACACACCCGGGATGGCCATCGTCGCCCGCATGGCGCTCGCGAGGGAGCCCGAGTCCATCACCACCTGGTCCGACGTGCGGAGGTCGGCTGAGACGGAGCGAAACGGGGTCGGGAGATCGTCGAACGACGTCAGGTCGTAGTAGGGATACGCGATGCGCCTGAGCATGAGCTGCACTTGCTGCCCCGCGTTCAGGCCGGCAGGCAGCGTGAGGCCGTTCTTGAGGCCGAAGTCGATCTGGCCCGGGTAGGCGCGCGCGTCTTCCTTCCGGCGAAACGTCTTGTATCTGAACGGGGTGTCGGCCAGGAACATCAGGTCCCAGTCCGTCTCCTGCATCAGCGCCTCGAGCTCCGCCGAACTCATGCCGGAAGCGTACGCACCCCCGACGAGCCCGCCCATGCTCGTCCCGGCAACGAAGTCCACGGGGATGCGGTGCTCCTCGAACCAGCGGATCACGCCGATGTGGGCGATGCCCTTTGCGGCGCCACCGCCGAAGGCCACGCCGATGCGCGGCCGCGGGGCCGGGGCGGGCGCCTGGCTGCGGGCGGCCGCAGGCGGCGCATCCTGCGCGAAGCCCACGGGCGACATGCCGGGAGAAACGAGAAGAAACGCCAGAATCACGCAGGAACGACGAGTGACGCAGTGCAGCATTGCAGGGGCCTCCGCCCAAACGTCTCATGGTAGCTCAAAGGCGGTATGATGCGGGGCACCTGCGGAGGCACTCGAAATGGCCAAGGTTGAGAAGCGGATCGACGCCCTGATGGAACGGCTCATCGCCAAGCCAGGCAAGAAGATCTCGCTCGACGACTACGACCCGAACTACACGGCGAAGATCACCGACAAGAACGAGGCCGAGGAGTTGCTGCAGCGCGGCGTCGAAGCCCTGGCCAGGCAGCAGGACATGCTGTACGCCCAGGACACGTGGGCCCTGCTGGTCGTCTTCCAGGCCATGGACGCCGCGGGCAAGGACGGCACCATCAAGCACGTCATGTCCGGGCTCAACCCTCAGGGCTGCCAGGTGTTCAGCTTCAAGGCGCCGTCGGCCGAGGAGCGCGACCACGACTTCCTCTGGCGCTCGATGAAGGCCCTGCCCGAGCGCGGGCGGATCGGCATCCACAACCGCTCCTACTACGAGGAGGTGCTCGTCGTCCGCGTGCATCCCGAGATCCTCGGGGCGCAGCAGTTGCCCGCCAGCGAGAAGGGCAAGGACATCTGGAAGAACCGCTTCCACCAGATCAACGACTTCGAGCAGTACCTCGTGGAGAACGGCGTCAAGGTGCTCAAGTTCTACCTGAACGTCTCCAAGGACGAGCAGAAGAAGCGGTTCCTCGAACGCATCGAGCAACCCGAGAAGAACTGGAAGTTCTCGGTGACCGACGCGAAGGAACGGCAGCACTGGGATGAGTACATGAAGGCGTACGAGGACGTCTTCACGCACACGAGCACGAAGCATGCGCCCTGGTACATCATCCCCGCCGACAACAAGTGGTTCATGCGCCTCGCCGTGGCGGCCATCATGTACCGGACACTCCAGGGTCTCGACCTGAAGTACCCCACGGTGAGCGAGCAGCATCGCCAGGAACTGCAGAAGGCCAGGGAACTGTTGCTGGCAGAGAAGTAGGCGTACGGCGTACGACGTACGGCGGCGTACGGGACTTGGGCGGCGCACCGGGCGGGCGCACGCGGCTCGGGCGCCCGGGCCGCGGCATGTCGCCCCGGCGGTATCCTCCCGTTATCGGTTGGGGGTTGCTGCCGTGACACGCACCGACGACCGACGACCGACGATCGCCCGTCACATCCCCGTCTTGAACACGAACAGGTCCGTGCCGGCGACGCGGCTCGGGTCGCAGACCAGTCCGGAGCCGTTCGGGCCGCGGGTGACGACGATCTGCTCGCGCTGCCACGACGCCGCGTCCGTCGACCGATAGGCGACGATGCCGCCCGCGCACACGTAGAGCCGAACCGCGCCATCGTCGAGGGCGGCGAGCTCGGGCACGCCGCCGTACGTCAGGCGCTCGCCCATCGTGAACGACAGGCCGTCGGCCGAGCGCGCGAGCCACGTCGCTTGCCCCTCGGAGAGCGCCATCAGCCAGGACCCGTCCCGCAGGCGAATCACGGAGGGGTCCGTGATCGTCCCGCGGCCCCGCAGGTCGAGCGCCAGCCCCACGCTGCGAAACGACAGACCGTCGTCCGACTCTGCCAGGCAGATCGCGCGCTCGCTCGAATCGAAGCCGGCAAGATAGGCCAGTCGGATGCGATCGCCGACCCGATACGCATCGGGGTCCACGATGCCCAGGGGATCGCGCACGCCATCGAGCGAGATCGGCCCGATCGGCGACAGTGATGAAGCCGTGGCGGTGCCGGCCCAGACGCCGTGCTGGGCCCCGTTGACGTAGTAGATCAGCGTGCGGCCGTCGGGCGCACGCACGCCGTCCGGCACCGAGGCCGCTGGCTGGACGATGCGCGGGTCGGTGAGGGTGAGACCATCGGTGGTGCGGGCGACGACCACCTGGTGGAACATCGGACCGTTCGGGTCGGAGACGGGGCCAGGTGCGGGATTCGGGCGCGCGACGCATTGGGGGCCGACCGCGCCCGCCGGCGGGTTCGACGTCGGGGCCGTGGCCGAGGCCGGGCTCGATGGCGTGGCCGGGGCCGAAGACCCGCCGCACCCTCCGCAGGCGAACACGGCCGCCAACGTTACTGCCGCAGACGTGAGGCGCACGGCGGGATTGTGGCACAGTAGGGCGGGCTCAGGGCTCAGGGCTCAGGGCTCAGGGCTCAGGGCTCAGGGCCCAGGGCTCAGGGCTCACGGCTCACGGCTGGCGGCTCGCGGCTCAACCGACGACCGATAACCGATAACCGTCCCTGGAGGTGTTCCCCATGCGCCGTTTCCTCCGCAGCCGCCTTCGTGCGTCCGGTG
>CAYLZN010000115.1:0-5411 GCA_964387935.1 uncultured Vicinamibacteraceae bacterium | reverse complement strand
CTGGAGGTGTTCCCCATGCGCCGTTTCCTCCGCAGCCGCCTTCGTGCGTCCGGTGTCGCAGTCGCGACGCTGTGCCTGACCGCGCTCATCGCGCCCGCGGTGTCCGCCCAGGTGCCGGCCCAGGTGCCCGCCGCCAAGACCCGCACCGCCGCGTGGCTCGACGCGAACGCGAAGACCTACGAGGGCGTGGCGTTCGAGATCTGGCGGCTCGCGGAGGTGGGCTACCAGGAGGTGAAGAGCTCGGCGCTCCTGCAGGAGCAGTTGCGGTCGGCCGGCTTCAACGTGAAGGCCGGGGTCGCGGGGATGCCAACAGCGTTCATCGCGAGCTACGGGACCGGGTCGCCGGTCATCGGCATCCTGGCGGAGTTCGACGCACTCCCCGGACTGAACCAGGACGCGGTGCCGGAGCGCAAGCCCATCGCAGGCAAGGACGCCGGTCACGGCTGCGGCCACAACCTGTTCGGCACCGGGTCCACCGCTGCCGCGATCGCGGTGAAGCAGTGGATGGCCGGGGGCGGCGTGAAGGGCACGATCCGCGTGTACGGCACGCCGGCCGAAGAGGGCGGCGCCGGCAAGGTCTACATGGTCCGCGACGGTCTCTTCCGCGACGTCGACGTCGTCCTGCACTGGCACGCCGGCGACAGCAACGACGCGAGCGAGGACACGTCGCTCTCGAACAAGTCGGCGAAGTTCCGGTTCCGCGGGGTGTCGGCCCACGCGGCGGGCGCGCCGGAGCGCGGGCGGTCCGCGCTCGACGGGGTCGAGGCGATGAACCACATGGTCAACCTGATGCGCGAGCACGTGCCCGAGGACACGCGCATCCACTACGTCATCACTAGCGGCGGCAGCGCACCCAACGTCGTTCCCGACTTCGCCGAGGTGTTCCTCTACGTGCGGCATCCGAGCCCGAAAGAGGTGGCGTCGATCTTCGACCGCATCGAGAAGGCCGCGCAGGGCGCCGCCATGGGCACCGGGACGACGGTCGAGACCGAGATCGTGCATGCGACGTACAACCTGCTGCCGAACGAGACGCTGTCGCGACGCATCGACGCCAACCTGCGCGCCGTCGGCGGGGTGAACTACACGCCCGAGGAACGGGCGTTTGCGGAGACGCTGCGGAAGTCACTGCCAGGCACGTTGCCGCCGCTCTCGCGCGCCTCGGAGATCGCCCCGCTGCGCACGGGCGGACAGGGCGATTTCTCGACCGACGTGTCCGACGTGAGCTGGGTGGTGCCGACGGCCGGCCTGCGCGCGGCCACCTACGTGCCCGGCACGCCGGGGCACTCGTGGCAGGCGGTCGCGGCAACCGGGAGCAGCATCGGCGCGAAGGGCATGATGGTGGCGGCCAAGACGCTGGCGCTCACGGCCATCGACCTGTTCACCGATCCGGCGCTTGTCGCGGCCGCGAAGACGGAACACACGAGGAAGGTGGGGGCCGATTTCACCTACACGCCGCTCGTCGGCAACCGTCCGCCGCCGCTGGACTATCGGGAGAAGTGAGGGACGCCGGGAATCGGGCTGGCAGTTCGCGGCCTCCCGGGAGCCGATGCTCGAAACCGCGGCCTCCATGCGCTTGGATTGCCTGCATCGGTGAACGCGCCACTCCATGTGGGAGCTGGCGCGTGCAATCCTGCGCTCCTTTCGGCGCGGTTTCGAACTGACGCCCATCGCATCGCTCCCCAGGTCGGCCGAGTCCTGCCAGCCCGCTTCCCGGCGGGTGTCTCGGCGCCTGCCCCCGCCAGAAGCCCTTGCGCCATATGCACCTTCGATACATACTCATGCATATGCGGACGACCGTCATCCTGGACGAAGCACTGGTGGCGCGGGCGCAGAGCCTGACGGGGGTGAAGGAGAAGACGTTCCTGCTGCACGAGGGTCTGCGCGCGCTGATTGCCCGCGAGAGTGCGCGCCGGCTGGCGGCGCTGGGCGGCAGCGAGCCCGCCCTCAGGCTGGCGCCGCGACGACGGCCCGCCGCACGGCGCCAGCGATGATCCTGGTGGATACCTCCGTGTGGGTGGAGCACCTGCGACGGGGCAACCGGGCGCTGTCGGGCCTGCTCGAACAGGGGCAGGTCGCGTGCCACCCGTTCGTGATCGGCGAGATCGGGCTCGGGTCGATCAGGCGGCGCCGGGAGGTCCTCCATCTGCTGGCGGCGCTGCCGGCGCTGGCTGTGGTGGAGCACGGAGAAGCGATGGCGCTGGTCGAGCCGCACGGGCTCGCGGGCACGGGCCTCGGCTGGGTCGACGTGCATCTGATCGCGAGCGCGCTCGTCGGCGCCTGCCAGTTCTGGACGATCGACAGGCGTCTGGCCACCGCGGCCCGCGATCTCGGCGTCGCGTGGACCCCGTCGGCTCACGCCTGAGGCCCGACCCTTGGCGCCGTCCACCACCCATCGCATCGCTCCCAGAAGGCCAAGTCTCCCGCCTTGAGCCGTACGCCGCCTTCTGACCGTACGCCGCCGTACGTCGTACGCCGTACGCCGTACGTCCCCTACCTTCCCCTGACCACCACCGTCCGCAGCGCCGGATCCCCCTTGATTTGGGCCTCCGTGAACAGGACGGGCCGCCAGGCCTTCTTCGAGAATAGTTCCGTCTGATCCCGGAAGTGCGCCGACTGCGGATCGCCGGACTGCCCGTAGGTGAGGAGAGCCCGGGCGTCGGGGCCGCGCTCCGTGAAGGCCAGCACCATGACGAAGCTGGTGCCGCGGTTGACCGGGTAGCCGGCGGGGCCGAGGTATCGACTGCCTGCGACCGGTTTGCCGACTGGCGCGTCGGGCTCGAGCGTCGTGTCGTTCGGCGCGTAGTTGACGAAGTTGGCGATGCCTTCCTCACCGCTGAGGCCACCGTGGATCGGGATGCGCTGTCCGCCGCGGTCGGCGAACTGCGCCGCGCCCAGCGGCGTGTCCACCGTGAGGCTCGCGCGCTCGAGGGCGAGCACGGCGCGGGCCAGCGCCGCGAGTGGCCCGTCCGGCGAGGTGCCGTCCCCATTCGACCGGCCGACGAGATCCCGGGGCGTCGCGATTGGGTCGTTCGCCGCGAAATCCGTGGCAAACAGCCGGCCGGCCCGGCTGAAGTCCGCGCCTCGATACTGCGTGATGAACTCGCGCCAGAGCACCGCGCCGCGGCTGTCGAGATCGAACCGGCCGTCCCACGCCGCGAGCGTGCGGCAGGCCGGACCGACGTCCACGTCACGACCCTCGAGCGTGACGGATGGCGTGGCCTGGCACTGCGCGGTGAGCGGGGCGCGCAGCAGTTCGGCGCTCATCGAGCGGTTGCCGAACACGGCGGCCGCGAGTTCGTCGAGCGAGAAACGTCCGTTCGCGCCCGAGGGGCCGGCCGGCGACAGGTCGTCCAGCAGCCGCACGTTCATGCGCGTCCGCAGCGACCGCGGCGTGTCCTCCCGGCCGTGGACGGGCGAAAAGCCGGTGAGCGGCGCGTGCGGGTTGCTGATCCAGTAACTGTCGTTCGCGTTGAAGACGTAGTCCGTGCGTTCGAGCTGCGGGACCAACTCGGCGGGGACGACGCCGGGGTCCCGTGCCCGGTCGTCGCGCACCCACTCGAAGCGCGGGTCGCTGCCATCGAGCAGGATCAGCCCGCGCGCGTAGGCCGTCTTCGTATCGGCGTCGGAGTCGGCGCGCGTCTTCCACAGGGCGATGGCCTCGGCCGACAGGTGAGGCGCCGCCGACCCGTCGATGTAGAGCGCGCGGCCGTCATCGCTGGCGACCATCGTGTTGACGAACGCC
Organism: uncultured Vicinamibacteraceae bacterium; assembly: GCA_964387935.1. Lineage (GTDB taxonomy): Bacteria > Acidobacteriota > Vicinamibacteria > Vicinamibacterales > JAFNAJ01 > CAYLZN01. The sequence goes on along the minus strand of CAYLZN010000115.1, from coordinate 1,669 downwards.
ACGCCGCCCGGTCGCGCGTGCGCGCGCTTCACCTCGTCCAGCGAGCGCGCACGACCCATCGCGAGGTAGAACTGCGAGGACTCGTTGTTGTCCGCATTGGCGTCGCGCAGCGCGATCGCACGCGTCGCGGTCCAGGGGAGGCCCGGGAAGTTCACGACCGGGCCGTAGTGGGTGAAGTAGATCGTGCGGGCGACCGGGCGCAGCGTCCCATCGGCCTGGCGCACGTCGATCGTGACCTGTCGCGCCTCCATCGCGCGCGGCGCGCCGTCGTACACGTAGCTGGTCGGCTGCCCAGGGACCAGCGTGAGCGCGTAGCCGGTGATCCTGGCGCCGGCAGACACGGTGTGCGTCCACGCCACGTGAGGATTGAACCCGATCAGCACGCCCGGCATCCCGAGCAGGCCCACGCCGTAGACGTCCATCACACCGGGGATGGTGAGGTGCTTCTCCCAGAACCGGTTCGACCCCACCCATGGATAGTGCGGGTTGGCGAGGAGCATCCCGCGGCCGGTCTCGGACCGGTTCCTGCCGATCGCCCAGCCGTTGCTGAGCGCGGCCTCCGGGTCGGGGAGAGCCGGCGCGCCCGCCTCGTCGTGCGGCGGGTGGCCGCCGGGGGCGCTCCCGGCGCTCCCAGGCGGCGCGGCAGTGGCGATCATCTCGGCGTAGTTCGTCAACGTCAGCGTCACCAGCCGGCCCCTCGCCGCCACATCGTCCGCGGTGATCGGGCGCACCCACTCCGCGCCGCGACACCATCCGGCGATGCCCGCAGGGCCGGCCTTGGTCAGCCAGGCGTTGTAGCCAGCCGCGTACCCCGTGAACCAGTCGCGGATCTCCGGCGGAGCCGTGCGGATGTCTTCCCGCGCCAGGTCCGCGACCCGCAGGGCCCTCATGGCGGCGTCGCTGTTCACGTGCACGTCCTTGTCGCCGGGCCCGGAGAATCGCGCCCGCTCGCCGCGGGCGCGGACCACCTGATCGGCCAGCGACGTCGGCGAGGAGACCTCCCTCACGGCCAGGCTCGAGATCGGTGAAGTGGCTGAGGTCATCACTGTCGAGGGCGTATCGCCTCTGGTCAAGACCACGTCGCCGCAGGTGACGAGCACGGTGCAGCAGAAGCAGGTCCTCGAGATCCCGCTCGCCAACCGCGACATCACGAACCTGATCAAGCTGCAGCCGGGCGTGCAGGCGATGACCAACCGCACGAACACCGTCATCAACGGGGTCGGCCCAGCTGGACGCAGGTGACGCTGGACGGCATCAACATCCAGGACAACTTCATTCGCACCAACTCGCTGGACTTCCTGCCGAACCGGCCGACGTCTGACAACGTGTCCGAGTTCAGCATCACGTCATCAGTACAGGGCGCCGACGCGGCGGGCGGGGCCAGCTCGGTCCGCATGGTGACCCCCGCTGGCTCGAACACGTTCCGGGGTAGCGCGTTCTACACCAGTCGCGACAACGACCTGGCCGCCAACAGTTTCTTCAACAATCGCACGGGCGTCCCGAAGGCCGAACTCGCGCGCGACCAGTTCGGCGGCCGTCTGGGTGGTCCGATTGTCAAGAACAAACTCTTCTTCTTCGGCTACTACGAAGGCTGGCGCCAGACCACGCAAACCGCGCAAAACCTCGTGGTGCCTGCCAACAGCGACCTGTTCAACGGAGTGTTCAGGGA
>CAYLZN010000114.1:0-15304 GCA_964387935.1 uncultured Vicinamibacteraceae bacterium | reverse complement strand
GGTTCCCGGGAAGACCGCCGGTCCGGCGGGCGTCGGCGGCTGCATCATGACCCCGGGACGTGAGGCACCGGCCGGCGACGCGGCCCCTGAGGGCTGCTGCATCTGCTGCTGCCGTCGCTGCATCATCTGCTGCGGGTTCGCGTAGTCGAAATCGCGACCTTCCTGCATGTCGAGTTCCGGGGTCTGCTCCTCCGGGTCCAGCGGCACCGCGTCGGACTCCTCGGCAGGCTGCATCGGCGGAGCCTGCTGGATGGGCGCGGGCCTGGGCGCCATCGGCGCGGAACCCCCGCGTCCTGCCGCGGCCGTCGCCGCAGGGGCCGTGCTCGTGGGCAGGATCAGAATCCGGTCGAAGACGGAGACGTGGGCGGCCGGCATCGCGCGCGGCGCCACCATGTAGCCGCTTGCCGCGCGCAACAGCGTTTCCAGCGCCTGTCGTTCAGGGACATCCTGCAGTTGCAGGGTCAGCGGCGGCCCCGAGAGTTTCTCCGCCCCCACGATTTTCGTCTGCCCGACGCGAGCCCACTCCGCGAGGATCTGCCGGAGTTGGGCGTTCTGCGCCATCACCGTCACCCGGCCGTTCTGCATCGCGACCGTCACGTCCGCGTCGGCGGGGGGCGTCAGTCCGGCCACCGCCACGGCCAACATGCCGAGAAGGAGCTTGGTTCGCATGGGTGATTCCAATCCCCAGTATACGCCCGGTCGACAGGACCGACATGGCGTCACGGTGTCACCTGGAAACAAGGGTGCACAATTCAGGCCGTGCGCCCGGTCAACTGTTCGGACGACCGCCGAGGCCGTCTGGCCGTGCCTCGAATCGAGACATCTGCGCCCGACTCTCAGAAGACGCAGAGGTCCGTCGGACCGAGAATGGCCGTCGCCGCTTCCATCTTCATGAAGTTCTGGGGTTCGCGCAGTTGAAGACGGAGTGCGGCCAGATCCTGCTCCGCTGGGGGCCCCGTCCGGGGAAACAGCCGGAGCGCGAGGAGGCGGACGTTCGGGTTCGGATCCCCAAGCGCCTCCCGTACCAGGTCGGCGCCTCGTGTCGGTGCGGCGTCGAGGAGAGTCTCCAGGGCCGCCAGCCAGGCCGAGCCGTTGCGCGAGCGCGCCACGGCTTCCAGGCCGGTCAGCACCGTCGGGTCCGCTCCCTGGGACAGCAAGCCGATGAGTACTGCGAGGCGTACGTCCGGACTCGGATGTGACTGGAGCGCCTTCAGCCTGCCGACCGCATCGACGTCGCCCAGCGTCGCCAGGGACGCTGCAGCTTCCGCGGCCACGAAGACGTTGGGGTCGCTGAGCAGGAGTCGAAGCCGGGGGCGGGCGGCCTCGACCGTCAGGAGCCGGGCCGCCCGGATGCCCGTCAGTCGAAGGTAGAGGTCCTCGTGCTCAACGGCCGCCAGGACGGCCTCGCCCGCGCTCCGGTCGCGGACGCGCTGCAGGGCCTGCAGTGCGAGCGCGCGGGTCGGAACCGGCCCGCTGGTCGCCAGGGTCCTCAGCGCGGCGACGCCCTGGAGCTCGCCGAGCCTGGCGCTCGCCGTCAGGGCCTCGAGGTCGTCCGGACGCGCCTGCATCAGCGCCCGCCGGAGGTCGAGCAAGGCCTGCCGGTCGCCCGCACATGCCAGACGCGACAGGGCCATCACCCGGACCTGGGGGTAGAGCGCGACCATCTCGCGCAGGAAGGCCCGCGAGAGCGCCTCGAGCAGCCGCCGGTCCTCCGCTCCGTTGAGCGCAAGGAGCACGTCGTACACGTCGATCGCGGTTTCCCAGTCGTTGGCTGAGGTGAGCGCCTCGATCTTGAGGGTCAGGGCCGGGCGCGACCTGGGGTGACGGCCGAGCTCCGCGTCGGCGAGCGCCACGGCCCGGGTCGTCTCGCCCCGTCGCAGGGCGTCGCGCGCCGCGGCCAGGGGATCGGAGGGCTGTGCGGACAGGCCCTGTCCGAGGATCAAGAGCAGGCCGGCGACGACCAGCGGACTCAGGGAACGCACGCCGAGGTGGGGTTCACGAGGCGACCCGCGGCTTCGAGACGGACCGTCGGGCTGGAGTCCGCGACGAGCGTGGACAACAGGTCCACCATGGGTACGGCCTGCCGCGCGAGCACCGCGGCAACCGCACCTCGCACCGTAGGATTCGGGTCTGCACCCGCCTCACGCAGGACGGCGTTGGCCGCCTGCGGGTCGACGGTCAGCAACAGCTCCGCCGCTTCCAGCCGGAACAGGCCGTCCCGGTTCTTCAGAATCTCCCTGGCGACTGGCTGCCACGAGGTGCTCTTGCCAGAGGCGAGTCCGCGTACGGCCGCCAGGCGGGCATCCACGAATTCGCTGGTCAGTGCCTGCTCGAGCAACGGAATCCCGCGGGGATCTCCCAGGGCCTGGAGTGCGGCCGCAGCCTCGAGCCGCATCAGCAGGATGCGGTCGTCGAGCAGGGCCTTCAGCGGCGCGGCGAGTCGCGGGCTGGGAGACCGGCGCGCCAGCGTCGCGGCCGCGAGCCGCACCGTGGGATCGGCGTCGGCGAGCGCTCGCTCGAGCTCGCCGGCCAGGCTCCGGTCCTTGATCCGCTCCAGTGTCTGCAGCGCGCTGATGCGCGCGCCACGAGCCCCTGCCGACGCGGTGCGCCGCACCTCGGCGAGGGCAGCCTCGTCTCCGAAGCGGGCGAGCACGAAGAGCGCGTCGAGGGCAGGCGCAGTCGCGCGGTCCGTCTTCGGCGGCTTGAGCTGCTCGAGCACCTTGGCATCGCCGGCACACGCCAGTCGTTCCAGGGCCTCCGCCTTGAGGCCCTGGTCGGCCCCGGCAATATCCAGCAGGACGGCGCGGGACACCGGGACGAGCAGCGCCTGGTCGTCCTTCTGGCTGGCCGTCCGCCAGGCGGAGTAGGCCGCGTGGGCGGCGGCCCAGTCGCCCTCACCGCTCAGCGTCTCGATTTTCAGGGCCGCGGCATCGCGCCGACCGGGCGTCGCCGTCAGGACCTCGTCGATGAGTGCGAAGGCCTGCTTCGTCTCACCGCGGCCCAGCGCCGTCTTCGCCCTGGCCAGTCGGTCTTCGGCCGTGGCGCCTGACTGTGCCGCGGCGACCGGGATGAGGGCGGCAACCGCCCCGACGCACACGAGAGCGGCCACCGCGCCGCGAGCCTGGCTCATACCTACTGGTAGCGCGGCAACCCGATGGCGGCGCTGCCACCCTGCCAGTAGTGCGCGGAGTCGGATCGCCAGTAGATGGCCTCCTCGGCAATGACCCCCGCACCAGGCGTCAGGGTCTCCACCAGCAGGGAGAACGTGGTGCTGACCTCGGCGGGGAAGCGCGGGTCCTTGTTGACCCAGATCGTCTCCCTCCCGTTGGGCTCGATGTCGATGTCCACCGGGTAGGGCCGGCCGCCGTCGTTGTGGATCGGCCACACCCGTACCTTGACCCAGTACGGGTTCGGGTTGGCGATCAGCGCGAACGTATCGAACCCATTGATCGACACGCCTTCCGGGAGATACCACACCGGTGCCGGCACCGTGACGCCGGTCGCGCTGGATCCCTCGACCCACTGGCCGTTCCCCCAGTAGGTGGAACGCTCGCACACGATCCCGAGGCCTTCACGGCTCACGATCCTCGCGCCCACGGCTCCGGCGTGTCCGACCTGTCCCGTGACCCAGATCGTCGTACGCGAGTTGCCGGCGATCCAGAACGAACGCACCGGCCCGAGCTGTCCGGCCTCACCCATGAACGTCACATCGACGGTCGTCGCGGCGCCGTTGGGATTGAGCACCGTCAAATAGGTGTCGAAGCCGGGGGCGGCCGCACCTTCTGCGAAGAGCCAGATTGGCGACGTCTCCGACGCGCCCACGGTGGACGTGCCGCCCTGCCACCCCGGACCCCAGTACATCGCGCGTTCAGCGACGACGGGCACGTCGGCATCCACGCGGGTGCCGAAGTCCTTCCCGGCGAGCTCGCCGATCGTGTTGGCGTGCACCGTGAGTCGGGCGCGCGGCGCCACGGGGTACGTGCGCACCACCGTGCCCTGCCCATCCTGCAGCATGAAGGTGACCTGGACGTTCGCGGTCTGCGTGTTCGACGGGTTGAAGACCAGGAAGAAGTTGTCGAAGAAGGAGTTCTTCAGCGACCCCTCGGCGAAGTACCACGTCGTCCGCGTGTCGTGACGGCCCTCGGACAAGGCCCCGCCTTCGCCCCACGTGCGCCCCCAGTAGGTCGAGCGCTCGGCGAACACATCCGCGCCTGGAGTACGGGACTGGAGGACGACGCCATAGGCGCCCTCCGCGACGTAGTCCCCGAGGCGCAGCGTCGTACGCGACTGGGCCGCGAGGGTCAGGTCCTTTTCGACGGTGAAACCGTCCGTGCCGCGGGCGATGTACGCCTTGAGTGCCACCGGCTGCGTGTTGGGATTGGCCAGGAGCAGATACGTCTCGAACCCGAGCGATCCCCCGGTGACGGCCTCGGCGAAGAACCAGCTGCCGTTCGGCGCGGCCTGGTAACTCAGGTCGATTTGCGCCGAGGTTGGCGGCGGGGGCGGCGGCGGTGGCGGTGGCGGCGGGGGCGGAGGAGCGGACCGGCCCTTGGTCTCCAGGATCTGCCCCATCATCCGGTTGTAGTCCACCGACGTGGCGACCATCCAGCGCGCCATGCCCGTGTCGGCGGCCACCTGGGGCTGGAAGATGTCGAGCCGGGCCCCGCTCACCATGGCTCTGAACACGGTGTCCGGCACGCCGTCTCCGGACACCGACACCCCAAGCGTGTCGGAACTGGGGCCCTGGAATGCCGCGAAATACGCGTCCGCGTACGAGTTGAAGGCCAGCCCGATCCCGTCGCCGCCTTCGAACCACGGGTTGGCGGCCACCGGGATCAGGTTGCCGATCGGCTGGAGGGACGCGTCCGCGAACATGCCCCACACGTCGGCGTTGCTCGTGAAGTACCAGGAGATCACGAGGTAACGGTTGCGACTGGTGTCGTAGGCCACCTCAGGGTAGTTGTTGAGGCCTGCGCTCCCGTACAGGTTGTTGGCGCCGAGGACCGCTCCGCTGCCGGGCTTGACCCTGACCAGCCGGGCGTATTGCCCGCCGGACGCAGGCTCGAACATCAGGGCCACGGCGAACTCGTCCTGCTGGGAGTTGTAGGCCACGGCGGGAAGGCCTTCCCACGCCCCTGAGGTACTGATGAGGATCTCGCCTCCCAGGAGTTGGCCACTCGCGGACACGCGCTGCGCCAGCACGTCCGGGCCGCCGGCCTGCCGATACTCGGCCCACGTGACGAGGAACTCATTGCTGGCCGAGGACCAGGCCACGCTCGGCGCGGATTCGAGGTGCTTGGCGCGGCCGTTGCTGGCGATCACGAATTCACCGGTCAGGAACTCGGGCACGCCTCCGGGGCCGAACCGCAGGAGCCGGCCGCCGATGGTCTCGTTCCTGGCCTGGGACTCGTCGATGAACGTGACCAGGAACACGTTGGGTCCTGGCGCGTAGGCGACGCGCGCCGTGATGGCGGCGCGCGATGGGATCGCCGTGAACGACTCCCCGATCCGCCCGCCGTCGCGGCTGACGAACTGCCCGGTCACCCTGAACTGGCCGTTGACGACGAGATAGACGGCGTTCAGGCTGTCGAACTCGACGTCGGGGAACCTGACCGGCGAGTTGCCGGCGGATACGAAAAAGGACTCACCGAGGCGGGCGGCCTGCGCCAGCGACTCCGACGGCTGCAGCAGCACGGCCATGATCGCAAGCAAGCACCCAGCCCCGAACCCAGCAATACGTCGCATCGAATAACTCCTGCCTTGCACGCAATGAACCACCCGTTTCGCTTATCGGACGATGGGCAACTTCGGCCAGCCCCGAGCGGCGATCAAATGAGTGTAACAGGAACCTCAGAAGTGTCGGCCTGCCGGCCGGCGAGGGCCGGATCTTCCCTTCAGTACAGTTTTGTGATCCACAGGGGGGAGTCCTTTCGTGGCAGATCGCACGACTGGCAGATCTGCGGCCCCCCGTGGTCGAGGTGCGCGGCGCGCGTCGCGCGGTAGGCCTCGCCGTTCCACACCTCGACAATGGACTGGGTCTTCAGGTCGCCGAGGATGTGCCGCCCGTCGAAATCGGCGCAGCACAGCGACACGCGCCCGTCCCACAGCACGGTGAAGGTGAGCCAGGCGCGGTAACAGGGGAATCGCACGTCGGCGTCGTGATGCAGCGTGCCGGCCCAGTTGTGCAGGTCGGTGATGTGGATCTTGTCCGCGCGGGCCTTCCACTGTGCGATGAACGCCTGTTCCTCGGCGGAGTCTTGCGCCTGGCGGACGAAGGACAGCACCAGCTTGGGTCGGGTCCGTCCGAGCGCGGCGCGCGCCGAGAGGATCCGCTCGATGCCGGCGATGACCCTGTCGTACTTCAGGCCGATGCGGGTGCGTTCGAAGACCTCACGGCCGGCGGCGTCCACGCTGATGTTGATCGCGTCGAGGCCGCCCTCGACCAGGCCGCGGGCGATCTCGTCGGTGATCAGCGAGCCGTTGCTGATGATGCCGACCTCGCGGACGCCCCGCTGCTTGGCGTACCGGATCTTGTCCACGAGCCGGCGGTCGAGGAGCGCTTCGCCGTAGTTGTGGAGGCGGATGCTCGGAATGCCGAGGGCCACGCACTCGTCGGTGACCTTGGTGAACAGCTCCCAGGACATGACGCCCTGTTTGCGGTCCATCTCGTCCCTCGGGCAGAACACGCACTTGGCGTTGCAGATGTTGGTGCTCTCGATCTGGACGATCTCCGGCAGGCGCGGGGCCCGGTCGCGGCCGGTCGCGAGCAGCAGGCGCCGCACCGGCTTGGCCTGCGCGAGCAGGGTCCGTTCGACCAGGGCACGGGCGGACTTGCGGAGGGGCATTCAGCGGCTGCGGAAGTGGTCGATGACCTTCTCGAGGATCTCGTCGAGCGCCACGGTGGGCTGGTAGCCGACGAGATCGCGGATCTTCGAGATGTCGGGGACGCGGCGCGGCATGTCCTCGAAGCCGGCCTCGTAGGCCTGGTCGTATGGAATCGTGTGGATGGGCGACGCGCTCCCCGTCAGTGCCTTCACTTTCTCCGCCAGCTCCCGGATCGTGATCTCGGCGCCATGTCCGATGTTGAAGACCTCGCCGACGGCGCGCGGCTCCTCGACGAGGGCGAGCAGCCCGCGGACCACGTCGCCGACGTACGTGAAGCTGCGCGACTGCGTGCCGTCGCCGAAGACGGTGATCGGATGCCCGGCGAGCGCCTGGCGCACGAAGTTCGGGATCACCATCCCGTACTGCCCGGTCTGACGCGGTCCGACCGTGTTGAACAGCCGCACGATGATCACGGGCAGCTTGCGTTCCTTCCAGTAGGCGAGCGCGAGGAATTCATCGATGGCCTTGCTGCAGGCGTAGGCCCAGCGGTGCTTGGGCGTCGGCCCCATCACCAGGTCCGAATCCTCGCGGAACGGCACGTCCACGCTCTTGCCGTAGACCTCCGACGTGGACGCGATGAGCACGAGACGCTTCTTCTTGTTCGCGTTCCGCAGCACCACCTCGGTACCGTGCACGTTGGTCTCGATCGTGCTCACGGGCTCTTCGACGATCTTCTTCACGCCGACGGCGGCGGCCAGGTGAAAGACGACGTCGCACCAGTCCACGTGCTCGGCCAGGACCGGTTCGTTCGTGACCGAATCGATGGTGTACCGGAACCGCGGGTGCTGCTTCAGGTGCTCGATGTTCTCGATCGAGCCCGTCGAGAGGTTGTCGAGCACGAGCACCTCGTGCCCGCGGTCGAGCAGCAGATCGGACAGATGGGAGCCAACGAACCCGGCACCGCCGGTGATCAGAGCCTTCATGATGACCTTGGATTATATCCGCTCGCGGCGGATGCGCCTGCGCAGGCTCAGGGCGCCAGCCTCGCGTAGGTTCGGGCCAGGCGATGCCGGCGCGCGTGCCGGAAGAGGTGCCACACCTGACGCAGATAGCCGGTGGCCTCGGCGAGGTTCATCTTGCTCTCGCCGACGGTGCGTCCGACGAACACGTACGGCACCTCGACGATGCGCGCCGCGCGGCCGCGGACCAGCAACTCGAGGCAGATCTTGAACCCGCCGGCCTGGATCTCCACCCTGTCGGTCACCGACCGCCGCAGGAGGAAGAACCCCGACGTCGGGTCCCGGACCGGCGTGACCGGCCGTGCGATCGCGCAGGCGAGGCGCGACATCGCCAGCCGTCCGGCCGACCAGTGGCTGGTGCCTCCGCCGGGAATGTAGCGGCTGCCGATGACGAAATCCGCCTGCTGGTCCCGGAAGAGCGCGTACATCCGCGGCAGCAGTTCAGGGGGATGGCTCAGGTCCGCGTCCATCACGCCGACGACATCGGCCGAGGCGACCTTGAAGCCGTCGACGACGGCCGTGCCCAGGCCCAGCTTGCCCGCGCGGTGCACGACGGCGATGCGGTCCCGCAGGGCGAGTTCGTCGGCGAGCGCGCCGGTGCCGTCCGGCGAGTTGTCATCGACGATGACGAGCTCGCCGTCGATTCGTGCCCGATCGAAGACCTGGAACGCGCGTGCGACCAGGTCGCCGAGCCGCCCGCGTTCGTTGTACGTCGGCACGACGATCGACACCGATGCGGGCGTGCGCGGGGAGTCACTTGCCATGGATGGACGGGCGGAGCGCCACGGGGCGAGCCCGCGAGCATTCTGGACCGAATCGGCCAGGGACTCAAATCGCCCGGACTCGCGTCAGGACCCTGGTGGACGGGAGGCAGGCGGGTCCAGCGCGAGCCCGCGCAGCCTCTGCAGGTCCTCCGGCGACGGGTGCTTCTCGATCAGCGCGGCCGCATCGCATCCGCACGCGGTCTCCGCCACGGGCACGGTCCACCGCACCCGCCGCGCGGGCGAGGCCTCGAGCACGTCGAGGATCACCGGGCCCTCGTACCCGACGGCCGGTGTGATGTACGTGAGCACGTACGGGATGTCATCCCGCTGGCGGCGATCCGCGTAGTTGCCGAACCCGCGGCCGACGAACACGGGTCGGATGCGGCTCTCGAGCGCGAGGCCGTTGGCGAGCTTGCCGTGCACGAGCGTGTCGGGCGGCAACTCGAGGGCCACGCGTCGCATGGCGTCGATGTTCCGATAGGTGCGGCCAAGGGCCCACTGCGTGAACTGCGCAAGGTCTCCGGCCATGACGAGCGCGACGAGGAGGGCGGCGCCGCGCGGCGGAAGCGTGGCCCTCGCCAGGACGCGCGAGAGACGTGGCCACGACGCGAACGCCAGCACGCCGAGGCCCAGCGCGACCGCGCTCGAGACCCGCACCCCGGGACCGACGCGATAGAGGAACGGGAGCCGGCCGATGGCCCCGACCACGAGGTAGAGCGCGTACAGCAGGAGGGGAGCGGCGAGCAGCAGGCGGCGACGCGGGACCGTATCGAGGTCGCCTGGAAAGAGCCGCCCGTCCCGGCCCAGCGCGATCGCCGCCAGGGCGACCATCGGCGGCATGAGGAACACGAGCCGGCGCTCGTTGCCGACGTCGTGCACGATCAGCTCGAGGACGCCGAGGACGATCCACGCCACGAGCAGGCGCTCCGCGGCGTTCGTCCGGCCCGCCTGCCGAAGCCTGGTCAGGACCGCGCAGGTGGCGACGACCAGGACGAACCACGCGCGCGTGAAGAAATCGTGCAGGATGGGCAGCCAGGACAGGCGGTCGACCAGGGCCCGCAGCGAGTAGCTCGGCTTGCGGGTCACCGACATCTGCCAGTTGTAGAACCGGTAATCGTGCCAGTTCGGGACGACGAACAAGGCCAGCCCGAGCGCGCCCCCTAGCAGCAGTCCCGCGAGAGTGGCCCAGGCCGCCTGGCGCTCTCGGTTGTCGGCGGTCCGGCCTGACATGATGGGCCACAGGGCCGCCAGGGCGAGCGCCGGCAGGAAGAACGCGGCCGCCGCCTTGCTGAAGAAGGCCAGCCAGGCGCACGTGCCGGCGACGAGTCCCCATCGCGGGTGCTCCTGCGCACGCACGAACGCGAAGAACGACATGACGAGAAAGGCAGTCATGGTCGTCTCGAGCAGCGCGACCCGGTTCCACATCACGAACATGTAGCTCGTCGCCAGCAGGCCCCCCGCCATCAGGCCGGCCCGTCGGCCCGCTGCGCGCGCGACGCCCATTGCCAGCAGGGCCACGGAGAGCAGGCCCATGACCTGCGACACGAGCCTGGCCTGGGCCAGCCCGACGCCGAAGGCCCGAAACGCCAGGTACTCGAGCCCGGTGAACACCGGCGCGACGTACATCGGATTCCACTCGTCGAGACGCCAGGCGCCGAACAATGCCGCGTTCCGTGCGTTGTGGACCCACGCGCCCTCGTCGTGCCACACGATGCCGGCCGTGGCGCGCCAGGGCGGGTCGGCGAGAGGGAAAAGCGCCCGCAGCGCCAGCGCGAGCAGCAGGAGAGCGGCGAGTCCGACCCCGCTATCGAATCGGCGCACTCACCGCCTCGTCGCCGAGGGCTTCCGATTCGCGGCGGGGCGGGCGCGCACGCTCGGCGTGGCCGAACAGGAAGCGCGTCAGGATCTCGCCGACGACGTGCGGCTTGGTGGCCAGCATGCGGGGAATGTCGGCCGCGTGCCGCGCCAGGTAGCGCGGGCGCAGGAAGAACCGGCGCCGCGCCTGCCGGATCGCCCGCATGACCGTGTCGCTCGAGAGCTCGCCGGACCTGATGACGTAGTAGGAGTACTCCATCTTGGTCCAGTCCTCGTCGGCGAGCAGCCCGTCGCGGCGGCATTTCTCGTAGAGTTCGGTGCCGGGATAGGGGACGGCCGGGTAGAAGTTCGCGAAGTCGGGGTCGAGTTCCACCGCGTACCGGGTGGTGCGTTCCATGGACGCGACGGTCTCCCCCGGATAGCCGTAGATGAAGAAGGCGAACGACTTGATGCCCACCTTGCGGAGGTTGTCGAGCGCGAGGCGAATCTTCTCCTCCTCGAGCTTCTTCTCCATGCTGATGCGCGTGTCGTCGGAGGCCGACTCGATGCCCATCGAGAGCATCCAGCAGCCGGAGGCCCTGATGCGCTCGACGTACTCGAGCTTCGTCAGGTTGTCCGCGCGCGCGTTGCCGAACCACCGAATATCCAGGTGGCGCGCGATCAACTCGTCGCAGAACGCCGTGAAGGACTTCGCGTTGAGCGTGACCGTGTCGCCCCACAGGTAGAAGTGCTCGACACCGAGGTCACGCTTCGCCCGCTCGATTTCGTCCACGAGCTGCGACGCCGGGCGCTCGCGGAACCTGTGTCCCTGGTGGATCGGTGCGACGCAGAAGTCGCAGGTGTAGGGACACCCGCGACTGGTTTCCACCATCACGTAGGGCTTGCCCTCGAGCGGCAGCGTGTAGTGCGCCAGGTCCAGCAGGTCCCACGCCGGGACTGGCATGGCCGGAAACCCCGTGAACGAGCCGTGGGCGCGATGCGGCACGACCGTGCCACCGCGTCGATAGACCAGGCTTGGGATGTCGCCGAGCTGATCCAGCCCCGGCAGCGCCACCAGCGCCTGCACGGCATCTTCGGGCTCACCGACGAACATGCCGTCCACCTGCGGGGCCTTCTCCATGGCCTGGAGCGGGACCGTCGAGGCGTGAGGTCCGAAGCAGAAGGCCGGGGCGCCGAACGCCCGCTTGAGCACCGCCATTTCCTCGGCATCGGCCTCGAGCGTCGGCGTGGTGCTCGGGAACACGATCAAAGTCGGCGCGAAGCCCTCGGTGCGGAGCCGCGCCACCACTGCATCGGACGACAGGTTGAGGCCGGTCTGGTCGATGAGGCGGACCTCCACACCGCGCTGTCGCAGCAGGGCGGCGATCACGGCGAGCGTGTAGGGCGGCTTCGTCGTGCCGAGGACCTCCTCGCGTTCCTGGCAACGGCCCTGCCTCGTGAAGGCAATGCCGTTGACCGGCGGAGGATTGATGAGCAACGTGCGGGCGCCGAGCATCGGAGGGGGCGATTGTATCAGGCGTACGGCGTACGGCGTACGGCGTACGGCGTACGGCGGGGCGTACGGCGGGGCGTCCGGCGGGGCGTCCGGCGGAGCGTAGGGTGGGAGGCCTTCGCGGCTGGCCAGGCTGAGGATCGCGGCGGCGGCGCGTTGCGCGGCACCTCCGTCGGCAGCAATGCGATGCCGCTCCAGGAAGGGCTGGCGCCCGGCCAGGAGTCTCGCCCGGGCCGGGGTGTCGGCGATGAGCGCGGGGAGGGCCTGGTCGATGCCGGTCGGGGTCAGCGCGCCCGCCATGACGCCCGCCTCGACAAACGGACTCAGGTTGTTGGGCAGGTCCACGACGAGCGACGGGACGCCGAGCAGCAGCGCATCGATCGCGACCGTCGAGTTGACGGTCACGAGCGCACGCGAGACGGCCAGCAGTCGCGCGAGGTCGACGGAGGCCGGTGCCATCACCACGTGGGGCATCCCGGCAGCATCGCGTGCGTAGGGCTCCGGCGTTTCGGCCGGATGGCACTTCACGACCAGTCGCACACCGGGGATCCGGGAACTCGCCTCGGCGACGCGCCGAAACACGTATCGGATCTGGGTGTACTTCGTCACGACCAGCACGACGGCGTCGCCCTGGGTTGCGCCCAGCTGTCGGCGAGTCTCCGCATGATCCGCCTCGGTCAACCGATTGGCGCGAAACACGAGATCGTCGAGGCGAGGGCTCCCCGTGACTGTCAGGCTCTCCGGCGGGAAGTGGCCCGCCGTCCGCAGGTGCGACTCGGCGTAGCGGTCGAAGAGCAGCGTCAGCGTCGGCCGCGGGAAGCCCGGATCGGCGGGGTTCCTCACCGACGGCGCCATCTCGTCGGGTTCGTGCAGGTAGTTGAGCCAGTGACGGTAGATGAACCCGTGCTGCAGGCCCGCCGACGGGATGCCGCGGCGCCTGGCTTCCAGCATGATGGCGCGCCCCCAGCCGCCGGCCTCGGCATACGTCAGCACCACCGGCGGCGCCAGGCGGTCCATGGCCGCGCCGGCTTCGTCCATGGCGCGCGCCGACCACGGCCACTGCAGCCAGACGATCTTCGACAGTTCGCCCGAGACGAGCGGCCAGAGGTCGTGCCCACCGAGCCGCGCGCCCTCGCGGACCTCGGGACTGTTGCGAAGACTGGCCTCGTGATCCGGGCAGCGACGCCAGAGTTCGAGGGAGGGGCGAATCGCCTTGGCATCGGCGAAACCTTCGATGGGTGCCAGCGGCAGGCCGGCGTCGAGTGCCGGCGCCGTGACGCCATGCCACCAGGAACGGGCCCGGAAGTTGAGTCGCGGCCCCACGCCAACGAGCGTCACACCCGGGATGCCCGGCGACGACTGAAGCGCCTCGATGACAGGTCCGATATACCCTTCCTCCCCCTCGGGCGCGGCGGGCGACCCTCGTCTCCAGAACGCCGAGTGCACGAACGCCACAGGGATCCCCGGCGTGGCGTCATCGCCGCTCGCTCTCATCCTCGCGCGTGAGACGAGGGCGCTCCACGTGTAGAAGCGCGCCCGCGCCTGGTCGCGCAGGCGGGAGCACCAGGCCGTCGGCACTCCCGGCGCCCTCGTACCCCCCGCCCTGGACGCGATCACGGTGGCCGCCACGTAGCGATCCTCGACGGTGCCGCCTTCTGCGGACACACGCTCCGGCCCGTGCTGGTCGAGTCCGCGCCCGACGGCACGCACGATCTCCAGCCACCGGAGAATCCGCGCCTCCTTGTGGAGGAACAGCTCCGTGAACCACCAGAGCGAATCCCCGCGGTGGCAGAAGCGGTCGCGCAGCGGCGTGCCATCCACCCGCACCTCGCGCAGCCCCTTGACCCACGCGTTGGCCTCACCCGCCACGGTTTCGCGGAGTTCCGCATCCAGCAGGTCGCGGACCGGCACGGCGCGGCGCGCTCCCCGACGCTCGAAGACGAGGCGGAGAGGCACCTCGCTCACGCGCGGGCCTCCGGCATCACACCCTCCCGACAGCGCACCTCCGCGAACAGGTCGAGGCCTGCGCGATACACGGTCTCGGCGCTGATGCCCTCCAGGCAGTCCGGGACGTGTCCCTCGCAGCGCGCCGGGGGCCGCCGCACGCGATTGCACGGGCTGCACTCCAGGTCGAGGCGGACGATGCGCCGGTGAGGCACGAGTGGGGCGTAGCGGCGCGGATCGGAGAGCCCGAAGACGGCCACGACGGGGGTGCCCATGGCCGCGGCGAGGTGCATCGGGCCGGTGTCGCCCGTGACGTAGAGGGTCAGTCGCCCGAGCACCGCGGCGAGCGTCGGCAGATCGAGCGGACCGACGAGATCCGCCACGTCGACGTCTGCGGAGATCGCGATCCGCGCCGCATCGACCAGCGCACGGTCATCGCCCGTGCCCGTGAGGACGAGACGACCTCCCACGGTCCGCGCGAGGCGGCCGGCGGCCTCGCCGAACCGCATCGGATGCCACTGCTTGATCGTGCGGCCACCACTGACGTGGAGGCCGACGAGCGGGGGCGTTCCAGCCGGGGCCAGGAGGCGGTCCGCCGCACGCCAGGCCTCGTCCGGCAGCGTGAGCCGAGGCCAGGACGGCGACCGCACCACGAGGGGGCGGTTCAGCGCGCACGCGGCCTCGGCGACGAGTCGACGCGTGTTGTCGTCGGTGTGGGCCGTGGCCACGAACGGTGCGGGGTGCGTCAGCGCCGCACCGCCTCCGGCCATGACGAACCCCACGCGACAGGCCGCGCCCGAGAGCCCGAGGAGCACGTTGGACCTGATGTCGCCTTCGAGGTTGATACCGAGGTCGTAACTCTCGCTCCGCCACTGGCGCGCGCGACCCAGCAACGCGCCCAGTCCCGGGGCGGCGCGGCCGCGGGTCAGCCACGGCACGTCCAGCGCCTCGACGTGATCGACCCAGGGCAGGTGCCGGGCCAGGTCGAGGTTCCAGGAGCCGACGACGAGATCGATCCGCGCATCCGGCCACGTGGCCCGCACCGACTCCAGCGCGCCCAGCGTCATCAGTAGGTCGCCGATGCGCTCCAGGCGCAGCAGCAGAATCCGCCGGGCCACCGGGGCTGCCGGCGGTCGACGCAGAGCCCGCACGGGCCAGGTCACCGTGCCGAGCGCCAGGTCGGCGAGGCCGACGAGCAGCCGCTCCCGGGGATCGTAGATGTGCTGCAGGTGCGGGAACATGCCTCACCGAGCCTCGATGCGGTCGACCAGCACACCGAGGTCGCGATCGTCGGGGGTGCCGACGGCCTGCCGCGGCAGCCACGTGCTGGTGGACAGGCGCAGGCTGGCCGGCTCGTCTCGTCGGGCGGCCTCTGCCGCGATCGACGGCGGGATGGTGAACGAGTACGGTCTGACGTCGTGCGACGTCGTGACGCTGCCCAGCGT
>CAYLZN010000113.1:14558-15307 GCA_964387935.1 uncultured Vicinamibacteraceae bacterium | reverse complement strand
TCTGCACCCTGGGTGCCGGCGATCAGGCCGGCGATGAGCCCGCCGTACTCGTGCGGCGTCGTATAGCCCACGGTGTCGGGAATGTTGAGTGTCGTGGCGCCGGCCGCGATGGCGGCCGTCAGCACCTGGCACAGGAACTCGCGGTCGGACCGCCCGGCGTCCTCGGGGGAGAACTCCACGTCGGGGCAATGCGACCGCGCGTGGGCCACCATCTCGCGGACGCGGCCGAGCACCTCGTCGCGTGACATGCGAAGCTTGTGCTCCAGGTGGATGTCACTCGTGGCGAGGAAGGTGTGAATCCGCGGGTGCCGCGCGTGGCGCACGGCTTCCCAGCACTTGTCGATATCGTTCCGGTTCGCGCGCGCCAGGCCGGCGATGATCGGCGCGCGCTGGCTCGGCTCCCTGGGGTTGCCCACCTCCTGGGCGATCACCGTCACGGCCGCGAGATCGTCCGGCGATGCGGCAGGGAACCCGGCTTCGATCACGTCAACGCCGAGGCGGGCCAACTGTCGGGCAATCTCGAGCTTCTCTGCGCTGGTGAGGGAGGCTCCGGGCGACTGCTCGCCGTCACGGAGCGTGGTGTCGAAGATGCGGACGTGGGCGTGTGACATGAGCGGACCTGCAAGGGGCGTGACCTCATTATCGGACCCGTGGCCCGGCGGGACCACTGCCGCCCAGCGGCTGGGCTGGCCGGATGCCGCGTCGCGGCGTGATTCCCTCGACCGACGGGCGTAGGCTGTCTGTTCCCA
>CAYLZN010000113.1:0-14548 GCA_964387935.1 uncultured Vicinamibacteraceae bacterium | reverse complement strand
GGCACACCCTATGGCAACGCGCGCGCGGTTCGAGAATCTGGAAGGGGGCATGTGGCTCGAAGAGGCCATCGAGGCCTTCGTCGCGGGCTGCAACATCCCGAACCGCACCCTGTGGATCACCGAGGGCTGGGCGGGGCCGCTGTTCGAGCGGTTGCGGGAGCGCGTGCGCGGGCCCATCGGCGACGACCTCGCGGACGCCCTGCGGCAGGTGGTCCGCAAGGAGCACCGGCTGGAGGACCTCGTGGCCTGGGTCGAGGCTCCCGATCCCAAGCCGCCCTTCCGCGTGTTCGCCCGCAGCCGCGACGATGCGCGTGACACGGCGGAATTCGAGTCCCTGCGACGGTTCCTGGCGGGACACGCCGACCAGGCGCGTGAGGTCACCTACTCGCGGTGGCTGCCGTCGTTGTGGCTGCTCGACGCCGCGCTGACGCGCCCGCTGGCCGCACCTGCCTGCCCGCGGTGCGAGGTGCCCGGCGTGCAGCAGCCCTGGTCGCCCGCGCCGGGCAACGCATCGGGCCTGCGGGCCGGGGTCATCGTCGCGTGCCCCAGCTGCCGCGCGCTCCTCGACATCCTGCAGACGGAATGACCGCTACGACGTCGCGCGCTCGAGCGCCGCGACGAGCCGCAGCACGTCGTCCTCATCGTTGAAGTAATGCGTGGAGACGCGGATCCCCCCGATGCCGCTCGTGTAGCGCACGGCCACGTAGATCCGATCCGCCAGGAGTCGTTCGACCAGCGCCCGATCCTGGCGGGGATCGTCGTAACGGCGGAACACGGTGATGCCGGAGGTTCCCCCGGGCCACTCGGGTGAGACGACGTGGGCGCCGGCTCGGCGCAGCGCGTCGCGGGCCAAGGCCGACAACTGCTGAACGCGACGTTCGGCCTCGTCGATGCCGATCGCGTTGACCAGCGCCAGTGAGGCCCCGAGCCCGACGGCCCCGGGGTAGTTGGTCGTGCCCCCGGTCTCGAACCGGCGCGCCACCCGGGGAAACCGGTAGGAGCGGAAGGGGGTAATCGCCGGCGTCTCGAAGTACTCCTGCCACCCGCCCGGCGGGCTCTCGAGGGCCAGGTACCCCCACGACGCCGGGTCGAGGTGTGCCAGGGCCCGGGCGGAGACGTACATCACGCCGCAGCCAAACGGCGCGTTGAGCCACTTGTGGCCGCCCGCGACGACGAAGTCGGCCCAGCCGGTCGACAGGTCGATGTCGAGCGCCCCCATCTCCTGGATGGCATCGACGACGAGCCAGATGCCCCGGGTGGCGCAGAGCGAGCCCAGGCGACGCACATCCACCCGCCACCCGCTCGACCACTGGACCGACGACACGCAGACGGCCCGCGTGTGCGGATCCAGGCACCGTTCGAAATCCTCGACGGTGAGCCGCCCGTCACGGGACCGGACGGCACGAACCTCCAGCCCAAGGCGTTCCGCCTTCATCGTCCACGGGATGGCGACCTGGAGGAACTCGGTGTCGGCGACGAGCACGTTGTCGCCTGGCGCGAACGGAATGGCGTTGGCGGCGACGTTCAGACCATGGGTCGTGCTCTCGACCAGGGCGACGTGCGCGTCATCGCACCGCAGCAGGCGCGCGGCCTCCCGTCTGGCCGCGCCGACGAGATCGTCCATGGCGAGATGGTGCTTCGAGGCGTCGGGTGCGGGACACTCCATCGCCATGTCGGCGAAGCGGTGCACCGCCTCGGCGGCCGGACGAGGCACGAGGCTGACGCACGCCGCGTCGAGAAAGGTCTTGTCCGTCAGCCCCGGAAACAGGGCGCGAGCCGCAGCGGGTGTCATGAACGGTCAGCTGGTCTTCTCCATCCTGGACGGCGTCACCCACTGCTTGCCGTCCTTCTCGGCGATCGCGCCCGTGACGGTGGCTGGTGTCTGGCCCGAGCAGACGTGCCCGAACTTCTCGGCCACCGCGTTCTTCGTGATGTAGTACTCGCTGGTCGCGCCCTTGTCGTCCTTGACGACCAGGACGTCCTGGCATTCCTTCGCGTCCGCCTTCTTGAGCGTGCACTTCGCGCACATCACGCTGCCCTTGAGCGTGGTCTCCTCCGCCATCGCGCCGACAGTGAGCCCGAATACGAGCGTCAGGGTGAGCAACATCATCGTCAGGGTCTTCATGGCTGTGATCTCCAGTGATCCACGTCCTGCCCGGATGCCTGGGGCGTCCGGGGCACAGCCTTCTAGGCTATCGCAGATCGTGCCCCTGATCATACGGACGCCCGAACAGCCGCTCGGCGAACTCGCAGACGATGGCCTGGCACTCCTCGTGGCCGGCCACGCGGTGCGTGGCGCCGGGCACGACGTGCAGTTCCGACGACCGGTGTGCGGCCGCCCTCAGCGTGCCGTAGCGCACGTCCACCACGGTATCGAGTTCACCGAAGACGACGCAGACGGGCATCGAGAGCTGCTGGAGACGCCACCGCGCGACCAGCTGGAGGGGGGCGATCGTGGACCCGGCCAGCAGTGATGCGCGCGTGAAGTGGGGCGGCAGCACCTCCTCGCCTTCTCGCGTGACCGTGGCCCCGATCGCCAGGGGCACGGTGAGGGCACGCAGGCCCGCGGCGGCAGCCGCGAAGAGCGCGGTGGACCCGGCGGTACGCAGCCATGTCCGCGTGCGCGCCCAGTTCCGCCGGCGGCCGTGCCACGCGAGAGCGAGTACCGTGCCGACGAGGGCGACCGGGAGGGCGAGATAGTAGGCCGACGTCACCGTGTAGCCCACCAGCTGTTTCTCGGTTTGCGACAGGCGGAGCGCGGGCGAGACGAGGACGAGGCCGCACACCTTGTCGGGGTGTTTTGCCGCGATGAGCAGCGCAACCAGCGCACCGGTGGAATAGCCGCCGAGCACGAGGGGGCTCTGCGTCTCGGCCCAGTACGACAGGAAGCGCCGCTCGGCTTCGCTCACGTAGTGCCAGGAGCGACTGCCCCGAAACGCCCGCTCGTCGCCGCCATGACGAGGCAGCGCGGCCAGCAGCACGGTGGCCCCAAGGCGGATCCGGAGCGCGTCACCCAGTTCGCGAAGCGTCTCAGGGCCGGAACCGAAGCCCGAGAACAGCAGGACGCGTCGGTCCCGGGACCCGGGGAGCGGGATTTCCGACACCCACGGCAGGATGCGCACGCCCATCCGTTCCCTCCTCTGATCCCCGCTCCTCGATTATAGGGGCCTCGGCTATGATGGGCGCGCCGTGGACACCCGGGTTCGCCCGCGCACGCGCCTGCCCGACGTGGGCGTGAGCATCTTCGCCGTGATGACCCGCCTCGCCAACGACCACGGGGCCATCAACCTGTCGCAGGGGTTCCCGGACTTCGACTGCGCCCCGGACCTCATCGGGCTCGTCCAGGAGTGGCTCGGTCGCGGTCGGAACCAGTACGCGCCCATGAGCGGGGTCCTGTCGCTGCGGCAGGCCCTCGCGCGGACATTCGAGCGGTTGTATGGCGCGCGCTACGACGCGGACACTGAGATCACGGTCACTGCGGGCGCCACCGAGGCCATCTTCTCGACCATCCTGGCCCTCGTGCACCCGGGCGACGAGGTCGTCCTGATCGAGCCGTGCTACGACTCCTACGTGCCGGCCGTCCGACTCGCGGGCGGCGTCCCCGTCTTCGTCACCTTGCGCTACCCCGAGTATGCGATCGACTGGCGGGAGATGCGGAGCGCGCTCGGCCCGCGCACCCGGCTGGTGGTGATCAACTCGCCGCACAATCCGACAGGTACGGTCCTCTCGGACGTGGACCTGCGCGAACTCGCCAACCTGCTCGACGGCTCGGACGTGCTGGTGCTCAGTGACGAGGTGTACGAGCACCTCGTGTTCGACGGGCGTCGCCATGAGAGCGTGGCGCGAGTGCCGGCGCTGGCGGCGCGCGCGGCGGTCGTCAGCTCGTTCGGGAAGAGCTTTCACACGACGGGGTGGAAGATCGGATACGTCGCGGCGCCGGCGCCGATCACCGCGGAGATCCAGCGCGTCCACCAGTTCGTGACGTTTGCGGTGAACACGCCCATCCAGCACGCGTATGCGGAGTTCCTCGAGCGGGGTGTCGAGTTCGAGACGGTGGCGAGGTTCTATCAGGCGAAGCGCGACCGATTCCTGGACCTGATCGCGGGCGCCCGGCTGCGGCCGATCCCGTGTCGCGGGACGTACTTCCAGCTGCTCGACTACTCGGCGGTGGGGACGGCGGGTGACGCGGACATGGCGATGCAGGTGCTCGTGCAGCACGGCGTCGCGTCCATCCCCACCTCCGCGTTTCTGTATCGAACCGACGCTCCGCGAGTGTTGCGGTTCTGCTTTGCCAAGCGCGATGAAACGCTGGTGCGGGCCGCCGAACGGCTCTGCCAGCTGTGACCCAACAAAGGCGCATCCACGGTGACTTTTGTCACATTTCTTGATACTTTTGTGTCCCCGCGGATTGTCGGACGCGACGCTTTCCCCCAAGCCATCGGCCCGAGGGATCCGAAACGTGGTGGCAGACGAATTGCGCCTGCCTGAGCAATTGATCTGCGCGGGTCGGCGTGGTAACGTCCGCCGACCTCAGCTGGGGACCCCATGATCGGTCAACGCGCGGCGCGGCGGTTTCGGGCGGTGCCACACGTGGCGACGCTGTGTCTCCTGGGCACCGGCCTGACGGTTGCCGCGTGCGGAGGGTCCTCCTCCCCGAGCCGGCCCACGTCGGTGTCCGCCACCACGCCGTCGGTGGTCGAACCTCCGCCCGCCGTTCCCACCGCGCCTCCTGTCGCACGCGAGGTCTACCTCACAGGCGCGGGCGACATCGCCGACTGCGTACGGGACGGTGCCGGGCGCACCGCCAGCCTGCTCGATCACCTCGATGGCACCATCTTCACCGTCGGCGACAACGTTTACATGAGCGGGACGCCAGACGAGTTCCGCCGCTGTTACGAGCCCACCTGGGGCCGGCACAAGGCCCGCACCAGACCGTCGCCTGGCAACCACGACTACGTCACGCCGAACGCGGCGGGGTACTTCGAGTACTTCGGCAGCGCGGCCGGTCCTCCGAACGGGTACTACAGCTACGATTTGGGCGCGTGGCACATCATCTCGCTGAACACCAACGTCCCCGTCGACGGCGGTTCGGCGCAAATGGGATGGCTGCGGGCCGACCTGGCGGCCAACGCCACGAAGTGCACCCTGGCGTACTTCCACCATCCGCTGTTCAGTTCCGGAGACAACGGCGGCTCGTCACGCCAGCGCGACCTGTGGCGCGTGCTGCACAACGCCGGCGTCGAGGTGATCGTCAGCGCGCACGATCACACGTATGAGCGGTTCGCCAGACAGGATGCCGACGGCCGGCCGGATGCCCAGCGCGGCATCCGCCAGTTCATCGTCGGGACCGGGGGGACCAAGCTCTATGGCTTCCCGCGCGTCGAGCGCAACAGCGAAGTTCGTGGTGCCGCCTGGGGCGTGATCCGGTTCGCGCTCCGCGCCGACGACTACTCCTGGGAGTTCCTCCCGGTCGGCGGGCAATCCTTCAGCGACGCCGGGAGCGACACCTGTCACTGACACACGGCCCGCTCAACGTCGCGCGGCCTCCGACGAGGCTCCCCCGCGGCGACCGGAGACGAAGTCCCTGACGAAGCCAGGCCGGAACCGCGCGAACTCGCGCAGCACGTCGACTTCGGCGTCGAACACCTCGTTGCTCACGGGTTTGTGCCCGTCGTCGTGCGCGGCCTGCCGGATCTGTGTGTACATGGCGTCGATCTCGCGCTGCAGCCACGGCAGCGGCACGACGCCGTCGGCGTCCGGCTCTCCGGTTTCTTCAGCCAGGCGCACGCACTCGAGCAGGGCGTCGAGGAAGTACCCCCGCAGCGCTCCGTTGTCCAGCAAGGTGCGGGTCAGGACGTTCGCGTTGGTGCCGTCCGGCCACACCGGGTAGTCCTTTCCCTTGAAGGTGAAGTCCTCGTCCCAGGGGATGAACTGGAATTCCGTACGGGTCGGCGTCCGGTACAAGTAGAAGTTGTTGATCCCGAAGTCCCCGACCAGACCGTCCCAGTTCGCGAGGAACGACTCGACCGCGAGGTGTCGGAGGAAGGTGTGAATGCGCAGGTACGGGCCGATATCGCGCATGACGTCGCGGCTCTCGTTGACGGCGCGCACCAGATCCTCGATGGGGCCGTGCAGCGTCGAGCTCGATTCGCCTTCGTGGGTCCGCGGGGCGAATCGGGCCTCGTAGGGTTCCAGCTCCTCCCCGAGGTGGGTGAACCACCAGGTGTCCTGCCACTTGTACTCGAACAGATACCCATCCGCGTCGAGGCCCTCGGTGCGCTTGAGGAAGCGTTTGTCCACCGACTCCGCCGCCGTGTAGACGCCCATGTAGAGGTCGTTGACCCAGAGTTTCACGAAGCGCTCGCGCGGGGCCGGCACGTTCATCTTCGCCATGAATCTCATGGCGATCCGCTCGCGCATCATCGAGGCATCCTGATAGGTGTTGTCCAGAATGAACGACGTCAGGCCCAGGAACTCCTGGTCGGCGTACCGGTTGAAGTCCACGCGCAGTCCCGGCTTGAACGGGTTGCGACTGCCGGCGCCACGCGAACGGATGCCGACGTTGTAGACGGTCTGCTCTTGCCAGACGAAGTCGCAGGGGTAGTACTCGTTGCTGCCGTAGTTGGCGACGAGTTTCTGCCAGTCCGCCGAGTGGATCCGCAGACGAATCTCACCAATCGACCCATCGTCGAAGAACGCCGCCGACGGATCGGGTGGTGGTTCCTCCGGCGGCACCACCTCCTGCGCCGACACCGCGCCGGCGAACAGCACCGCGGCGCCGAGCATCAGCCAACGGATAGAGCGCCGGACGTTCATACCAGACCTCCGTGGGAAAGTCCCCAGCAAGCCTCGGCCGATCTCGCTCGATCACCGTGCGCCAACATTCGTTATCCTGATCAGACGTGTGGGGGTTCCGTGCGTTGGGCCCGTCACTGTATTTTCACATGTCTGCCACGGCCCCGACACGGGCGCGGAGTAATTCCGGATGGTCGTGCCTGACAGACGGGAGCTCATGTCATGAAATTCCGGAACAGCGTGCACGTTCTGACCCTGGTGTCAGCCGCCCTCATCCCGGCCTCCGCGGCCGCCCAACCCGTTGACGACCGGGCGGCTGAGCTCGTGTCCCAGGTCCGGAGGGCGCTCGGTGGCGCAAAACTGGACACGCTGACGACGCTCGCCGTCACGGGTACTTATCGGCGACTCATCGGTGAGCGTGAAATGTCGGGCGACATCGAGCTCGCGATCGCCCTCCCCGACAGGTTCCTGCGCACCGAGAGCCTCAACGTCGATCCCACGACGCCGGTGAAGCGTTTCACCGGATTCAACGGGGCGACGTCGCTCGACAGCACGAGCGGCGGTCCAGCCAACATGATGTTCGGCCGCGGTGCCGGCGGCGGCCCGGGAGGCCGACCCCCCGAGGCAGGCACGGGGGGAAACCCGCCGTCCCCCGAGGAGATGCAGGCACGGCGCCTGCGCGCCGCCCACCGGGATTTCGGCCGCCTTCTCGTGGCGATGCTCGCTGGCACCTCGACGGCGTTTCCCCTCCATTACGAGTACGCCGGCGAGGCCGAGTCCGACGAGGGCAAGGCCGACGTGCTGAACGTGACAGGCCCGGAGGACTTCGCGGCGAAGCTTTTCATCGATCAGGAGACGCATCTGCCGCTCATGGTCATGTACAAGGATGCAATGCCGCGCATGCAGATGTTTCGTGGCGGGCAAGGCTCCGAGCGGCCCAGCCGCGAGGAGATGGAGCGGCGCATGCGAGAGGCCCGCGCCGCAGGCCCGCCCCCGCAGGTGGACGTGCAGCTGTTTCTCTCCGATCACAGGAAGGTGGAGGGCGTGCTGCTGCCTCACACGATTCGACGGGCGGTGGACGGCAAGACGCAGGAGGAACTCCAGGTCACCTACAAGGTGAACCCGTCGTTCAAGGCCGACAAGTTCGAGAAGAAGTAGGTGCCCATGTTCTCCCCACCGCGCCACCGACCGTGGCTCGTCGCGGTCCTGTCCGCTGCGCTGCTCGCGGGCTCCGCAACGACGATCCTGGCGCAGTCGGCGCCTCGTCCCGGCAAGCTGCGCGTCACGGTCCAGGATCAGACCGGGCTCGTCATCGTCGGCGCCATGGTCGAAGTCCTCGCCGACACGGAGGCCACCGAGGCGCTCGCCTCCAAGGCCACCGATGACGAAGGCATCGCCGAGTTCGACCTCACGGCCGGCCGCTTCGTCGTGCTGGCCTTCTTCGAGGGCTTCGAACCCGCCTCGCTCCCGAGTGTCCCGGTCCGCTCCGGTCAGGTCAGGCGCGAGACGCTGACGCTGCGCATTGCCACGCTGAGCGAGGAGGTGGAAGTCGGGCTGGACCGGCGCACCGCGGGGAGCGATCCCCGCGGCGACGCGTTCACCACGACGCTCACCCAGCAGGAAGTTGACGATCTGCCCGACGACCCGGACGAGCTGCAGGCGGCGCTCGAGCAGGCGGCCGGCCCGGGCGCCGTCATGCGTGTCAACGGTTTCCGGGGCAGTGGCCTCCCGCCGAAGTCGCAAATCCGCGAAGTCCGGTTCCGGCGCAACACCTTTTCGGCGGAGAACCACGAGTCGGGGTTCACGTCGATCGATGTGCTGACGCGGCCGGGCATGGACGCCTGGCGCGGCCACGTGACCTTCGGCTTCCGAGACGATGCGCTGAACGCGCGCAACGCGATGGCGCCCCGCAAGGTCGACGAACAGCAGCGGCGCGGCGGCATCACCCTCGACGGCCCCCTGTGGCGAAACCATACGTCGATGTCGCTGTCGCTCGACGGCTTCTCGGCGTTCGACACGCAGACCATCCTCGCGGTGGTCCCCGGGGGCGAGGTGAACGGCGCCTTCCGGCGACCCAACGATCGGACCAACGTGGACCTGCGCGTCGAGCATGCGCTCTCGAAGACCCAGGTGCTGCGCGGCGAGTTCTTTCATCGGGGCACCGCGTCGGAACGGATGGGCGTCGGGGAGATCGACCTGCCTGAGCGCGCGTACTCACGCGAGACGACGAACCGGGCCTTTCGCCTCGGCGTCAACGGAGCCATTGGCAAGAAGTACTTCAACGAGTTCCGGTTCCAGACGCGCTGGCAGGACACCGACACCGTCCCCTTCTCCACCGATCCGACCATTCGCGTGTCGGGATCCTTCAACGCGGGCGGCGCGAGCACGCAGGGTTACCGGCTGCAGCGTGAGTACGAGATCGCGGACAACTTCGACCTCACCATCGGCCGTCACTCGTTGAGGCTCGGCGTCCTCGCCGAGGGCGCCGACGTGGAGAGCACGACGATCAGGAACGCGAACGGCACGTTCACGTTCGGCAGCCTCGAGGCCTACGATGCCAGTCAGCCATCCACGTTCACCCAGCGCCGGGGCGATCCGTTCGTCACGTACACGATGTGGCAACTGGGCTGGTTCGTGCAGGACGACATCCGCCTGCGCAAGGACTTCACGCTCAGTGTCGGCCTCCGGCAGGAGTGGCAGACGCACCTGGACGACCACTGGAATCTGGCCCCGCGCGTCGGCTTCGCGTGGTCGCCGTTCGAGAACGGTCGGACGACCTTCCGCGGAGGCGCCGGCATCTTCTTCGACTGGTACGAGGCCGACACGTACGAGCAGACGCTGCAGGTGGACGGTCAGCGCCTCCGGGACGTCGTGGTGGTCAACCCGCCCTTCCCCACACTCGACGGCAGCGGCACCGCGCAGATTCAGCCGCCCGGCATCATCCGATCGGGCGACGATCTCTCGATGCCCACGGTGCGACAGGCGCAGTTCGGCATGGAGCGCGCGGTGGGCGAGCGCGCGCGCGTCAACGTCTCCTACCAGTTCCGGGATGGTCTCGATCAGTTCCGGTCCGTCGCGACCAACCTCCCCGAGGCCGGCGTCCGACCGGACCCGCAGTTCGGCAACATCCAGGTCGTCGACTCGGTGGGCCGCCTGGAGGCGCATTCGATGATCCTCGGCGGAAACTACCGCGCGGACTGGCACAGGATGTTCGTCGGGGCCAACTACGTGCTCTCGCACAACCGCAACGACGGAGACGGGCCGCTCAGCCTGCCCGCTGACAGCCGCATCCCTGGCGAGTGGGGTCCCGCACGCGACGATGTCACGCACCGGTTCAGCCTGTTCGGCAACATCGATCTGCGGTGGAACCTGCGCCTCGGTGTGAACCTGCGCGCGGAGTCAGCCCCGCCCTTCAATATCACCACCGGCTTCGACGACAACGGCGACACGATCTTCACGGACCGACCTGCGGGCGTGGCGCGCAACAGCGGCCGCGGCGACGGGTTTGCGGACCTGGGCCTCAGGCTCGGCTGGCGCCTGGGGTTCGGTCCGCAACGGACGCAGACCGGCGGCGGGCCGGGCGGGCGGGGCGGCGGGGGACCGCAAGGCACCATGCGCCGCGGAGGCGGCGGCGACGGGCCGATGATGATGGGCGGTGGTGCCGGCGACCGGCGCTACGGCGTCGAGCTCTACGTGCAGGCGTTCAACGTCCTGAACACCACGAACCTCACCAACTTCAACGGCGTGGAGAGCTCGCCACTGTTCGGACAGCCGAACTCCGCGCGTCCGCCCCGGCGCCTCGAACTAGGCACCCGTTTCAATTTCTGATCAGGCAGCCGGCACCGCCCAGGCGCCTGGCGCGTCGAAGAGTGGTGGAGTCATGCGTCCCGTCTTCCTGACTGGTGCGACCGGCTACATCGGGGCACGCCTCGTGCCGCGCCTGCTCGAGGCCGGCTATTCCGTCCGCTGCCTCGCGCGGACGCCGGCCAAGCTCGGCGATCGCCCGTGGGCACGCGACCCGCGGGTGTCGATCCACCAGGGGGATCTGACCGACCCGCGGCAGATCGCGGAGGTCATGCGGGGGTGCGGCGCAGCCTACTACCTGGTGCACTCGATGCAGTCGGCCGGCATCGACTACGCGTCGCAGGACCGGAAGCTGGCGCAGGCCTTCGCCGAAGCAGCGGGTCTAGCCGGCCTGGAGCGTGTGGTGTATCTCGGAGGCCTTGGTGAAACGGGGGCCGGCCTCAGCGAGCATCTCTCGTCGCGTCTCGAAGTGGCGGACATCCTGTCGAAGGGTACGGTCCCCGTCACGGTGCTGCGGGCGGCGATGATTATCGGTTCCGGATCCGCATCCTTCGAGATTCTGCGCTACCTCGTGGAGCGGCTGCCGGTCATGGTCACGCCGAAGTGGGTCAGCACCGAGAGCCAGCCAATCGCGATTCGCAACGTGCTCCAATACCTCGTGGACTGCCTGGGCGTGCCAGCCACCGCGGGGCGGACGCTGGATATCGGCGGCCCCGATGTCCTCAGCTACCGCGAGATCATGCGGATCATGGCCGAGGAGCGACGCCTGCCGCGGCGTCTGATCCTTCCGGTTCCGGTGCTGACGCCGAAGCTGAGCTCTCTGTGGATCCACCTCGTCACGCCGGTGAGCGCGGCGATCGCGCGTCCCCTCGCCGAGGGTCTCCGGAACCGCGTCGTCTGCCGTGATGACGAGGCGGCGCGTCTGATGCCGCAGCCCTTGCTCGGCGTGCGGGAGGCCATTCAACTGGCGCTCCAGAACGTGGCGGACGGGCGCGTGGAGTCGGTGTGGTCTGCCGCGGGCCCAATGCCCGGCGACCCCGACTGGTCCGGCGGCAAGGTGTTCGTGGACCGGCGGGAAACACGTGTGCAAGCCACGGCCGACGAGGTCTACCAGGCGGTGTGTCGCGTGGGGGGATCACATGGCTGGTATGCCGTGGACTGGCTGTGGCAGGTCCGCGGCTGGCTCGATCAGCTCATCGGTGGCCCCGGTCTGCGGCGCGGCCGGCGCGATGCCGAACACGTCTCCTACGGGGAGGCGATCGACTTCTGGCGGGTGACGGCCGTCGATCCCGGGCGCCACCTCGCGCTGCGCGCCGAAATGAAGTTGCCGGGCGAGGCGCTGCTCGAGTTCCGCATCGCCGCCCAGGACGGCGGCCAGGGCGAGCCGGTCACGCGCCTCGTCCAGACTGCCCGTTTCCTCCCGAAGGGACTGGCGGGGCTGGCGTACTGGTACGCGGTGATGCCGCTTCACGCGATCGTGTTCAACGGCATGCTGGGCGGCATCAGGCGGGCCGCCGAGCAGGACGCGCGGTCGGCGGCGCGTCCTGCTACCGGGGCGTGAGCTTCTCTTCGACGCTCCGCACCTTGTCGTCCAGCGTCTGGTGACGGTCCGTGCGGGTGCCGATCCTGAGGTTGGTGCTGATGCGCGGCACCCCGGCGGCGTGGAGCACCTCGTGGCACCGCTTGATGGCGGCGAAGACGTCGTCCCACTCGCCCTCGATGTTCGTGCCGTAGGCGTGCAGGCGCGCGTCGAGCCCGGCCTCCTTCAGCACCTCGTGGCAGCGCGCGATCTCGCGCGACAGTGACAGCCCGACGCCCAGGGGGACGATGGAGAGATCGACGAGCACGTGCACGGCTGGCCTCCAGGACCGGCTGCGGCTAGCGCGCCGCGCGGAACCCCGCCGGGATGGCGACGTCGGTGGCCGCCACGTCGGTCGAGATGCCGAGGACCTCGGTCGTCGAGGTCAGGATCGTCGCGCGATTGGCAGGCTGGCCGGCGGCCTCGGGCGACTCCTTCTTCTTGGCCATCTTCTTTGCGAAGCCGCCCATGAGGCCCCCGAGGCCGGTCGGCGCCCCTGACCCGCTGTCGCCGCCCTGCTGCTTCTCCTGGGCCATCTGCTCCTCGCTCTTCACGGCCTGCATCGTCATGGTCGTGAGCAGTGGCGTGCCGGACATGTTGACGTTCTCCTTGTTCATGCGGGCGAGCGCGTCCTTCATGCCGGGGTACATCGCCATCGCGGCGGCCATCTGTTCCATGGAGCCGGCGGAGAACGCGCCGCCGTACACCTTCTGCGCGTACTTCATCTGGAACGCGGCCCGCTCCTTCAAGGCCGCGATTTCGGGCGCGAGCCAGGTGGTCATGATCATCTGCAGGCCGCCGCCCTGTTCGAGCGTCTTGCCCTTCTCGCGCGTGGTGACGGTGGCCACGACCTCACGGCACTCGTACCCGGAAATGGTGCGCTTCTGCCCGGTTTCCTTCATCTCGAAGTCGATCTCGACGTTGGGCTCCTCGGCTGGCGCGTTCGTCTCCTGTTCGGGTTTCGCCTGCGCGGCCTGCTGCCTGGCCCGTTCCTGCGCCTCGCGCATCCGCTGCCGGAGCTCGTCGAAGGTCGTGACCGTGTAGGTCTTCTTCTTCAGGTCGAGGTCGTAGACCTTTTCCTCGGCGAGGTCGATGATCTGTCCCGTCTCGCCGTTGGTGGTCATCATCCGGTCGCCCTTGAGCGCCACCGTGTCCACCAGGCCGTCACGGGCGGCCTTTCCGCCGAAGAGGCCGAACATCCTGCCCAGCATGCCTTCGAACTTGATCTGCGTACGCTCCTGGGACTTGACGTCTGCGGCGGCCGGCACGGCCCCGAGGCTGGTGGCGAGCAAGGCTGCCGCGGCAAGGGTGACGTTCACGATGCGCATGGACCCTCCTGGACCGATGGCACTCAGGGTACTACAGCCGCGGGCCCGCCGCGATCACTTCCGGCGGGCAGCCCTCCTCGAACTTCTTGAAGTTCTCGACGAACCGGGCCGCGAGCTGCCGGTACTTCTGCATGTACACATCCTGGTCTGGCCACGACGCGGACGGGTTGAGCACCTGCGCGGGCACGTCGCCGCACGTCTTCGGCACCCGGAACCCGAAGATCGGGTCGACGGCGTACTCCACGTCGAGCAGCGCCCCCGAGAGGGCCGCATCGAGCAGGGCGCGCGTGTGCTTGATGCTGATCCGATGGCCGATGCCGTACGGCCCGCCGATCCAGCCCGTGTTCACGAGCCAGCAGTTGACGCCGTAGCGTTCCATCTTGCGCTTCAGCAGTTCGGCGTACTTGTAGGGATGGTGGACCATGAAGGGCCCGCCGAAGCACGCGCTGAAGGTCAACTGCGGTTCGCGGCCCAGGCCCGCCTCCGTTCCGGCGAGCTTCGAGGTGTAGCCCGAGATGAACTGGTACAGCGCCTGGTTGGGGTCCAGCCGGGCGATCGGCGGCATCACCCCCTGCGCGTCGCAGGTGAGCAGGATGATGTTCTTCGGATGCCCGGCGCGCTTCTCGGGCACCGCGTTGGCAATCGCCTCCAGCGGATACGATGCCCGCGTGTTCTCCGTGATCAGGTCCGAGTCCAGGTCGATCATCCGCGTCAACGGGTCGAAGATGACGTTCTCGAGGATCGTCCCGAACATGTGCGTGGTGGCGTGGATCTGCGGCTCCGCCAGCGGTGACAGGTTGATGACCTTCGCGTAGCACCCGCCCTCGAAATTGAACACCCCGTTGTCGCTCCATCCGTGCTCGTCGTCGCCGATCAGGCCGCGCTTGGGATCGGCGGAGAGCGTCGTCTTGCCGGTGCCCGACAAGCCGAAGAAGAGCGCCACGTCGCCGGCCTTCCCGACGTTGGCCGAGCAGTGCATCGGCATGACGCCGGCGAGCGGCATCAGGTGGTTCATGACGGTGAAGACGGACTTCTTGATCTC
>CAYLZN010000112.1:2943-15352 GCA_964387935.1 uncultured Vicinamibacteraceae bacterium | reverse complement strand
TCCTTCACGTCCTGCGGCAGATCGGCCCGAATCGAGAGCAGTTCGACCAGGCCCCCGATGACCTGCAACGCGTTGTTCAACTCGTGCGCCACGTTCGGGAGAATCAGGCCCGTCGTGGTCGCCCGGTTCACCCAGGCCAGTTGGTCCAGGCCAAGGGTGCGGCTGCCGACACGCACGGCCAGGCCGCCGTCCTCCTGCGCTGACTGCTGCTGCGTCATGCTGTCCACCTGCAGCGCGCACCAGGCCCCAGTGCCTCATGCCCGACGTCGCGCCTGCCGATTAGCTCGAGGATCCGAAAGGTCGGCACCCGTCCAGTTTACCTTTCGGCCGGATGCACGCATGCTGGCAACGACTCCGGCGACCCGGGACGCGGACCCCCCAGACGAGTTCCCTCATTGGCTGCGCGCGGATGCGCTCGTGCTGCCGATGCTCCCGGCGCTGGCCCACCGGGTCATCGAGATGGTCGGGAACCCAGACCTCAGTATCCACACACTATCCGGGCTCGTGGCCAAGGACCAGGTGCTCGCGGCCCGGGTGCTCGGGCTGGCCAACTCCGCCTACTCGTGCCCGACCCAGCCGATCACCAGTGTCACGGAAGCGATCGTGCGCCTGGGCATCAATGCGGTGAGGAACGTGGTCGTCGCGGTGAGCTTCACCTCCCGCCTGCAGGACCCCGCGGTTTACGCGCAGCGGGGCAAGCCGATGGTCGATCATGCGCTCGGGACGGCGTACGTGGCCCGGCTGGTCGCCGAAACGGTAGGTGCCGACGTCGAGGAGGCGTTCCTGTGCGGGCTGCTCCACGACATCGGCAAGCTGGTCATCCTCAAACGCGCGCACGAGTACCGGCGTCATCGCCCGGGCGCCCTGAGCGACGGTGAGGTCGACCTCGCCCTCGCACGCTACCATCCTCTGGCGGGCACGCTCGTCGTCGACAAGTGGAAGCTGCCGGAGAGCCTGTCGGCCCCTATCCGGTTCCACCACGACTACATGGCCGCCCCCGCCGATGCCCTGCACGACGCGGCCGTCGCGTATCTGGCGAACCGGCTGAGCCACCGCTACGGGTTCGGCTGCGCGCAGGAAGACGCCAATCTGCTGGAGGATTCCGTGTGTGCCCTGCTCGACATCGATGCGGCCTGGCTCGAGGCGACCGACGCGCGGGCACCGGGCCTGTTCGAGGTGGCCCGCCAGATCCTCGCCTGACCCCCTGGTCGATGCGCCGCGGCGATCAGCGCCGTTTCCGGAGGTCCAGGATCTCACGGACCTTGCGCACGAGGCTGTCGAGCGTGAACGGCTTCTGCAGGAACGCCGCGCCGGCCTTGAGCATCTCCGGATCCCCGATGGCCTCGTCGGCGTACCCCGACACGTAGATCACCTGCATTTCCGGGCGGCCCGGAAGCAGCCGCGCCGCAAGCGCCGGTCCTCCCATCTGCGGCATGACGACGTCGGCCAGGAGCAGGTCGATGGGCCCTTCGTACTGTGCGGCCAGCACCGTGTAGCCATGACCGCTCATCCACTCGCGAATCAGCTCGCGCACGCCCTCTTCGTCCTCGACGAGCAGGAGCGTCTCCGAGCCGCGCGGCGCATGCCGGGTTTGTCGGCGCTTGGGTTCGACCGCCTCGACTTCCCCTTCAACCCGCGGCAGGTAGATCCGGACCCTCGTGCCCATGCTCACTTCGCTGTCGAGCCAGATGTAGCCGCCGCTCTGCTTGGTGATGCCGTACACGGTGGAGAGCCCCAGGCCCGTCCCTTGCGGCTTGGTGGTGAAGAACGGCTCGAAGGCCCGCGCCCTCGTCTCGACGTCCATGCCGTGTCCGGTGTCGGACACCGACAGCAGCACGTAGTCGCCGGTCTGGATGGCGAACGCCTCCCGCTGGTCGTCCTGGGTGAGCTCCACGTTTCGTGTCTCGACGGTGAGCGTCCCGCCGTCCGGCATCGCATCGCGAGCGTTCACGGCGAGGTTCATGAGCACCTGCTCGAGCTGCGCGGCGTCGGCCCGCACGGTGCCGAGATCCACGGCCAGGATGGTCTCCAGCTCGATGTCCTCACCGATCAGCCGGCGCAGCAGGCCATGCACGGTCATCACGACCCGGTTCAGATCCAGGATCTTCGGCTGCAACACCTGCTGGCGACTGAAGGCGAGCAACTGCCGCGTGAGGGCCGCGGCGCGATCCCCGGCCTTCTTGATCTCCTCGGCACTCCGATGGAGGGGGTCCCCTTCGGGCAACCGCTTGAGCAGCATCTCGGTGTAGCCGCCGATGGCCTGCACGAGGTTGTTGAAGTCGTGCGCGATGCCGCCCGCGAGCCGGCCGATGGCCTCCATCTTCTGCACACTCTGCAGGCGAACCTGGCTCTGGATCAGACCCTCCTCGGCCACCTTGCGCTCGATGGCTGCCGCCAGGATGTTCGCGACGGCCTGCACGAAGTGCACGTCGCCGGCGCTGAAGGCCCGTACGTCCTGTGAGTAGGCGCCGAGCACGCCGCTCGGGCCCTCGGGTCCGGCAGTCACGACGCTGATGCCGCTGGCGACGCCGTGCTCGCGAAACAGCGGCAGGCCATGGAACCCGACGGCCTCGCGGGCATCGACCGTCACGACCGCCTCGCCGCGCTCGAGCGCGTAGGTCACCTGCGTGTTCGCATCGGAGTTCTGCAGCAGCTGGCCGACGACCCCGTCGCGCCAGCCGATCCCCGTGCGCATCATCAGCATCTCGACGCCAGGGACCGGCTCGAAGAGGGCCACCATGGGCACCTCCAGCGCGTCGCGGACGAGGGCGAGCCCCCGGCCGAGCAACTGGCCCAGGTCCTCTCGCCTGAGCGCGTGGCGACCCAGCGAGGCCACGATCTCCTGTTGCAGGGCGGTAGACGCCTGCGTGCGATCGGAGTCGACGAGAGGTCCGCCGTGATCGACGTGCTGCGAGGACGCGATGTGCATGGTCACAGGAGTTCGACCAGAATCGACCGGGCCACGGCCGGCTCGACCGCCAGTTCCGTTTCGTCACACCGGAACACGACGCCGGGGAACGTCTGGAGCACCTGGACAACGGCGCCGGGCGTGATGCCGAGTGCCGCCAGGCGGTCGGCGCGAGAGTCCCCGCCGACGACGCGCCTCACGACGGCCGTGGTGCCGGGCGCCAGCGCCGACAGCCGCAGCGCCTCGTCAAAACGTGATACCAAGGGCCCTGAATGCATAGTTGAGCGCAGCTCCGGTGCCGATCGCAATGGGCGTCACGACGCCCACGATCGCCAGCCCCGTCCTGAGGCCGCGTTCCTTGACGACCATGAGGAAGTGCGCGACGCAGGGAACGAAGAGCGTCATGACCGTCAGGGCCACGACCGCCTGGACGCCCGTCAGCGCGCCGGCCTTCGACAGCGAGAACAGGCCCGCGGCGCCATAGTCCCGTCGCAGGAACCCCATCACGAACACGTGGGCCGTGTCGGCGGGGAGCCCGAGCAGGGACACGACGACGGGCTGAGCAGCCCTGGTGATCCACGCCAGGCCACCGGTCCGGTCGAGCACGAACAGCAGCACCGTGCCATAGAGGAACAGCGGCACGGCCTCCCCGAGATACCACCGCACGCGCAGCCCCGTCTTCATCAGCAGGTTCTTGAAACGCGGCCAGCGCAGCGGCGGCAGCTCGAGGATGAACTCGGAGCGATCCCCCTTCAGCACTCGCGCCGCCAGCCAGCCGACCAGGAACATCTGCGCCATCACGACGCCGAACAGCGTGAGCAGGGCGAACAGCGAGATCCCGCCGAGGATGCCCATGATGGTGGCCAGCTGGGCCGAACACGGCACCCCCAGGGACAACAGCGTGATGGCGATCAGCCGCTCCTTCGGCGTGCCGAGGATCCGCGTGGTCATCGTGGCCATCGTGTCGCAGCCGAGGCCGAGCACCATCGGCAGCACGGCCTTGCCGTTGAGACCCATGCTGCGGAAGATGCGATCGGTGAAGATCGCCACGCGCGGGATGTACCCGCTGTCCTCGAGAAACCCGAAGACGAAGAAGAACGTTGCGACCACCGGCAGCACGATGGCGATCGCGTAGGTGAGTCCCATCGTGATCACGCCGTAGTCGCCCACGAGGAAATCCCGCGCGAGCGCCCACGGGAGCTGATCGGCGAGGCGCGTGGCGAGGGGGTTGATCCACGTGCCGAACACGCCCTCCTCGAGGAACCCCACCAGCGTCTGCGCACCGAACACCCCGACGGCGAGGTAGAAGAGATAGAGCACGACCAGCAGGATGGGCAGCCCCGTGAGCGGCTCCCGCGCGGCGTGCGCCAGGCGCTCCTGCCAGCGCACGCGCGCCACGGGCTGGCGGCTCCGGACCTGGCGGACGACCTCGTCGGCCCAGTGGGCCAGGACCGTCTGAGAGCCGGCGGGCGCGCCTGTCGGGCAGGCCGCGCGCGTGAGGGCCTCCTTCAGATCCGGCAGCCCCCGACCCTCGGTGGCGACGGTTTCGACGACCGGCACGCCCAGCACGTGCTCGAGCGCCGCCCGATTCACGGCAATGCCCATCTCGTGCGCTTCGTCGACCAGGTTGAGGGCCAGGACCATTGGCGCCCGCAGATGGGCGAGCTGGGCCGTGAGCATGAGGGCACGACGCAGATTCCTGGCGTCGGCCACCTGAATGATGAGCTCGGTCTCCCCCGAGGTCATCAGCCTCCGCGTGACCTCCTCGTCTTCGCTCAGCGTGCCCTGGAGGGCATTCACCCCTGGCGTGTCGATGATGTCGCACACCTCCGCGCCGACCACGGCACGGCCACGGGTGACCGACACGGTGGTTCCCGGGTAGTTGGAGACGGTGGCGTAGCGCCCGGTCAGACGACCAAAGAGCGCGCTCTTCCCGACATTGGGATGCCCGACGAGTGCGATCCGGAGCGGGTGCGACCGCAGCGTCAGGACGCTCGGAGCCACGGTTGGTGACGAGGGCTGAGGGCAGGACATGACATACCGCGGGGAGGACGAGGCCACCCGCAAAGCCTCGATTCTGTCACGGTCGGAGGCCCGGTGTCACGTTGACACCGGCCGCAAAACACGAACGGCCGGGCGGTCACGAAACCGCCCGGCCGTCGGCCTGTCGCGTGGTGAATCCGCCTAGAAGCGATACAGCAGGCGGGCGAAGAAGCTGAACCCGCTGTACGGCCGGTTCATGTAGCCCGTCATCAGCTCACCGAGGTAGTCGATGCGGACGATGTCGGTTGCGCCCTGGAACACCGCGGCGCCGCTGCTGTCGATCGTCGCGAAGTCCGTGACGTCGAACTTCTCGTAGTAGAGCCCGACGCCCGCACCGACCTGGCTGGTGAAGAAGTACTTCACGTCCGCCGTGAACCGGTGCCAGGTGTTGGTGACGTTCGGCAGCGGGATGAAGCAGTCCGTGACGCCCGTCGAGCAGCCGATGCCTGCGTTGAACTGGTCGATTCGCGGCCCGCTGTGCTCGAAGGCCCCGTCGGAGTCGCTGTAGTCGTAGCCAAACTGGATGCCGGCGCCGCCGACGTTCATCAGGTCGAGATACAGGTTCAGGTTGTTGACCGTGTCGGCATGGTCGAGGAACCAGTTCCGATTCGGGTCCGTCCAGGACGCGTCCGGCGGAGGGTTGGCGTTCCGCGACTTCTGCTGCGCCGAGTACTTGTCGCGGCCGTAGTTGGCGCCGAAGGCGATGTCCTCGCGCGGCGCGAGCGACAGGCCGATGTTCCAGCTGTAGAAGTCCTGATCCAGCAGCCCGAAGAACTCACGGCCCACCGGAATCGAGTCGTCGCCCTTGAACGTATCCTTGCCCGCGGCGAACTGGAGGTAGACCGACATGAGGTCGGTCGGATTGGCGCTGAGCATCAGCGAGCCCTTGGTCCGGTTCCGATCCGACTCGTCGTAGTAGCGGAGGCCGGGCTGCTCGCCGGCGTCCTGGATCTCGTAGTCCACGCCGGTCATGTGGAACCCGTCACCGCGTCGCTGGCCGTAGTCCAGGGAGGCCCGGAGCTGCATGAAGGAGAGCCCCATCGAGTCGTACGACAGGCGGAGAGTGTTCTCGCTCGTGTCGGCGAAGCCGCGGCCTTCTCGCTCGTAGCCCTCATGGCCGTACCCGAGCCGGAACGAGCCGTACTGCAGCAGGCTGAACGTGGCGCTGGCGTCGAAATTCTGCCGCGTCACGTCGAACTGCGCAGAGTGGCCGTGCTCGATGTCCTCGGGCACCGCGTCGAAGCGGACGTACTCGTTGGCATCGAACTCGGGCGTGTTCACGTCGCGCTCGTTGTAGCGGTAGCGCGCCTGGAGGCTGACCCGCTGCCACGGCCGCGTCGTGAAGTTGAACAGGGCGTTGAGCCCGCTCGCCCCAGCCTCGGCCGTGGACCGCGGCAGGGTCGCCAGTTGCGGGAAGAGAGCGTAAACGGAGTTCTGCGTGATGAGCGGGTTGATCGTCCACGGGATCAGCGACTCGTTCTGGTCCATCGTCCGGTACTGCAACGTGCCGTTGATCGACGTGCCACGCGCCAGCTTGTACAGGCCGGTGGCCCCGAACATCTGCCACGAGTTGTTGGGCCAGAGGGCCATGCGGCCCTGCGCCGCACCGTTACCGTTGCTGTAGCCGCTCGGGTCGTACGGCCCGCTCGGTGGCGCGAGGCCGTTGGAGAAGTCCGTCGCGCGGATCGGGTTGTCCCAGATGAGGACCTGATTGCTGTTGCTGAACCAGGATCCGTCCCATGCCACGCGGACCATCCCCTTCGGCTTGACGAACTCGATGCCGGTCGAGAAGTCGTTGGTCCGGTTGTCGAGCGGGATCGGAATCTCGTTCGCGTTGTTGAACGAGTGCGAGGCCCCCCAGGGCATCTCGCCGCTCTTCTTCGTGCTGGCGAAGGAGAGGTTGATGCCGACATCGCGCGTGGCGAACACGGTGCCGTTCGCGCCCCACGTCTGGCGCTTCGCCTGCATGTCGAACTCCGGCGCGATGTTGTTGTAGATGGAGCGGTTGGCGAGCGCCTGCTGGGCCTGGGCCGGATTGCCGCACGCGGCCGGCGGCCCGCCGGGCGCGCACGGCACGCCGACCACGCCGTCGGTGGTCGAGTTGGTCGGTCCCTGCACCTGCTGCCGAGCGGCCGTGTTGAGGGTGAGCGTCGTGTTGCCGCGGTCCCACGGTGTCCGGGCGCCATACAGGTAGTTCAGCGGAATCGAATCGAAGAAGAAGTTGAAGTTCAGAAGTCGATTCCCGTAGTCGAAGTAGTACTGCTGATCGCGATAGCCGATCTGGCTGGCGTTCAGGTCGTACCAGAACTTGTCGGTGTCCTTGGCGAGATTGATGGCCGAGTACACCCCGTTCCGCGTATCGCGGTAGCGCTCGAAGCGCGCCGCGTCGCCGTCGGTGTCCGTCCCTCTCGCGCCGAAATCGATCGACCCGACGTAGGGGGCCGACGTGGTGGCGGCTGGCGCGGGCGTCGCCGGCGTCTGCGCGGGTGGCTGCGTCTGCGCCCCCGCAAAAGTGGCGGAGGCCAGCGCCAGCGCCGCAGTGAGCATCACGAATCTGTTGCGCATCGGTGTCCTCCTCGCCTATCGCAGGAATGCCTTGCCCGACGGGGCATTCGAGCCGTGCACCTGCTGGTGGCAACTGACGCAGGAGCGGCCGAAGATCTTGTTGGCATTCTGGGAGTTCTGCAGCAGATACCCCTCGTAGACGGTGGGAGGATGCCGCGAGGTCACGTGACAGCGCTGGCAGAGGAACGGCTGCTTGGCGATGAGCATGCGGTCGTTGTTGCTGCCGTGCGGCTCGTGGCAGGTCGTGCACGACTCCGACACCGGCGCGTGCTCCCAGATGAAGGGCCCGCGCTTCTCGGCGTGACAGCTCACGCAGCTCTCGTCAAGAGTGGTTCCCGCCTTGAGCAACCGGACGTTCACCGACCCGTGCACGTTGTGGCAGGACGAGCAGGTCATCTTGCCCTCGCGCACCGGCATGTGGTTGAACCGGAACTGCCGGTTGACGATGTTCTTGTGGCACTGGCCACAGAGGTCGAGTTCGTCCTTCCCCTTCAGCCCCTTGTCGCCGGCGACCTTGTGCACGCCGTGGCAGGAGGTGCACCCCACCTGCCGCTGGTCGTGCTGGCTGCCGTCCCACAGGGCGTGCGCCCCCCGGTTATGGCATGTCGTGCAGGTGGCGCTCGCCTCGCGCACGCCCAGATTCGCCGGGTTCACGATCAGCGCCTTGTCCCCGCTGCCATCCACGTGCGCCTTCCCGGGGCCGTGGCAGCTCTCGCAGCCTTGCCCGGCCGCCGGCGTCCGCTCGTTGAAGACCCGCCCGTGTGCGGTGCCCTTGACGGACTGGTTCTCGTGGCACGTCAGACACGTCTCTTCGCCGACGTATCCGCCCTGCGCCGCCGCCGCCGAGGTCGCCGGCTGGGCCGGCGTCTGCCGGCTGGTCAGTACCTTCGCCCCGCCGGTCAGGGCCAGCCACACCCCGACGGCGGCGACCGCCACACCCACCCGCGTGACTTGTCGGATCTGAATCATGAGGGTCGCTCCTCGACTGGCGCCGATGCATCCGAACGGAGCCTCGACTGCCGGATCTCCGGCAGACCGCAACGCGCCGGTATCGATAGCTGCAAGCGAGATGCCCACTCGCCGCAGTGCGGCAGGGTCCGTCGTCCCCGCCGACGACGCGGCGACAAACGGCCGTTTGAATGCGCCCGCGGCGAAGCCGCTTCAGCGGCCGGGCGCGCCTCCGGCGACCCGCGTCCGGCTCAGTGGATCACGCGTGCCAATTGCTTGGATCGGGGAACCATATCGCCCTGCCGGACTTCCGGCAGCGGGACCTCGAGGCGGTCCCTACTCGAGCGTATGGCAGAGGTCGCAGTCCTGCCGAATGACCTTCCCGTCCTTCGACTTGTGGTTGTCGTCGTGACAGCGGAAACACCCCGGCGCATCCACGTGGCCCCTGTTGTTCAGGTGCGTCCCCCACGTCACCCGCATCGTCGGAAACACGTTCCGTGCGTAGACGCGCTGCAGCCCCTCGACCGCCCTCGTGATGTCCGGTCCCCGCGACGTCGTCATCTCCGGATACTGCTGCTGGTAGAAGCCGCGGATCGACCGCTCGATGCCTGCCAGGGCCTCCTCACGCGAGGCGTAGTCCGCCTTCAACACCGTCGCGCCCTCGCGACGGATGTACGGCAGGTCACTCGGGATCGATCCCCCAGCCATCGCCGTGTTCACCGCGCGGTCGGCCGTCATCGAAAAAGCGTGAGTCGGGCGGTTGTGGCAATCCACGCAGTCCATTTCGCGGCGGGCGCCAGCCTGGATCGCGCCGTCCTCGACACCGTCGAGGCGATACTCGGTCACTTCGCCGGTGCGCCGGTTGGTGAGCTTCACGTAAGGGATGTCCTGGCGCTTCTCGTCGGTGTGGACGTACTCGATGACGTTGTCTGCGCTCGTGTGCCAGTGGATTCCGGTGGCCACGTCCCCGGCCACCTGGCTGCCGCCGACGTGCAGGCGCAACGTCGTCTGGCTCGGGGAGTTGGCCGCGTCTTCGGCGAATTCCCTGACCACTTCGATCTTGTCGCCGTGGAACTTCGCCGGCCAGTGACACTGCTCGCAGGTGCCTCGCGCCGGACGCAGGTTGTGCACCGGCGTCGGGATGGGGCGCTCGAACGTGTTGAACATCACCGCAAACACCTGGCGGGTCCCCGACAGCTTCGACTTCACGAACCAGTCGGCCCCCTCGCCGATGTGACACTCGACGCACTTGACCCGCGAGTGGGGCCCATCCTGGAACGCGGCGAACTCGGGCTCCATGACCGTGTGGCACACCTGCCCGCAGAACTCGACCGAGTCCATGAACTCGAGGCCCTTGTACGTCGCCAGCGACAGTACCAGGACGTTGAGGAGCGTCAGCCCCGACACGAGGGCCGTCATCCGGCGGGCCTTCGGCTGCCCCAGGTCGAGGACCGGCCACGTGAATTCGCTCTGGCCGTACCCCAGGCGGCGGCGCCGCCGCTCCCGGATCACGCCCACCGGGATCAGCGTCAGGCCGAACAGGAAGAGCGCGGGCATGACGAGGAAGAACACCATCCCGAGATACGGATTGGTGTGAATCCCCAGCAGGTCGGCGAACAGGACGAACAGGAAGAGCCCGGCCGCGATCGTCGTGATCCCGGCTCCGAGCATCGAAACCGGATTGCGAGCGATGTCCGGGATGAGTCTGTTGATCATGGCACGAGTCCGAGGAGATCAGCGCAAGGCTGCGACGAGGATGAGTGCGACGAGCATGAGGCCGGCGATGACCGCGGTGGTGCCCAGCGCGCGGCCGAAGAGGACGCTGCGCGCCGATGGTGGGCTGGCCAGCACCCGCTCGAGTCGCCCCTCCCGGCGCAGCGCGTCGAGCTCGGCGCGGCGCTCGACCTCCAGCTCGTGCCGCGGCATCCGCCCGGTGAAGATCACGAGGTCCATCGGGAACTTCTCCGGTCGCAGGTGCCCGTTGAAGAAGTGCACGGTGAAGATGAAGCCCACCGCCAGCAGCGCTTCCTCGCCGTGCACCAGCATCGCGATGTTGAAGACCCAGCCCGGCAGGACCAGCGAGAAGAAGGTGGGGAACCAGAGC
The DNA here is from genome assembly GCA_964387935.1 of uncultured Vicinamibacteraceae bacterium. GTDB lineage: Bacteria > Acidobacteriota > Vicinamibacteria > Vicinamibacterales > JAFNAJ01 > CAYLZN01. The sequence continues at coordinate 4,784 of CAYLZN010000112.1, read as the reverse complement.
AGCAGGCCGGAGCCGCCGATGATGATCATCCCCCAGAACACGGCCCAGTAGTCGAACTTCTCCCAGTACGTGAAGTGGCCGAATGCCGGTCGCGGGCCGACCCCGATGAACCAGCGGAAGTGCGCGTACATCTCGCGCACGTCGCGAGGCTGCGGCACCATGGAGTTCGGTCCCCACAGCGCGCCGTAGTCCTTCTGTACGTAGACCCGCTGCACGATGCGCGCCACGTGCGCGAGGAACGTGGCGATCATGACGACCGCAAACACCCGGTGCAGCGTCGACGACACCTCGACGCCGCCCCAGAGCCTGGCGAGACCCCGCGCCCACGCCTGTTCGGCGAACAGCAGCGGCATGCCCGTGAAGGCCAGCCCGAGGAAACTGATCATCAGGCAGACGTGGGTGATGCGATGGTACCGATCGAATCGGAGAACGTGGCTGCGCGCCGCGTCAGCTGTGGCGTGACTCATCCGGTTCCTCGTGGTGCGCCACGCCGGCGCGCCGGCTCCGCACTTCCTTCAGCGATCGCACGAACCAGAGGCCCGTGTGGACCCCGAAGAACCCGAACACGCCCGCGAGCAGCAGTTGCATGAAGCGGCCGCTGTAGAACAGCAGCGCGCTGCGGTCGTGATCATGGGCGTTGGCGTGGGGATCGTACATGGCGAAGTTCGCGTTCGCCCGCGCGTGGCACTTCTGGCAGGTCGCCAGCCGGTTCTCGGCCGACACGAGCGACCGCCGATCGGTCTGCGGAAACTGCTCGTGGGCGCCGTGGCAGTCCGCACAGGTCGCCACCTGGGCGAAGCCCAGCTCCGTGACCTGCCCGTGGAAGGTGTCCCGATAGGTATGCAGGGATTCGACGTGACACTCGCCGCAGGCACTGTCCACCACGCCGACACGAAACGCGTCTGCCTGGGCGCGCTGGATCGAGTGCGCCGTGTGACAGCTCACGCAGACCGGCGCGCGCGAGTCGCCCTTCGCGAACAGTTGCCCGTGGATGCTCTGCTCGAACGTGCGTTTCACGCCCTCGTGACACGTCCCGCACATCGCCGGCACCTTCCCACGATGCACCCGACTGTCAGGGGCGGATTTGCCGAGGATGTCGTGCGCCCCGTGACAGGAGACGCACGACGGCGCCACCAGCAGACCCGCCCGGTCCAGTGCGCGACCGTGAATGCTGTCGTGGAAGGCACCCGCCACGTCGCCGCCCGGCAGGCCCTTGGCGCTCGCCTGCCCTCCGTGGCACTGGCCGCAGGTGTCCGCGAGCTCGAGGTGATACGTCCGCGACTCCGGATCCTTGGACGCGAGAATGTCGTGCGCCCCGTGGCAGTCCACGCACGAGGCCCCGACCCTGCCGGCGTCGAGCGCCAGGCTGTGACTGCTCTTCTTGAACGCGGTCACGGCCGCATCGTGGCACGTGGCGCACTCGACCGGAGCGAGCTTCTCCGGGTGCGGCAGCTCCGCGGCCGCCGGATCGGCATGGCAATCCACGCACCTGAGCTCGAGTTGTCCGTGCACCGACTTGGCAAACGGCGCCGGATCCACCGCGACGGACCGCCCATCAGCCCGCTTGGCTTCCGGATCGTTGTGACACGTCAGGCAGTCGTCATTGGCTGGCGACGTCGGCGGCGTCCCGGCGTTCTGCTGGGCAGACACCGGAAACACCGCCAACGCGCCCAGCAGTGCGAGAACGAGTCGCATCCTGAATCGCCTGCTGGGAAGTCCCTGGGGGACGTCCCGGAATCGATCTACTTCAAGCTGGCCATGTAGGCGACCAGCGCGTCGAGGTCGCCAGCGGGCAGGCTCGGGTACGCCTTCATCGGAGGCTTCGCCGTGGACTTCGCCTT
>CAYLZN010000112.1:0-2843 GCA_964387935.1 uncultured Vicinamibacteraceae bacterium | reverse complement strand
CGCTGATTATCCTCAATGCCCGCCGAAGGCGCAATGCGCCCCGCGGGCCCTCGAGAGAGGGCCTGTCCGGTGATGGGCGCCCTGAGGACGAAATGGTCAGGTAGGATCGGACGCTGACGCGGAACGACGCGAAAGGCCGAGTTCTGGGCTAGCCTCCCGCGGTGGGACGAAGCGGGGAATCAACCTGCGCGCCCTCACCGGACAGAACATGACTCGCGCCTGACACCAGCCACGAACGCGCCACAGGCACTGACCGAAGAAGCAAGCCGTCTGCCATGCCGGCGCGGCCCGCAAGATGGCTCCGAAATTCAATGCAAATTGCTCTGCCGGCCCCACCGCACGACCCCCTCCTCGGTTCACCGGAGCGAACGGCGCCGAACCTCCGGCAGGTCGCCGAAGGACGGATCCGCGGGGTCTAGTGCGCGTGCCCGATATCAGCGGCCTTCACCTGTTCCCACGTGGTCGCCGTGGATCGGTGTTTGGTCGCGAACTCGCCAGCCGCGCTCTCCGACCCAAAGGCCGCGAAGTCCCGCGCCTTGAGCCGCGGATCCACTTCGAACTCTACGAACCACGCCTTTTCAGCCGGCACCAGTTTCACCCGCGCGTGGTCGGTCACGAAGATCGCCTTCACAGGCTCGTTCGAATGCTCCTTCAGATACTCTGTCATGCACCCGACCGAGCTGAACTTGAAGGCGCGCCCCTCGAGCGAGATGATCTCCGCCGCGAGCGCGGGCTCGACGATGGTGCGCCGACAATGGAAGCAGGTGTCGCCTGCACGGATGGGCACGGGCGTCACTGAGGCGCACGCGCTGAGCAGGACGGCGAACGCCAGAACCGGAGCGGCCCTCATCGCTACCTCCTGCCGGCAACCCGGCGAACGTGAAAATCCTGCCGGTACAAGAGGCAAGTCGCGTGCCGGCGCGCACACGCGACCGCCCCCTGTCGAGGATCTTCTAGACCTGGCGACGACGGTAGAGGCGGTACTCGTCCTCGGCGACCGCGTGCTCTGACAGGATGCAACGCTCGCCGCACCGATACCCGAAGTGAGCCGCAAGGTCCGGCTCCAGGGCGGTGATGTCCTCCCACTCGTCGGTGAGCCCGACGATGGCGTTGGCGGCAGCCGCCTGGTCCTCGACCGACGCACCGGGAAACCGCCGGCGCAGGACGGTGAGCACTTTCTCGCGGTCAATCATGTGCGCTGACGCCTCGTCGGCCACGCAGCCTGCCGTCACAGACCCAGAACGCTGGAACTGGCTGCCGTGGCTCGCAAACTGTTGGGGAAAAAGCAAACATCCGGGCCCGCCGCAGCATTCCCGAACCGCCGGCCCCCATTCGGCGATTCGCGAACACCCACGGCGGGCATCCGGCGAACACCGACTCTTTACGCAATCGAGGTGCCAGAGGGCAATCTCGCAGGAATGCACCAGATCCGAGCGAACTCCCCTTTCGCACCGCTGGCCGGCGGGCGCCGCTTCCGAAGCTCCGGCAGATCTCACGGGTTTTCGCCTGCCCAGCGTCGGTTTGCCGCAACCACTCCGCCCGGGGTGTACCGTCACGGCCACTTTTGCGCTCGGCGTGATTCTTGCGCTTCCCCTTCGGGTCCAGCGTGCGTGCCGGGTCTCCGGCGCGGTTGTTGCCATCATGCCCAAGTCCCACAAAGGCTCGGCCCTCCTCCCACTCATCGGCGACGTCGTCTACGGTCCGGTGCATTCGCGCCGCCTCGGCTGGTCGCTCGGTGTCAATCTGCTCCCGCCGGGGATCAAGGTCTGCACGTTCAATTGCGTGTACTGCCAGTATGGCTGGACGTCGCCCGCCCCCGTCGCCGCCAACGCGTGGCCCACGGCCACAGAGGTCGCCTCGGCGCTCGCGCGGGCGCTGGCCAATGCCGACATCGCCGGCCGCATCGAACGCATCACGCTCGCCGGCCACGGCGAGCCGACGTTGCACCCCGATCTCGCAGGCGTCGTGGGTGCCCTTGCGGAAGTCCGGCGCCGACTCGCCCCGCGCGCGGCGCTGGCCATCCTGTCGAACGGCACACGCGTGCACGTCCCCAGCGTGCGCGCCGCCCTCGAGGTCCTCGACGAGTGTTACGTCAAGCTGGATGCAGGAACTCAGGACACGATGCGGCGGGTGAATGCGAGCGCGTTCCCCCTGACCATGCTGGTCGATACGCTGCGCGCCCTCCGCGGCGTCGTTCTGCAGAGCATGTTCGTCGAGGATCCGAAGGGCCGCGCCGGCAACGCGTCGCCCGCGTGCCTCGACGCGTGGCTCGACACGGTCCTGCGGATCAGGCCCGCAGGGGTGCACATCTATACCCTGGACCGCGCTCCAGCGCTGGCGCGCCTCCAGCCCGTGTCGCGCGAACGGCTCGCGGCGCTCGCCGCCAGGCTGCGCGCACACGAGGTGCCGGCCCTCGTGTTCTGAGACACCGGTCCGCAGGACGAATCAGGCGAAGGTCTTCTCGAGCCAGGCGCCGGCACACCCCTCGTTTATGAGGTGATAACCGAGACGTTCGAGGGGGCTGACCGCGACGACCGCCTGCGGCAGGAGCACCAGCCGGCGTCCTCCGCTCGCCAGGCAGGCCAGTTCGAGCGCGTCGAGCAGTTGACGCAGGATGTCCTGCGTGCTGAAACACACATCTGGCTCGAAGGCCAGTTCGTGCACGCGGATCTCGTCGTTGATCCGCTCGTACGAGGCGAGCCCGACCACGCGCGATCCCGCCGTCGCGATGACCTTCGCGGCGTGCACCAGACGATCGCGGCGCACACGGGACAACGGGCGCTGCGGCAGCAACCGGCGAAGATCGGCAGCGCTCGGGGCTGCCGAGTCCGGGCCGACCACCC
>CAYLZN010000111.1:0-15354 GCA_964387935.1 uncultured Vicinamibacteraceae bacterium | reverse complement strand
CGGATGGTCCTCCGCCCTCATGCTCGACGTGCGCGACCGCCATCTCGGGCACGACACGCACCTGACGTTCGTGGACCCAGATCCCACGCGCCTCCACCAGCTCCTCAGGGCCGACGACGTCGCGCGGTGCACGATTGTGCCGAGGCGCGTGCAGGACGTGGACCATGCGCTGTTCGAGGCCTTGGGCGCCGGCGACGTGCTGTTCATCGATTCGTCCCACGTGGTGCGCTTCGGCAGCGACGTGGTGCACCTGATGGCCAGCGTCCTGCCCCGGCTCGCCCCGGGCGTCCTGGTGCACGTGCACGACATCTTCTGGAACTTCGACTACCCACGCGAGTGGCTGGCCGCGGGGCGTGCCTACGGCGAGGCCTACCTGGTTCGCGCCTTCCTGACGTTCAACCCGGCCTTCGAGGTGCTGCTGTTCAACGACTACCTGGCGCGGTTCCACTGGGACTACCTGCGCCAGCACCTGCCGCTCTGTACGACACCGGCCCCCGGGAGCCCGTTCCGGAACGCCGGCGTGAGCCTCTGGCTTCGCCGCACCGGTTAGCCGTACGCCGCCATACGCCGTACGCCGCCGTACGCCCTCTGTTGCCGTACGCCGCCGTACGCCCTACGCCGTACGCCGTACGCCCGTTCATATTAAGCTGTCCCCGAGGAGTCCTCATGTGATGAAGCCATCCCGTCTCTTGGTTCTGTCTGCCCTCTTCGTGCTCACGGTCGGCGTCCGCGCCGAGGAGGGCATGTGGATGCCCCAGCAGATCCCCGCGCTCGCCGCGAAGCTGCGCGCGCTCGGATTCGCCGGCGACCCGAAGTCCTTTGCCGATCTCACCGGCCAGCCGATGGGCGCCGTCGTCTCGCTCGGCGGCTGCACCGCGTCCTTCGTGTCCCCCGACGGCCTGATGGTCACCAATCACCATTGCGTGACCGGGGGGCTGCAGTTCAATTCGACCCCCGGGAAGAACCTGCTCGAGGACGGCTACCTGGCGCAGACCCTCGCGGACGAGCTCTCGAGCGGCCCCGGCTCGCGGGTGTTCGTCACCACATCTGTCGTGGAGGTCACCAACGAGATCACGGGCGGCATCGATCCGAAGGCGGGGGACCGGGAGCGCTTCGACACGATCGATCGCCGCGTGAAGGAGCGCGTGGCGGCCTGCGAGAAGGACGGCTCCCGGTGCACCGTGGCGTCGTTCTTCGAAGGCCGGAAGTTCTTCGAGATCACGCAGCTCGAGATCAAGGACGTGCGGGTGGTCTACGCGCCTCCCGAGGGCATCGGGGTGTTCGGGGGCGAAACCGACAACTGGCGCTGGCCGCGGCACACGGGCGACTGGAGCTTCCTGCGCGCCTACGTCGGCAAGGACGGGAGGCCCGCGCCCTACTCGAAAGACAACGTGCCGTTCAGGCCGAAGCACTGGCTCAAGGTCGCTTCCGCGGGCGTGAAGCCGAACGACCTGGTGTTCGTGGTCGGGTATCCCGGGCGAACGCTGCGCCACCAGACCTACGGTGAGATCAAGGAAACCGTCGAGTGGTCGCTGCCCCGCACGATCCGCCTGTTCGAAGAGCAACTCGCGGTCATCGACGGTGTGACCAAGGGCAACGAGGCGCTGGCGATCAAGGCGGCCGGGCGCGTCCAGGGCCTGAACAACACCCTCACCAACTCGCGCGGCGTGCTCGAGGGCATGGTGAAGGGCGGCGCGCTCGCCAAGAAGCAGGCCCGGGAACAGGAACTGGTCGACTGGATTGCGGCGAGCCCGGTGCGGCAACAGAAGTACGGCGCGGCGCTGTCGGACCTGCGCGCCCTGCAGACGAAGGGCGAGTCCACCCGGGAGCGGGACGCCACGCTCGGCAACCTGTCGTTCGCCTCGTCGTACCTGAGCGCGGCGCAGGCGCTGTATCGCCTGTCCCTGCAGCGTCCGAAGCCGGACGTGTCGCGCGACGCGGGTTTCCAGGAGCGGGACTGGCCGCGCATCCGCGAAGGCCAGGAGCGCGTCCAGCGCACGATCGATCCCACCGTCGACCGCGCGCTGCTCCGATGGGCGCTGGGCAAGGCGGCCGCCCTGCCCGCCGGCCAGCGGATCGACGCCCTCGACACGGCCATCGGCCTGAGCGCAGGCATGGAGACGGCCGCGGCCGAGACCGCCATCGACAAATACCTGGACGGCCTGTATGCGGGGACCAGGCTCGCGGACCGCGACGCACGCATGGCGATGATCGACAAGAGCACCGCGGACCTGATGGCCACCAACGACCCGTTCCTGAAGCTCGCGGCTGCACTCGAGCCCCTGGCGGAGGCCAACCGCGAGGCGGCGAAGAACCGCGCCGGCGCCTACGCGCGCATCCGCCCGGTCTACATGGAGGCGATGCTCGAGCAGGCGGGAGGCCTCCTCGCGCCCGATGCGAACAGCACGCTGCGAGTCACCTACGGCCAGGTGAAGGGCGTCGATCCGCGCGACGGGCTCTTCTACAAGCCCCAGACGACCGTCCAGGGCATCGTCGAGAAGCACACGGGCAGCGGTGATTTCAACGCGCCCCGGAAGCAGCTCGATGCGATCACGGCCCTGCGCGGCGGGAAGAAGACCGTCTTCTTCGACAAGGGTGTGGGCGATGTCCCGGTGAACTTCCTCTCCACCGTCGACACGACCGGCGGCAACTCGGGATCGCCGACACTCAACGCGCGAGGAGAGCTCGTGGGCCTGCTCTTCGACGGCACCTACGAATCGGTCTCGTCGGACTATCTCTTCGATCCGGTGAAGACGCGCTCGATCCACGTCGACAGCCGGTACATGCTGTGGACCATGGCCGAAGTGGACGGGGCGAAGCGGCTGATCGACGAGATGGGCGTCTCGCTGGCCACGCCTGCCGCCACGCCCAAGGCCGCGCCCATTGCAACCCCAGCCAAGGCGCCTTCGAAGGCGCCGGCCGGCGCGAAGTAGACGCGCCAGGTTCCTACACGAAAAGGGCGGGAGCCGGTCATCACCGGCCCCGCCCTTTCTTGTCTGTGTGAGGCGACGTCGTCAGTCGCGGCTGCGCAGGCGCCGCGCGACGCCGACCAGGCCGAACCCGAGCAGCGCCAGCGACGCGGGCTCCGGCACGTCGGGAATGGCCTGGGCCGGGCTGGCGGTCGCCGAGTCGATCTGCACGCGCAGGCCCATCGGGTTTCCAGTGGCCTGCAACGCGTTGTAGACGATGAACTGCAGCGTGTTCACGCCAGCCACGAAGCCGGTGCTGATCGAGAAATCGTGCAGCGGATTGTAGTAGCCCACGGCATTGGCGACGTTGCCCGTCGCGTTGCCGTTCAGCCTGATCTCGCTGAAGTTCGTCGGCGTCCCGAACGAGGCCCCGTTGTCGGCCGCCCACTTGCCCTTGATGACGGCCGTCGTGGGATCCAGTCCCGCGAGGGTGAACGTTGTCTGCACGACGAACGGCACGGTGTTGGAACTCACGTCGTTGTCGGTGTTCGATGGCGAGATCCAGCGGGACTTGCTGTCGTTGGCGAACCAGGGGCCGATCGGGAACCCGTCGACGACCGTCAGGAACATGGTCGTGCCGGCGCCCGCAGGCCCGGATGCGATCGTGTAGTGCAGATCGGCGATGCCGGCGCTGTTGCCGACAACGGCGTTGCCAACGGCGTCGGTGCCGGTGCCATAGACCGTGAAGGAATCGGCGCTGGCCTGGACCGAGAGGCCAACGAGAAGCGCGAGCGCGCACAATGACTGTCGAAGCATCCGTCTCTCCACTCTGTGCAGCAGGACCGCTGCCCTGTGTCAAGACAGGCCAAATCTGTACCGTTCTCGGACGCCCATGGAATGAGGCAGACCCGGCGCTCCCGGGCACGCGAGTCTTCCGTTCGAAGAACGATGTCAACCCTGCTGAGACCTTCCGACAGTCCGGGCGCCTGCGCCACAACGAGACTGGAATGTCTCATTCTGAGGCGATCCTCGCAGTTCGAGACAGTTTGACCGATCAAACATCACCTCGCACGTGCTTGCCAGGCAGCAATAAGGGCCCAAAGGCCGGACACGCTGCGACTGCGAGGCGCTGCGAAGAGGGCATGCACCTTGCGAGTGACAGGGTCATGCGACAACTGTCCCTCGCGGTGTCTCTCGCGTTCGCCGGGCTGGGCCTGGCGACTTCAGCCCAGGCCATGCCGCTGTGCGGCTCCGAACCTGGTTCGCCTTTCAACCTCACGGCTGGTTGCCTCGTGAACGTTGGGGACATGCTCGAAGGCCCCAACGGCCTGACCCTCGTCGTCGCCACCGGTGGCAACGATACCGAGCAGGCCGTCGAGTTCGCGCTGTGGGACGCGACCAACGGCACCCTGAAGGCTGAGGATTACGACCTCGAAGCTCTGACGAAGACCGACGCCGCCGACTTTGCCTCGAGCGGCTTCTCGGTCACCGGCCTCCCGGGCCAAAGCGGCACGTGGTCGTACCCGGTGCAAGTGGGTCCCGCGCCGCTGAAGTACATGACCATCAAGGCGGCCAACAGCTTCCTGCTGTTCCAGGTGCCGGAAACGGGCGGTCCCTATCCCTGGTCGACGGCCGGCATCCTCAACAACGGTGGCCAGCAGCCCAACGTGTCGCACATCACCTTCTGGGACCCGCCTCCGCCCGTCGCGGAGGTTCCGGAGCCGACGTCGATGATCCTGCTCGGCACCGGCCTCGTGGGCGCGGCACTGCGACGGCGCGCTGTGGGTTCGCGCTAGACGCAAGGACCCGTGGCGCCGCACCGCGGGTCCGCGCGTGCTACGATCGGCGGCCAGGATGGCCGCGAAGAAGACGCCGAAGTCGCGCGAACTCGACGCCGTGTTCGACGGCTCGTGCACGCTGGACATCGCAGATGTTCCGGGCGCGCCGCCGCTCGATCACTATCCGCTCCGGTGCGACATCCGCTTCTCAGCCGACAGGAACACCGTGTGGCTCGTGGGCTTCGAGCCCATCGCCACGCCGGAGTACCAGGCGCGCCTCGGCCCCGTCACCGTCACCAACTCCACCAAGGTCCACCTCAAGTCAGCGGAGGCCGGTCGTCTCGGGAAGACCGGGCACTTCTCCATCCCCGTCGTCTTGTTCTTCGATCACCTGTTCGACGCCCCCTGGTACGAGGAAGACAGCGACCTGCCGCTGACGTTGAAGAGCGACGTGCCGGGCGGCGCACCGCTGGATCGGGGGGGCCAGTTGACGCTCGTCGGAGAGGGTCGGTTCTCCGGCGGCGCACTCGACGGGAAGCGCTGCCGGTTGACGTACACAGGGACGGTCTCGCCGTTGCCGTGGTAGCGGCCTGAGGTGCTTCCGATTGCGCGTCTGCTACTGCTCGTCTTCCGCGCCCAGGGGGAGGAACCGGCTGGTCGCCGCCTGCCTGGCGGCTGTCGTGATCGGCGGCGGTGCCAGGGTTGCGGCTGACGCCGGTGACGAGGCCACGCTGCTGACCCTCATCAACCGCACGCGTGAGGCCCACCGACTGCGCCCGCTCGCCAGAGCCGCGGACCTCGACGATTACGCACGGGCACACAGCCGGAAGCTGGCGTCACGGCAGGCACTGTCCCACAGCACACGAGACCAGCTGAGAGGCCTGATGGCGAGCGCCACCCGCGTGGCCGAGAACGTGGCGTTCGGGTCGGATGTCCGGGAGCTGCACGCGCAGCTGATGCGCTCCCGCGGGCACCGCAGGAACATCCTCGGCGACTTCAACGAGGTCGGGCTCGCCATCGAGCGGGGACGCGACGGCTACCTGTACGTGACCGAGGTCTTTCGCCGGACCCCGGTCCCGACTCCCCAGGTCGGCGCAGGTCAGCCCGCGGGTTCGAGGAGCGCGGTGGCAGCCTCCACGTCCTGCGCGTTGACGAACAGGCCGACACTCTGCGCGAAGTCCAGCCCCGGGATCTCGCCGCCGCCGTCGTCGGCCACGAGCATCGACTCGATGCCACTGGCCTCGAGCGCGCCTCGGGCGAGTTCCGCTTCCTGACGATTCGCGAACCGCTTCACACACGTGAGTGCTTCTGCCATCGCCCCAGCTCCGCCCATGACTTTAGCACTCCTCGAGCCGGGCGTCCCCGGCCGGAACCCCCGCGGCCAAAAGGGGCTTCCCAACGGGCGCTGAGAAGCGCATACGTGTCCGCCACGTCATCTCGTCGCACGGCAATCAGGGAATAGCCGCCTCCCACGGCCCTCGGCTGGAGGTACGCCTCGTCCCACAGCCCCGCCTGGCGATCGCCCTTCTCGCTCCCGGTCTGGGCGGCAAGCATGCTGGTGTAAAGCGCCGGTTCCGAGAAGGCCAGCCGGTAGCTCTCCGTGGCTCCCTTGACCTCGAGGACGTACGTGCAGTTCGAGAAGCCCCCGGGCGGCTCGTTGAGCAGTTTGCCGCCCGTGACCCTCGCGACGTCCTGGGGTGTGACGATCTCGCAGGCCCTGAGGGCCGAGACGTCGCGGGCCTTCGGTGCCGCCGCCTGGGCAGGACTCGAGGCTGCGGGCGTGGCGGGCGCTCCTGGCGAGGGGTCCGCGCTCGTCGTGGCCTGGCGGGAGCTGCCGCCCCCGCAGGACGCGATGCCAATCGTCAGCGCCGTCACGGGCATCGTGGGCCGTGTGTTCACCGGTGACTCCTTGGTGTCTGCTCAGTGCTTCGATTCGCAATTACGGCGACGTATGGCGAACCCACGGCGTCGCCGGAATTGCTCACTCAGCACAAAGTCCTGAGCGAACGATACGTCACCGAACTTGCGAGTCGAAGGACTTAGAAACCCGAGAACGTCGTCGGACGACCCTCAGCCTGAGCCGGGAAGGCACATCGCGGCGAGCTTGAGCACGGTGTTCCAGTTCCGGGCAGTGCCGCGAGTGGCCAGCGTCTTCTCGATCAGCGTGGTGGTCAGGCGCGATCGGCCGATGCCCTCCGGATAGACGGCATAGAGCTCGCGCTCCCGGACCATCACCCGCTCGGGGCCCGTCATCACAGCCTGGAGGGCCTTGACCTTGTGCCCGTCTGGTGCCTGTTTCAGGCACATGACCAGCACACGGGCGGGATCGCGCGCGGCGTCGACCGCGAAGGGGTTGTGCGCGACCAGGGCCTGCCACTCCGCCGCGGTGCGAACCAGGACGTCGACCCGCACCGCGAGCCGGTCCTCGAGCGCCTGTTCCCACTGGCGCTCGAGAGAGGCCGTCGTGCGTCCCCGATCCTGGAAGACGAGATTGCCGCTCTGCAGGAGCGTTCGCGGGTTGCGCAGGCCGAGGTCGCTCGCTAAGGCACGGACATCCGCCATCCTGACGATGTTCGCGCCAGCGACGTTGATCGCACGAAACAGCGCGATGGAAACTAGAAGTCCCAACGCACCCCGAAGCGGACGATCCGCGGATCGAGCAGGGCGATGATCTCCTTGTAGCGCACGGTGGTGATGCGGAAGTTGGTCACCGCGGCGGAATTGGTCAGATTGAAGATGTCGAGCATGCCGGTCACTCGCCCGAGAGCACCCAGCTTGAAGGTCTTGTCGACGCGGACGTCGAAGATCCCCACGTTCGGGGCCCGCTGCGCGGTGGGCGACTCCACCAGCACGGTCTGGGCACCCGAATTCGGCAGCGAGGCACTGATGGTGCGTCCAAAGGGTCGTCCACTCTGGAACTTGTACGAGCCGCTGACGCCGATGTCCCAGTTGAAGACGTACCGCCCGATGAGCTTGTAGTTCCACAGGGATCCGGCTTCCTTGCCCTGGTCGCCCTGATTGCGCTGGTTCGGGTTCCAGAGAAAGGACTTGCCGAGGCCGATCGAGTCCAGCGCACTCGTGGTGGAGGTCACCGCCCAGAACTGGTCCATCCTCGTGTATCCGAAGGCGGTCAGCGCCATCCATCGGCCACGGAACCGACGGTTCAGCGCGAACTCGATGGTCTGATAGTCGGAGGTGTATTCGGGATCGTCGGGGTTGGTGAAGGTCCGATCCTGTCCCAGTCCGGCCGGGCGGTCGAAGAGCTGGAGCGGCCTGTCGTCACCGGTCCCCGTGACGCCGTCCTCGCCGGGGTCGGTCACCGTCACCGGAATCGTGTACGCATCGACGCGCACGAGGTCGACTTCGGCCCAATCATCGCGGATGTTCTTGTAGACGTACGACACCCGGGCGGAGAGTCCCTGCAGGATTTCCTGTTCGAAGTGGGCAGACATCTCGTCGCTGTACGGCCGATTGACGTCGCGATCGATGCGCACGAAGCCCGCACCGCCTTGCGTGGACAGGAAGGTCCCGAGCTCGGCCTGGCTGTCGAGCAGTTTGTTGCCGTTGAGATCGCTGAACCGGTAGCGGAGCTGCGCCGTCCCGACCGGGTTTTCGAGCGCCGCGAGCGTGTCGGGCGCGGAGTTGAAGTAGAAGCGCCCGAAGTACCCCTTCACGACGGTCTTGCCATTGCCACCGAAATCCCAGGCGAACCCCGCGCGCGGCCCGACGTTGAAGGTCTCCGCGACCGTCTGCCCCGTGATCGATTTCGGCGCCAGGAAGTCGACGATGCGGGGATCGGTGGCGTTGGCCAGCGCCGGGTTGCCCTCCGGCGTGATCGCCTGGTCGGGATACCAGTCGCGGTAGTAGTCGAAGCGGACGCCCAGGTTGAGGGTGAGATTGTTCGAGACCTTCCAGTTGTCCTGGACGTAGAAGCCATGGGCCGTCGTCCGGTTGTCCCCGTCGGTGGGGGTGTTGTAGATGTCGATCTCGGAGACCGCCGTGCCGCGGTCGCGGTAGAAGAGGTTGTAGGGCTGATCCCGGAAGAACATCCGCTGTTCCCATCGCCCTTCGACCCCGAACTTGAAGTCGTGCGTTCCCCGCCATCCGTCCTTGAAGTAGGCGAGGGACGCCATGTACTGGGGTTTGCGGCGTCGCTGGTTCTGATAGGAGCTGTTGGCGCCTCCGTCGAAGTACTGGCCCGTGTTCAACTCGATGCGCCCTGGCTGCAGCGGGTTGGGATAGAGCCCCGCTTCGTCGGTGGGGCGCAGCGGGAAGTAGTTGCGCCAGTCCCCCACGATGACATCCAGGAAGAGTCGATCCGACAGCACGCTCGTCCACTCGCCCTTGAACGGGTAGTTCTGCGACGACTGGTAATACGCCGCCGACAGCGGCACGACCGTGGACACGTCGCGGGGCGCCTGCAGCTTCTCGCGACGGTTCCAGTAGCCAATGAGCTGGTTGTTGCGATTGAGCTGGTAGGTGCCCTTGACCGTGAGGTTCTTCAGCGTCGACTTCGCCGTCTGCGGGAGGCCGGTGATGAACTTGATCTGATCGTTGTACCGCCACGACGTGAAGAACCAGGCCTTCCCGCGATAGATGGGACCGCCGACGTTCCCGTTGAGGTCGTACTGCTCGTCGATCTGGTTGCCCCGACGAACCCCTCCGGTCGGCGCCACGAAGCCGTCCTTCTTCCCGCCCGTCGCCGTCCACTCGTCCGGCACGTTGTTCGAGATCGTGGCGTCGCCTTCCCAGTCGCTGTACCACTGCCCGTGAAAGGAGTCCCCGCCAGATTTGACCGTGATGTTCAGTGAGGCCCCGGGCGTGTCCTGATCGGCGCCGCTGCCGGCAGCGCCCAACTGGAACTCCTCGAACGATCCGAAGTCGAAGTAGCCGGCATTCGCGTCGGTGCCCTCTGTCGTATTGATCCCCTCGACGCGGGTCGTGCGCTGCTGGCTCACGCCGTAGGTCACGTAGCCGGTTTGCGTGCCGGTGTGCGAGCCCCCGACGTCGTAGCCGGTCATCTGGAACCCTGGCGCCTGCGCCATGGCAGCCCACACGTCCCGGGCATTCGGGATCTCGGTGAGGAGTTCCTTGGTGAAGTTGGTGCCGATCGCGGTCGTGGACGTGTCGACAATCGGCGTCTCACCGCTGACCGTGACGGTCTCCTCGAGCGTCGCCACGTCCAGTTTGGCATCGACCGAGAGAGTCTGCCCGATGACCACGCGGATGTCCCGCCGGCGGAAGGTGCGGAAGCCGGCCAGTTCGTATGTGATCTCGTAGACGCCGGCGGGCAGCGCGATGAGGCGGTAGGTCCCGTCGTCGCCCGTCACGACCACCTGAGGCTGGATGAGCGCCGGAGATGTCGCCGTGACCGTCACGCCCGGCAGCACGGCGGCGCTGGCGTCGGTCACCACCCCGTTGATCCGCCCGCGGAACTCCTGCGCGAACGCCTGGCCTGGCACCGCCAGGCACACCCCAACCAGGACCGCCGCGCCGAGCGCCGCACGCACGTGCTTCACCATGGGTGTCTCCTCTCCCTGGCGGGCCGGCCACCGATGCCCGGACCCGGGCCAGGCAGAAACCGGAAACCTGACGTATGTGCGCAGAAGTTAGCGCAAAGGCGGGATGATGTCCAGCGGCCTCGCCCGGGCGGCTATCTGACCACGTCGTCAACGCCCAGGACGCGCATCGCGCCGAGCTCGAGGGCCTTGAGCTTCGGCTCGACCGACTGCCGGTCGCCAACCACGACGACCGCGAGGCGTTCGGGATGAATGTGCTGCCGTGCGACCCGCTGGACGTCAGCCGCCGTGACCGCCTGGATGCGGTCCACGTAGGTGTCGTAGTAGGTCATCGGCAGGCCAAAGACGATCAGCTCCGCGTACTGGCTCGCCACGTCGGCGTTCGTCTCGAACTCGCCGGGGAATCTGAAGGCGAGGTAGTTCCGGGCCTTCGCCAGTTCCTCCGGCGGGACCTCCTGCCGAATGGCCTCGAGTTCCTTCAGAATCTCGCTCACCGACTCGGCCGTCTTGTCCGTCTGGACGTTGGCCCCCGCGAAGAAGGGCCCCGCCACGCGGCGCATGTCGAAGTTCGACCCCGCGCCGTACGCATACCCGTGCTCTTCCCGGAGGTTCTGATTCAGGCGTGAAGTGAACGACCCGCCAAGGATGGTGTTCATCACCTCGAGCGCGAAGTAGTCCGGCGTGTCGCGCGGCACACCGACCCCGCCGATACGCACCACCGACTGCGCGGCGCCCGCCTTGTCCACCAGGGTCACGGTCCTCGCGGTGAGTGGGGCCGGGGCCGCCAGCGCGGTCGGCGTCCGTGCGCCCGCCGGGGCACGCCAGCCGGCCAGGTGCTTCTCGAGCAGCGGCAGCAGCGTGGCCGCGGTCACATCTCCCGCCACGACGATCGCGGCATGGTCGGGACGATAGTGCGCGGCGTGGAACTGGCGGAGGTGGTCGGTGGAGAAGCCCTTCAGGGTCGCGGAGGTGCCCACGGCACTCGTGCCGAAGCGATGGGTCTCGCCGAACACGACGAGCGGGAAGGCCAGACTCCCGATCTGGGGCGGGTTGTCCCTGGCCGTCCGCAACCCGGTGAGCCGCTGCTCGCGGAGGCGGTCGAGTTCGGCCTGCGGAAAGGTCGGCCGCATGACGACGTCGGCCATGAGCGGCAGGGCCTGGCCGAGTCTCGCGACCGGCACCTGCAGCGTCACCGTGGAGGCGTCGAAGCTGCTCGCCGACCGGAGTTCGGCCCCGAGGAAGTCGATCTCGTCGGCCAGCGCGAGGGCATCGCGGCCGCCGGCGCCCTCGGTGAGCATCGCCGCCGTGAGGCTGGCCAGGCCGAACTGGCCCGCCGGGTCGGCCGCGCTGCCGGACTTCACCACGAGCACGAGGGTCACGGTGGGCACCCGATGCCGTTCGACGAGCCAGATGGGCAGACCATTGCTGAGGGTGTGAGCCTGCACCGCGGGGAGTGTCAGGCGAGGGGCCGGACCGGGCCTGGGCGCTGCGGAGCGATCGGGCCCCTGGGCCGTCGGCTGGGCGGCGGCCGAGCCGATGGTGACGCTGCACAAGAGGGCGGACGTGAGCAGGGCGCGCATGATGGCTGGTCCTCGACTACTGCCGCTTCGGCAGCACGGTCAGCTCGACTCGGCGGTCCACGGGTAGCCAGGTCGTCACGGCGTCCTGGACCTCCCGTTCGGCAACCGCGCGATAGCGAGCGAGGTCCGCGTTGAAGTACCCCGGGTTTCCGGTGGCCACGAAGTAGGCGTTGAGCTGATCTGCCTTGCCTCCGAAGCCACCCACCTGCTCGAGCGAGTCGAAGAACTCCGCCTCGATCTGGTTGACCGCCCGCTCCACCTCGCGTCGCGTGGGCGGCTTACGCCGAAGCCTGGCGAGTTCTTCGTCCACGATCGTCCGCACCTCGTCGATCATCGCCTGTGGGGGCTGCTCCGCCGCGCCCGGGCGCGGTTTTGGCGTCACGACGATCACGAACTGGGACCCGAGGGCCCCGGAACGCTGCGTCGCGAACACGTCCTGGGCGATCTGCATGTCGTAGACGAGCCGCTTGTAGAGCCGCGAGTTCTTGCCGCCCGCGAGCACGCGGGCCAGCACGTCGAGCGTCGCGTCACCTGGTGCGAACTGTCTTGGCGTGTGCCAGGCGAGGTACAGGCGAGGCAGCTGCACGCGGTCCTCGAGCGTCTCGCGCACCACGCCGGTGAGTGTCGGCGGTCGGGCCGACACCGGCTCGGGCTTCGGTCCGGCCTTCACGTCCGCGAACCACCGCTCCACCAGGGCGCGGGTCTTCACGGGATCGATGTCTCCGGCGATCACCAGAGAGGCGTTGGCCGGGACGTAGTACTTCCGGAAGAACTCCTTGACGTCCTCGGCGCTGGCAGCTGTCAGGTCCTCCATGTAGCCGATGGTCGGCCAGTGATAGGGATGGTCCTTCGGATACAGCAGCTCTCCCAGCCGGACTTGCGCCTGGCCGTACGGCGCGTTCTCGACGCCCTGACGGCGCTCGTTCTTCACGACGTCGCGCTGCCCGTCCACGAGCTCCGGCGACACGATGTCGAGCAGGTATCCCATGCGGTCGGACTCGAGAAAGAGCGCGAGCTCGAGCGCGTTCGACGGCAGGTTGATCCAGTAGTTGGTGCGGTCCGGGTTGGTGGACCCGTTGTTGTCGCCGCCGGCCGCCTCGAGAAGGGCATCGAACTCCCCTTCCTCGACGTGCTTCGACCCTTCGAACATCAGGTGCTCGAACAGGTGGGCGAAGCCGGTGCGTCCCGGCTTCTCGCGGCCGGACCCGACGTGGTACCAGACGTTCACGCTCACCACAGGCAGGGTGCGGTCCTGGTGCAGGATCACCGTCAGCCCGTTCGGCAACGTGAACGTCGTGAACGGCACGTCGAGCGTGGGCGCCGCCTCCGCGGCGCGCGCCGACGACACGACGCCAAGCGTCAGGACCAAGAAGATCACCACTCCAAGGGTTCGGCCGGGCGGTCGTTCGGGCATGGGCCCCAGTCTACCGTGAACGCTGTTCAGCGTCCGGGGCTTGACATTGTTTTAGTTTTAACTAAACTTATGGATCATGACCTGGCCGCTGGCCACCCTGGCCGCCCCGCGCCGCCGCGAGATCCTCCGGCTCGTGTGGCGCGCAGAGCGGCCCGCCGGCGAGATCCACCGCGCGCTGGGAGACGTCACCTTTGGCGCCGTCTCCCAGCACCTCCACGCCCTCCAGCGCGCCGGCCTCGTGGACGTCCGTGCCGAGGGTCGGCAGCGCTTCTACCGCGCCCGTCACGACGCCCTCGGCCCCCTCGCTGCGACGCTCGAGGCCATGTGGGATGACGCGCTCTATCTGCTCAAGCTGCGGGCCGAGCTCGACGAGGCCCGCCGCGGACCACGACCCGCTCACACCCCGCGCGGACACCGACCGCGTTCGCGCCGCCCAGGAGGAATCCGATGAACGCTCCCACGCTCCCCCACGCCCTCGACCGCACGATCGTCATCCGCGCCCGCCGAGAGACCGTCTTTCGCTACTTCACCGATTCGTCGCGCTGGGCGGCCTGGTGGGGCGCGGGTTCGATGATCGACCCGCAGGTCGGCGGCAAGGTGTTCGTGCGCTATCCCAACGCCATCGAGGCTGCAGGCGAGGTCCTCGCCCTCGATCCTCCCTCACGCATCGTCTTCACCTTCGGCTTCGCCAGCGGGCAACCCATGCCTGTGGGCGCCTCGCGGGTGACCATCGCCCTCGAGGACGTGGCGGAAGGCACCAGGCTGCGGCTCGTGCACGAGTTCCCGGAGGTCGGCGTGCGGGACGCGTTCGTGCAGGGCTGGCGGTACCAGTTGTCGGTGTTCGCGAACGTCGTCGCCAACCAGCTGCACGCGGACGCGGCGGCCCGCGTGGACGGCTGGTTTGCGGCCTGGTCGCAGCCGGATGGCGCCGTGCGCAATGCGCTGGTCGACGAGCACGTGGCGCCGGGCGTCAGCTTTCGTGACCAGTTCTCCATGGTGACCGGTGTCGAGGACCTCAAGCCGCATCTCGAGGCCGTGCACCGCTTCATGCCGGGGACGTCCCTGGCACGCCGTGGGGACGTGCGCCACTGTCAGGGAACCGTGCTCGCCGAGTGGGCCGCCACCGGACCGGATGGGGCCGAACGCGGCCGCGGGACGAACGTGTTCACGCTCGACGCCGATGGCCGCATCGCAGAGGTCGTGGGCTTGTGGGGCTGAGCGCCGCACTGGGCACTGGGCACGATGATGCCGATTGATCGTGTGGGACAGGCCCGCCGATGCCGCTCGTCAAGGTCGAACTCCACAGCCACACGAACGACGACCCCGAGGATGCGATCGGGTACTCGGCGCGGGACCTGGTGGACCGCGCCGTCGCCCTCGGCTACGGCGCGCTGGCCATCACGCTTCACGACCGCCACTTCGCCGACGCGGCGGCGACGGAATACGCTCGGCACCGCGGCCTCACGCTCATCCCCGCCATCGAGCGGACGGTCGAAGGCTGCCACCTCCTCCTCGTGAACTTCCCTGCCGAGTCCGCGCTCACGGTCAGCTTCGACAGCGTGCGAGACCTCAAACGACGCCACCCCGCGGGACTGGTGATCGCGCCCCACCCCTGGTTCCCGCTCGGCAGCAGCCTCGGCGAGGCGCGGCTCAATGCGCACGCCGACCTCTGGGATGCGATCGAGATCAACGCCTTTCACACCTCACTCGTGAACTTCAACCGACCGGTCCGCGCCTGGGCCGCCGCGCGCGGGGTGCCGGTGGTCGGCAACTGCGACGTCCACCAGATCGATCAGCTCGGGACGACCTTCTCCCTCGTCGATGTCGAGGGTCCCGTCACGGCGGACGCGGTGTGCGCGGCGATTCGGGCAGGCCGCGTCCGGGTCGAGTCGCGGACGCTCAGCCACCTCGACGCGGCGCGCATCGCACTGCGCGCCATCCTCGGCAACCTGACCGGGCGCGCCTGGTAGGCGGTCAGGGTGCGTTCGACGCTCGCTGCGCGAAGACGAGCTTGTTCAGGGCGGTGAGGTACGCCTTGGCCGCGGCCACGACGATGTCGGTATCTGCTCCGTAGCCCCCGAAGGTACGCGCGCGAGCCCGTTCCGTCTGGGCGTCGAAGGCCTGCTGGCCGCGTTCGCCCGCAATGCGCACGGT
>CAYLZN010000110.1:0-15371 GCA_964387935.1 uncultured Vicinamibacteraceae bacterium | reverse complement strand
GGCCGTCCGCGCCCTCTGCCGCTTCGGTGCCGCCGCTCGCTTCGCCGGCGGGCTCCGGCGCCGTGTCCTCGTCCATGCCGGACTGCACGAGCCCCTCGAGCGCGCGCGCCCGGCGTTCGTTGAACTCCTGCCGGGCGGACATGGCTTCGACCTGCATCCGCAGGTTCTTCGCCTCGATCCCCAGGCGCGTCAGCTCCAGGACGAGGTTGTTGAGCACCTCGTAGTTGAGGGCGTCGAGGTCGTCCCGGCGGAGGAAGTGCGCGTTGAGGCGCGACTGCTTGTGCAGCGCCAGGACGATCGGGTTCGGGTTGAAAAAGAGCTTGAGGGCCGGGCTCAGCGCCTTCCGGAGTTTCTGGAGCAGCGGGAGGCGATGCGACTCGTAGATCGTCGTGTCCTCGAAGTCGTAGTTCTCCGGCGGCGGTGTCGCGGATCGCTGGCGGCGGTACTCCGCCACGAGATCGGAGCGAATCGCACGGGGGTCGAGGAACTTCTCCAGCTTGACGCTCGCCAACTCGCGGATCTCGTCCTCCGTGTAGTCGACGCCCCGCTTCTCCTTGATGCGCATGCGGATCTGCCGCATGATCTGTTCGACGTTGACGTGATCGCCGCGAATCGTAAAGTCAGCCATGGCAAGGGCTCGCTGCGGCGCCGACGGCTTCACGGTGTCAGCGCGGAAGCTCCATAGACAATGGCGGTGACCGACACCGCCCACAGCACCACACAGAGGAGCAGCGGGCGATCCGACAGGAGCGTTTCCGCCGGGCTCCCGCCGCCCTGCTTGAGGTGCACGAGGTACAGATACCGGAACAGGCCGTAGATCGGGAACGGGAGCGTCAGCAGCAGGCGGTCCGACCCGAACTTGGCGATCGTCTCCGGGCTGACGGTGTAGAGCGCGTACCCCATCAGGGTGGTCGCGGCGACGATGGCGATCATCTGGTCGAGCAGGTACGGGCTGTACTCCTGCAGGATGCGCCGATGGCTCTTCGCGGCGTCGGCCAGCATCACGAGCTCCTGGCGGCGCTTCGCCAGGGCGAGGAACAGCGCCAGCAGGATCGTGCACACCAGCAGCCAGTGCGAGATGGGCACGTCCACGGCGAACGCCCCGGCCACCGCGCGAAGGACGAAGCCGACCGCGATCGTGAGCACGTCCAGGATCACCATGCGCTTGAGCGGCCCCGAGTACAGGGTCAGCAGCGCGACGTAGGTCACCGACGTCACGACGAAGCCGCGCCCGAGCACGCCCGCCGCCGACAGGGCCGCGGCCGCCAGGCCGCCCGCCGCGACCACCGCGGCCCCCGGGCTGATCGCCCCCCGCGCGATCGGCCGCCGGGCCTTCACCGGATGACGACGGTCCGCGTCGCGGTCCAGCACGTCGTTGACGAGATAGACCGCGCCGGACAGCGCGCAGAAGATGACAAACGCGAGAAGCGACCGCGTGACCGCGTCAGGATCGAACAGCTGCCGCCCGAACAGCAGCGCCGCGAAGACGACCAGGTTCTTGATCCACTGCGCGGGACGCAGCGAGACGAGCAGGTTGCTCGCAAACGAAGCGGGCGCCGCGGCCAGATCCTGGGCCGAGGCACCCGCGGGCTGGAGACTTCGTGGCGACGGCTCCGCCATGGGACGTGGGAGGGCCGGGAGGCCACTCCGCCTACGCGAAACTCTTGACCCCGGCCTCCTGGGTGTCGTGGACCTCGAATACCGTGATCAGCTTGGTAATCGTGAGGAGGTCCTCGATGCGCTTGGTCAGGTTGAGCAGCTTCAGCTTGCCGCCCTGCCGGCTGACCGTCGTATAGGCGCGAACCACTTCGCCGAGGCCGGCCGAATCGATGTAGGGCACGCCCTCGAGGTTGAGCAGCAGCTTCTTGTGACCCTGACTCACAAGGCTGTTGATCTTGTCCTTCAGCAGCTCATCGCCCTCACCGAGCGTCATCTTGCCCTTGAGGTCGAGGATGGTCACATCACCGACGACTCGTTCCTCGATCACCATCGCCGAATCTCCTTGTTCAGCGGCGCACGGCGGCGCCAGCAGACGAAAAACCCGCTTAGCCTACAACATCCGTACCGGGCGAGGCCAGCCCGATCCCGGGCCCGTTACCGCCGCACCCATCCCGTCACCGGTGTCAACGGCGCACGGGCGTTCGCGTCCGTCGTCGCTGGAAGCAGATCCGACAGAAGACGGGGCGTCCCGGGCCGGGCCGGAACGGCACCGTGGTCGTCCGGCCGCACGCAGAACAGACCGCTTCGGTCTCGACTCCTTCGCCCTGCGGCCGGGCCACCGACGCCCGTCCCCGTCGCCGCGCCTTGCAGGCCCGGCAGTAGCGGGGTTCGTGCTCGAGTTGCTTCTCCGCGAAAAACGCCTGCTCCCCGGCCGTCCAGACAAACGCCGCCCCGCAATCCACGCAGCGCAACGCCTTGTCAATCTGGGCCATGCCGGGGAGTCGGGGGCTACTCCATCTCCCGTCGCTGCTTCTTCCGGCTTCGCTTCCGGGCGAGGGCCTGCTTGGCGCGGAGCTTGTCTCCCGGCTTCAGGTAGAAGGAGTGCTTCTTGATGTCCTTGATGATGTCCTCCTGCTGCACCTTCCGCTTGAACCGGCGAAGCGCGCTCTCGATCGACTCGCCCTCCTGCACTTTCACTTCAGCCACGCGAGAATCCACCCCCTTCACGGCCGAATCACGGCACCACGGTGACCCTTTTTCAAGGGGTCGAATATGTTAGGCTATCACACTC
Organism: uncultured Vicinamibacteraceae bacterium; assembly: GCA_964387935.1. Classification (GTDB taxonomy): domain Bacteria; phylum Acidobacteriota; class Vicinamibacteria; order Vicinamibacterales; family JAFNAJ01; genus CAYLZN01. The sequence goes on along the minus strand of CAYLZN010000110.1, from coordinate 12,640 downwards.
TTCTATGAAGGTCCTCGTTGTCGGCGCCGGTGCCCGCGAGCACGCCTTGGCCTGGGCGCTCGCCGGCGACGGCGACGTCACCGAGGTCCTGTGCGCGCCTGGCAACCCGGGCACGGCGCAGGCCGCCCGATCCGTGCCGGTCGCGCCCCAGGACGGCGACGGCCTCCTGGCCCTGGTGCGCCAGGAACGTGTCGCTCTCACGGTCGTCGGCCCGGAGGCTCCCCTCGCGGCCGGTCTCGCCGACCAGTTCGAGCGGGCGAACCTCCCCATCCTCGGGCCTACCCGCGCAGCTGCGCAACTGGAGACCAGCAAGGCCTTCGCCAAGGCCTTCATGGCCCGCCACGCCGTGCCGACGGCGGCCTTTCGCACCTGTGACAGCCCGGAGGCCGCCCGGCGCGCGGTCGCGGAGTTCGGTTTTCCCGTCGTCCTGAAGGTGGACGGCCTGGCAGCCGGCAAGGGTGTGGTCGTTGCCGAGGACTCCGCCACCGCGGAGGCCGCCATCGAGGCCGCCATGGTTGGCGGCCAATTCGGCGAGGCCGGCCGGCGCCTCGTGGTCGAGGAATTCCTGCGGGGGCAGGAAGCGTCGCTCTTCGTCCTGTGTGACGGCAGGCGGGGGGTGTTCATCGGGACCGCCCAGGACCACAAGCGGGTGTTCGACGGGGACCAGGGCCCCAACACCGGCGGCATGGGGGCCTTCGCGCCAAGCGTGCTGATCGACGCGGCGTCGCGCGCCCGCATCGAGCGCGACATCGTCGAACCCGTGCTGGCCGGGATGGCCGCCGAAGGCCAGCCCTTCCGGGGGTTCCTGTACGTCGGTCTCATGATGACGGCCTCCGGGCCGACGGTCGTCGAGTTCAACGTCCGCTTCGGCGATCCCGAGGCGCAGGTCGTGCTGCCCTCGATCGACGGCCCGCTGGCACGGCATCTCGTGCATGCCGCCACGGGTCGACTGGACGGTACCGCGATCCGGTTCCACCCCCAGTGTCTGGTGGGCGTCGTCCTGGCCTCGCGAGGCTATCCCGGGGACGTGGTGAAGGGCATGCCTATCACGGGGCTCGAGGCTGCGGCCTCGGTTCCCGACGTGCTCGTGTTCCACGCGGCCACCACCATCAGGGAGGGGCGCCTCGTGACCGATGGAGGGCGCGTGCTCACCGTGGTCGGTCGTGGCGACGGCTACGAGGCAGCCATGCGGCGCGCCTACGAGGGCGTGGGGCGCATCAGCTTCGACGGCTGCCAGTTCCGGAGCGACATCGGGCGCAAGGCGCTCGCCGCGCCCTGACCCCGAGCGGGACACTGCCGTGGCCGGGTACTGCGTGTTCACCTTTGGCTGTCGCGTCAACCAGGCCGATTCGCTGGAGCTCGAGCGCGACCTGCGCGCGAGCGGGTTCCGCACCGAGGACCCCGAACGCGCCGACGTCATCGTCGTCAACACCTGCTCGGTGACCGCGACCGCTGACCAGGGGGCCCGGCAGGCGATCCGCCGGCTTGCCCGCGACAATCCCCGCGCCCGGATCATCGTGACCGGCTGCTACGTCACGAGGGCCGAGGCGGAGGTCCGCGAGCTGCCCTCCGTCGTCCGCACGGTGCCCAACCCCGCCAAGGACGGCCTCGCACGCGAGGTCCTGCACGAACTTCGCCCCCACGTGACCGTGCCGCTCGCGCCGGGCGATGGTCCGTGTGGTGCAGACCCCGCACCAGGGCTGGGCGGACGGACGATGTGGACGCTGCGCGTGCAGACGGGCTGCGACGAGCCGTGCGCGTTCTGCGTCATTCCCCGCACCCGCGGGCGTTCCCGGAGTCGTTCTCTCGAGGAGGTGCTCGCAGAGATCGATCGCGCCGCCCGTGACGGGTACCTGGAGATCGCGTTGACCGGCGTGCACCTCGGGGCGTGGGGACGGGACCTCGTGCCGCCGGCCGCCCTGGACGACCTGCTCGCTGCCGTCGCGGCGCACCCAGCGCCAGTGGTCGTGCGCGTCAGTTCACTCGAGCCCCGAGACTGCACGCGTGCCGTGCGCGAGGTGCTGGCGTCGAGCCCGAAGTTCGCGCCGCACTTCCACCTGCCCCTCCAGCACCCGAGTGATCGGCTGCTCCGGGCGATGCGTCGGCCCTACGATCTCGCGTCCTATGCCGAGCTCGTGCGGAACGTGCGCGCGCGCTGGCCTGAGGCCTCGATTGGCAGCGATGTCCTGGTGGGCTTTCCAGGCGAGACCGACGACGACCACGCGCTCGCGCTGGCGTGGCTGGAACGATCACCGCTGACACACCTCCACGTGTTTCCCTACTCGGACCGTCCGGGCACCGAGGCGGCCTCCATGGTCGGGCGGGTTCATGGTACGGTGGTGCGAAGGCGGACCGAAGAGGTGCGACGGGTCGGGCGAGCGTTGTCGGACCGGTTCCGGGCGGCGGCAGTCGGCAGCGTCCGTCCCGGGCTGACGACCGGGGACGGCACGCTGGTCGTGACCGACAACTACCTGAAGGTCCGCGTCCCGCCCGGCGTCCCCCCCAACCGCCGCGTGCGTGTGCGGCTCGTCGGCGCGGGCGAGCCGATGCGTGGCGTTGTCGAGCGGGAGTAGCTGGCGATGATCGACCACGTCGTGTGCGACCTCGGCGGACTGGAGCTGCCGGAGCTGGAGCGGGCCCTGGCCGCCCAGGGCGTCGAGCCCTATCACGCGCGCCAGGTCTTCGCGTGGATCCATCGGCGCGGCACGACCGCCTTCGAGGCGATGACCGACCTCTCGCAGGCGCTGCGAGAGCGGTTGCGCGAGCACCTGGTGGTGGCAACGCCGGCCGTCGTGGCGCGAGACGTCTCCGTGGATGGGACCACCAAGTACCTCCTGGGGCTCTCGGACGGAGCGCGGATCGAGGCGGTCTACATTCCCGACACGCCGGCGCAGACGTTCTGCATCTCCACGCAGGTCGGCTGCGCGATGCGCTGTGCCTTCTGCCTCACGGGTCAGATGGGCATCGTCCGCAACCTGACGGCCGCGGAGGTCGTCGCGCAGGTGCGGGTACTCGCCCTCGACCAGGGCCTGCTCGGGTCCGCCTTCAACCTGGTCCTCATGGGGATGGGCGAGCCGCTGCACAACTACGACGCGACGATGAAGGCCCTGCGCATTCTGGCGACGCGCGAGGGTCTCGGCCTGCCGGCGCGGCGAGTCACGCTGTCGACCGTCGGCGTGCTGCCGGCGCTCGAGCGGCTCGCCAGCGAGCCGTACATGCCGAATCTCGCCGTGTCGCTGCATGCGACGACCGACGATCTGCGCGACCGCCTCGTTCCCGTCAACCGGAAGTACAGCCTGACCGACCTGATCGACGCCTGCCGGAGGTTCCCGGTGAAGCGCCGGGAACGCATCACGTTCGAGTACGTGCTGCTCGAGGAGGTGAACGACACGCCGGCGGACGCGCGGCGGCTCGTGAAGCTGCTGGACGGCCTGCGGGCCAAGGTGAACCTGATCCCCCTCAACGAGGCGCCCGGCATCCCGTTCCGCCGGCCGTCGGACGACCGGGTGAATGCGTTCGCCCGATTCCTGGCCGGGCGCGGTGTCACCGTGCTGGTGCGGAAGAGCCGGGGGCGGGACATCCGCGCGGCCTGCGGTCAGCTCATCGTCGAGGGGCCGCGGCGCTCGCCCGCGCAGCGGATGGCGGAGTTGATGTAGCATCGGGTGTTCGAACCCTGCCGCCCGCCCATGATCGTCCGTGAGACTCTCGACAACGGCCTTCGCCTCGTCACCGAGGCCATGACGCACGTGCGCTCCGTCAGCATCGGGGTGTGGCTCACCCGCGGGTCGCGGCACGAGTCGGTCGAACAGGGGGGCATCGCCCATTTCGTCGAGCACATGCTCTTCAAGGGCACGGCGACCCGGTCGGCCGAGGACATCGCGCAGGCCATCGACTCGATTGGGGGACAGCTCGACGCCTTCACGTCGAAGGAGTACGCCGGCTACTACATCAAGGTGCTCGACGACCACCTGGGCCTGGCGGTGGACGTGCTGGCCGACATCATCCTGCGTCCGGCCTTCGCCGAGGAGGACATCGAGCGCGAGAAGAAAGTGATCCTCGAGGAAATCAAGATGGTCGAGGATACGCCGGACGACCTCGTGCACGAGATCTTCACGCAGTCGTTCTGGGAGGGGCACCCGCTCGGGCGCCCGATCCTGGGGTCGCCCGACACCGTCGAGTCGTTCACGCAGTCGGCCTTGCGCGACTACTTCGCCAGTGCCTACGTGGCCGATCACCTGGTGGTGGCTGCTGCCGGCAACCTCGAGCACGCCCGCTTCCGTGACCTCATTTCCGCCACCTTCGCGGGGGTGACGCGGAAGGGGGCCGTCCTGCCCGACGAAGCACCGCCCGCGCGGCCGGCGTTCCAGACGCGGGAAAAGGAACTCGAGCAGAGTCACATCTGTCTCGGCACGCACGCGTACCCTCAGAACCACGACGGCCGCTACGCGCTCTACATCCTCAATACGCTGCTCGGCGGGTCCATGAGCTCTCGCCTGTTCCAGAACATCAGGGAGAAGCGGGGCCTCGCGTACGCCGTCTTCAGCGGTGTCGCCTCCTATCGCGATGCGGGGATGCTGACGGTGTACGCCGGGTGCGCCAACGAGTCGGTGCCGGAGGTCGTGGACCTGATCGTCGAGGAGCTCCGACAGCTCAAACGGCAACCGCTGGCGGAGGGCGAGCTGCGCCGCGCCAAGGACCACCTGAAGGGCAATCTCATGCTCTCGCTGGAGAGCACGTCGAGCCGCATGACTCACCTGGCCCGTCAGGACATCTACTTCGACCAGCACTTCACGCTCGACGAGACGCTGGCGGGCATCGAAGGCGTGCATGCCGCCGACGTGCAGCGGGTCGCCGCCGACCTGTTCGCCGACGGATCACTCGGAGGCACGGTGCTCGGCGCGCCGGGCGTCCCGCGCGTGGACCCCGTGCGTCTGCACCTGGACTGACGCTGGCGTGGCGATCGGGGAGCGACGGCCATGATTCGGCGATATACCCACCCGGCCATGGGGCGCCTCTGGAGCGAGGAGCGGCGCTTCGACTACTGGCTGCAGGTCGAACTCGCCGCGACCGAGGCGCTGGCCGACGTGGGTGTCGTGCCGGCCGACGCCGCCCGCGAACTGCGGGCCAGGGCGGCGTTCGACGTGTCCCGCATCGACGAGATCGAGCAGACGACTCAGCACGACCTCATTGCATTCACCACCGCCGTGGCCGAGCGGGTGGGGCCGGCCGCGCGCTGGCTGCACTTCGGTCTGACGTCCTCGGACGTGGTCGACACCGGCCTGGCCCTGCAGATGCGGGACGCCTGCGACCTCGTTCTCGAGGACCTGCAGGCCCTGCGCGCCGTGGTGGCGCGTCGCGCGATCGAGCATCAGCGGACGGCGATGATCGGACGGACCCACGGGGTGCACGCCGAGCCGATGACGTTCGGCGTCAAGCTGGCGCTGTGGTACGCCGAGCTGGGGCGGGCCGTGGAGCGGGTGACGCGAGCCCGTCGCGTGACGGCCGTCGGGAAGATCTCCGGCGCGGTGGGGACCTTCGCGCACCTCGATCCTTCGATCGAAGCACGGGTCTGCGCCAGGCTGGGCCTGGAGCCGGCGCCGGTCTCGAACCAGATCGTGCAGCGCGATCGCCACGCGGAGCTGCTCTCCGCCCTTGCCATCACGGCCGCCTCGATCGAGAAGTTCGCCCTGGAGATCCGCGGGCTGCAGAAGACCGAAATCGGCGAGGTCGAGGAGCCCTTCGGCAAGGGACAGAAGGGCTCTTCCGCGATGCCCCACAAACGAAACCCGGTCGGCTGCGAGCAGGTCTGCGGCCTCGCCCGCCTCATCCGCGCCAACGCCATGGCCGCGCTGGAGAACGTCGCGCTCTGGCACGAACGCGACATCTCGCATTCCTCCGTCGAGCGCGTCATCCTGCCAGACAGCTTCATCGGGCTCGACCACATGCTGAGGCGCTTCACGCGGATCGCTGACGGCATGGTCGTGCACGCCGATCGCATGGCCGAGAACCTGGCGCGCTCGCGAGGGGTCGTGTTCTCCGGGACGGTCCTGCTCGAGCTCGCGCGGCGGGGGCTCTCCCGCGAGCAGGCCTACGAGCGGGTGCAGCGCAACGCCATGCGCAGCGACGCGGAGCGCCAGGCGTTCAAGACCCTCCTGCTGTCGGACCCCGAGGTCACCTCGATCCTGCCGCCAGCCGAGATCGAGCGGTGCTTCGATCTCGACGTCCAGTTGCGGCACGTGGAGACGATCTTCGCGCGGGTCTTCGGCACGGACCCCGCAGTCAGCGCGGCCGCAGCCGCGGTCCGCCAGGAGGCACGATGACGGAACCCCCGAGCACGAGAGCCGTCGTCGGCCGGGCGCTGGTGACGTCGTCGGTCGTGATGCTGCTCCTCGCCGGGCTCTACGGCACCGGGGTGTTCCCTGTGGATCCCGCGGCCCGTGGCCTGGTGACGGTGCTGCTCGTCGTCGTAGCCGTCGTGGACCTGCTGATCGCCTTCTGGCTGCTGCGGCGACGCTAGCGGAGACCCCTCGTGAGCGCCCAGAACCCTGGCCACCAGGAACCGGTCAACGACGCATGGACAAGCTGAAAGAAGAGTGCGGCGTCTTCGGCATCTTCGGCCATTCCGAAGCCTCCAACCTCGCCTACCTCGGGCTCTACGCCCTCCAGCACCGCGGCCAGGAGAGCGCGGGGATCGTCACGGCGGACGGCACCCAGATGCGCATTCACCGCGACATGGGCCAGGTGGCCGACGTCTTCTCCGCCTCGACGCTGGCGCGGCTCACGGGGGCGTCCGCGGTCGGCCACGTGCGCTACTCGACAGCCGGCGAGAGCCGCCTGCAGAACGCCCAGCCCTTCCTGATCGACTGCTCGCACGGCCAGATCGCCATCGCCCACAACGGCAACCTCGTGAACGCCCAGGATCTGCGCTCCACCCTCGTCGGTGAAGGGTCGATCTTCCAGACGACGAGCGACAGCGAGGTCGTGCTGCACCTGTATGCCCGTTCGCGGTCGCAGGCGCCGGTCGATGCCCTGATCGAGTCGCTCCGGCAGGTCACGGGGGCGTACTCGATGGTGGCACTCACCCGTGACGGTCTGATCGCCGCGCGGGACCCGCACGGCTTCAGACCCCTGGTCATGGGCTGGCTCGGCGAGGCCGTCTTCTTCTGCTCGGATACCTGCGCGCTCGACCTCATCGGCGCCCGCTACGACCGCGACGTGGAGCCGGGCGAGATCGTGGTCGTGTCCCGGGACGGCGTGCGTACATTCAAGCCGTTCCCACCCGGGACCCCGGCCCACTGCGTCTTCGAGCACGTGTATTTCGCGCGTCCGGACAGCTACGTCTTCGGCGAGAGCGTCAACGAGATCAGGACGGAGTTCGGGCGCCGCCTCGCACGGGAGAGGGGCATTCCCGCCGACGTGGTCGTTCCCGTGCCGGACTCGGGCGTGTGTGCCGCCGTCGGGTACGCCGAGGCCGCTGGGCTGCCCATGCGCATGGGCCTGATCCGCAATCACTACGTCGGAAGGACCTTCATCCAGCCCCAGCAGTCCATCCGCCACTTCGGCGTCAAGATCAAGCTCAACCCGGTCCGCAGCATCCTCGAAGGCCGGCGTGTGGTGCTGATCGACGACTCGATCGTGCGCGGGACGACGAGCCGGAAGATCGTGAAGATGGTGAGGGCGGCCGGCGCGCGCGAGGTCCACATGCGCATCAGTTGTCCGCCGACGATCTCGCCCTGCTACTACGGAGTCGACACGCCCAGGCGCGCCGAACTGATTGCCTCGACGCACACCGTGGAGGAAATCCGCAAGTACCTCGGGGCGGACAGCCTGGCGTACCTGAGCCTGGAGGGGCTGCTCGCGTCGGTCGGACGCCGCAGCGACCGGTACTGCACCTCCTGCTACACCGGCCGCTACCCGGTGGCATTTCCCCGCGAGCAGGAGCCGTACACGCAACTGTCCCTCAAGCCCGTCGAGACGCTCGACGTCGAGGATGGCGCGGAGGCCGTTCGCCTGCCCACGACCATTGCCGGGTGAGCCATGGACTACAGGAGCAGTGGCGTCGACATCGACGCCGGCACCGAGGTGGTACGCCGGATCAAGGGGCTGGCGCGCGCGACGTTCACGCCCGGTGTGCTCTCCGACCTGGGCAGCTTCGGCGGGCTCTTCGCTCTGGATCCGGCCGACCCCGGAGGCGACGTGCTGGTGGCCAGCGCCGACGGCGTCGGCACGAAGCTGAAGGTCGCGTTTCTGGCGCAGACGCACGACACGATCGGTGAGGACCTCGTCAACCACTGCGTCAACGACATCCTCGTGCAGGGGGCCGCGCCGCTCTTCTTCCTCGATTACCTCGCCACGGGCCGCCTGTCCCCGGAGGTGGCCGTGCAGATCGTCGAGGGTATCGCGCGCGCGTGCCGGGCGAACGGATGCGCCCTCCTCGGCGGGGAGACCGCCGAGATGCCAGGCTTCTACGCGGATGGGGAGTACGACCTCGCTGGCTTCATCGTCGGACGCGTGGCGCGGAACCAGGTGATCGACGGCCGCTCGGTCAGGGTCGGCGACGCGCTCGTGGGACTGCCGTCTTCCGGCCTGCACACGAACGGGTACTCTCTGGCCCGCTCGATCGTGTTCGACGTGCTGCGCCTCCGCGTGGATCAGGTCGTGCCCGAGCTGGAGGCGACCGTGGCGGAGGCACTGCTCGCGCCCCATCTGAGCTATCTCCCGGCGGTCCTGCCGCTCGTGCGCCGAGGCCTCGTGCAGGGCCTGGCGCACATCACGGGCGGCGGCCTCACCGACAACGTGCCGCGCACGCTGCCCGACGGCTGCGAGGCGCAGATCGATCGTGGCGCGTGGACCGTGCCGCCGCTCTTCCGCTGGCTGATCGCGGCCGGGCAGGTGCCGGTCGACGATGCCTACAGAACCTTCAACATGGGCATCGGACTCGTCGTCGTCGTGCGCGAGCGCGACGCTGCCGCCGTGCTCGCCGACCTGCGCGCTGCCGGCCATCCAGGCGCCTGCGTGATCGGCGGCGTCAACGCCGGCACGCCTGGGGTGCGTTATGTCTGAACCGCTCGTCGGGCGCCGCCTCGGGGTGCTGATCTCCGGACGAGGCAGCAACCTGCAGGCCATCATCGACGCGATCGCCGCCGGGTCCCTGCAGGCGACCCTCGCCGTGGTCATCTCGAACCGGGCTGATGCGCAGGGGCTCGACCGGGCGAGAGTCGCCGGGATCGACACGGTCGTCGTGGATCATCGGGGGTTCGACGCCAGGGACGCGTTCGATGCGGCGCTGGTCGACCACCTGCGCGCGCACGGCGTCGACCTGGTCTGCCTCGCAGGCTTCATGCGGCGGCTCGGGCCGGTCGTGATCGGCGCGTTTCCGAACGCCATCCTCAACGTCCACCCGTCGCTGCTGCCGTCGTTTCCCGGGCTCGAGGCGCAGCGCCAGGCGCTCGAGCACGGCGTCAAGGTGAGCGGGGCGACCGTGCACCTCGTGACGACGGATCTCGATGCCGGGCCGATCGTGCGGCAGGCCGCCGTGCCGGTGCGGGAAGACGACACGGTGGACACGCTCGCCGCGAGGATCCTCGTGGAGGAACACCGCATCTACCCGGAGGCCATCGGGATCGTGCTTGCGGGCGGGTGGTCCGTCGCGGGGCGGCGGTTTCTCGGCACGGTCAGCCGCGAGCCAGCGTCAGCAGCGCGACTTCGGGTGGACAGTTGAGGCGCATGGGGACGTAGACCGTCCCCACGCCACGGCTCACGAACAGCGTCGTGCGCCCTTCGTGAGCCAGCCCCGAGACGACCGGGAACTTGCGCGCCGCAGGCGCTCCCAGCCCGGGGACCACCACCTGTCCCCCGTGCGTGTGGCCCGACAGGACCAGGGGGACCTGCAGCGCGACCGCCTGCGGGAACCGTCGCGGATCGTGCGTCAGCAGGAACGACAGCGGCAAGGCCCCCCGGCACATCGCCGCGATCGCCTCCGCGCTCTTCGTCCAGTAGCGGATGCCGATGAGATCGACGGGTTCTCCGCGCAGCTGGATCCGGGTGCGCGCATCGCGCAGCACCGAAATGCCTTGTCGCTGGAGCGCGGGCGTGACGCTGCGCTCGCCGTCGTGATTGCCGAGGACCGCGAACACCCCGTGAGGCGCCATGAGCCTTCCCAGCGCATCGGCCACGTCTTCTACGTACGTCGTGTCCGATGCGGTGACGTAGTCACCCCCGAGGACGACGAGGTCCGGCCGTTCGGTGAGCGCCAGGGTGACCGCAGCGTCGATGTCGTGCCGCGGCACCATGCGGCTGCGGTGCAGGTCCGTGAGGAGGGCGATGCGAAAACCGATCAGCGCGTCGGGCAGGTCCGCGACGGGCACGCTGACGCGCGAGAGCTCGAGCCGATGCCGCTCGTACGCGTAGCCGTAGGCGGCAGAGCCCGTGAGCAGGCCGGCCGCGAGCCCGAGGGTCGCCTTGATCGCCGCACGCCGGCTGGTCATCCCGTCCCACTGTAGCACCATCGCCCACGGGCTCCCGGAGCGTCTCGGTGGGCGCGAGCTTGCGTCGGGTGCCCCGATCGTGACTATCCTGATTGCGCGATGACTCTCGACCAGCAACTGGCCTACCTGACCAAGGGATGCGTGGATGTCGTCAAGCCCAACGAGCTGCGTGGGAAGCTCGAACGATCGGCGACGACCGGCAGGCCGCTCACGGTCAAGGTGGGGTTCGACCCGACCGCGCCGGATCTGCACCTGGGCCACACGGTTCTGATCCGCAAGATGAAGCACTTCCAGGATCTCGGGCACCGCGTCGTCTTTCTCATTGGCGACTTCACCGGGCTCATTGGCGACCCGACGGGGCGGTCGAAGACGCGCCCGCCGCTGACGCGCGCGGAGATCGACGCGAATGCCGAGACGTACAAGGCCCAGGTCTTCAAGCTGCTCGATCCGGTGAAGACGGTCGTGGACTTCAACAGCCGGTGGCTCGGGCCGCTGGGCAGTGAAGGGTGGGTCAGGCTGGCCGCGAAGTACAACGTGGCGCAGATGCTCGAGCGCCGCGACTTCCGGCAACGGTACGAGTCCGGGCAGCCCATCGCCGTGCACGAGTTCCTCTATCCGCTGGCGCAGGCCTACGATTCGGTTGCGCTCGAAGCGGACGTGGAGCTCGGAGGCACCGACCAGCTGTTCAACCTCAACGTCGGTCGGGACATCATGCCGGCGTTCGATCTCGAGGCGCAGGTGGTGATGACGGTGCCGCTGCTGGTGGGCCTCGATGGCACCGAGAAGATGTCCAAGAGTTACGGGAACTACGTCGGCGTGGCCGAGCCTCCGGAGATCATGGTGGAGAAGCTCGTGGAGCGATTCGGGGGCGGGGACGCGGTCATGTGGGACTATTTCACGCTGCTCACGGACCTGGGCCCGGACGACATCGGGGCGTTGCGGCGCGAGTACGAGCAGGGGGCGGTGACGCCGAGCGAGCTGCGGTACCGGCTGGCCCGGTCGATCGTGACCGATTTCCACGGGGAGGCCGCGGCGGATCGAGCGGAGCTCGCGGTGCGGGCGCGGCACCGGTTACGGGCGGGGGCCGCCAGCGTGGACGTCCTGCCGGACGGTGCGGTGCCGCGGGTGCGGGTGGAGCGCGGCAGCGACGGGTCGGTGAGCCTGCCTCGGGTAATCGTCGATCTCGGGTTTGCGCCGTCGACGAGCGAGGCGTCGCGGCAGGTGAAGGCTGGTGGTGCGAAGATCGACGGGGAGCGGGTGAGCGAGTTGCGGTGGGTGCCGGGGCGGGCCGGGGCGTTCACGCTGCTGGTCGGCGCACGAAAGGTCGCGGTGGTGGAGGTGATATGAAGGCGTACGGCGTACGGCAAAGACGGCGTACGATCAGGCGGCGTACGGCAAGGCGCCGCATGGTCGGGCGGTTGCCTGTGGTCAGCGAGCCTCTCCCTGTAGGGCCACCCGCCCTCTTGTCACCGAACGCCGTGCGCCCTCTCGCAACCGTACGCCGCCGTACGCCGTCTGTTGACCGTACGCCGCCGTGCGCCGTACGTCGTACGCCGTACGCCTGTGCCTGTCCTTGACATCTCCCCCCCATCTCCATAAGATTCGTGATCCCCGCTGCGGGATCGTCGCGTGGTGAGGGGCCGGGGCGGGCAGTTGACAGGAAGTCGCCTTGGGCGGAGAATCGGGAACGGAAGACGTCGAAGCCTCCTGCAGGCAAGTCCCCCGTGGGAGGGAGACCCCGAAGAGACTGCTCTGGAATGTGGGTGGTTGGGTTCGTTCCGACAGGAGTTTTGGTTCGGGACGAAAAAAGGGGTTGACAGCCGCAAGAGGCTGTGAGATATTCGAAAGGTTCCCCTGACGGTGGTTGGGGGAGCGACGGCGGCCGAAGTTGGGTGGCTGTCGAGTCGGTTCTTTGAAAACTAGATAGAACGCGAAGCATTAGCCCGTCGAGTGTCAGCCGGGCACCTGGCTGGGGGAGACCCTGGCGGGGTGCTCACTGAAGAACCGACTGAGCAACGCAGAGTCGGAGACGGCTCTCGCGTTTTGGGTTGAGCCTGTGTGGTGCCCGAGAGGGTGCGTGCAGGCGACGCCTTTAACATGAGAGTTTGATCCTGGCTCAGAATCAACGCTGGCGGCGTGCCTAACACATGCAA
>CAYLZN010000109.1:0-15404 GCA_964387935.1 uncultured Vicinamibacteraceae bacterium | reverse complement strand
CCCATCGCCGTCACCGACATCCAGAAGATCATTTTTCACTTGAAAGAGCGCGGGATCGGCGTCCTCATCACCGACCACAACGTGCGGGAGACCTTGCGCATCACGGACCGAGCGTATATCGTTCACGGAGGCGTGATCTTCCGGAGCGGAGCCCCCGACAGCCTGGCGGCCGACGAGGAAGTCAAGCGGATCTACCTCGGCGCCGATTTCCGGTTGGACTGAGGTCGGCGGCCAGCCGCAGGCGGCCACCGCGTTCGTACCATGGCCATCCAGCAGAAGCTGCACACGAAGCTCGTCCAGAAGCTGATCCTGACGCCCTCGCTGCAGCAGGCGATCAAGCTGCTCCCGATGACCACGATCGAGCTGGCGGACCTGCTCACGCAGGAAGTCGTCGAGAACCCGCTGCTCGAAGAGGTCCCGACCGAGGAGCTCACCGCCACGGAGGCCGCGGCCCAGACGGACAAGGCCGAAGCCGACCCGGCTCCGCCCACCGAGAAGACGGATACCTGGGACGACAGCGACTACGAGTACTTCTTCGGCGAGTATCTGGACGACGGCTACCGGCCGCGTGCCCCGATGGAGGTGAAGGAACTTCCTCCCATCGAGAACACGCTCTCCTCGGGGACGTCGCTCGCCGACCATCTGATGTGGCAGCTGTCGCTCTCGGCGCACGACGACCTCGTGCGGGAGATCGGCACCGCCATCATCGGCAACCTGGACGAGGACGGCTACCTGGTCGCCTCCGTGGACGAGATCGCCGCCATGGGGGAGTGGGCCGTCAGCGATGTGGAACGGGCCCTCACCGCCATCCAGCAGTTCGATCCGGTCGGCGTGGCGGCGCGCGACCTGCAGGAGTGTCTCACGCTCCAGCTCAAGCACCTCGGGCTCGCCGGGACCCCCACCGAGCGCATCGTCACCGAGCACCTCCGGCTCCTGCAGAACCACCAGGCCCCGGAGATCGCGCGAAGGCTGGGCGTGACGATCGAGGAGCTGAAGCCGCACATCGACGTCATTCGTCAGCTCGACCCGAAGCCGGGCGCGCGCCTCAACCCCGCGCCACAGCAGTACGTCATTCCCGACGTCTACGTGGTGAAGGTGGAGGACCAGTACGTGGCCGTCCTCAACGAAGAGGGCCTGCCGCAGCTCCGGATCAGTCCCGTGTACCGCCGCCTGCTCGACAAGAGCAACGATGCCGGCGAGGAGACGCGCAGCTACGTCAAGGAGAAGTTCCGCTCGGCGCTGTGGCTGATCAAGTCCGTCGATCAGCGGCAGAAGACGATCCACAAGGTGGCCACGAGCATCATCAATTTCCAGAAGGACTTCCTCGACCACGGCATCGAATACCTGCGACCGCTCGTCCTCCGCGACGTGGCCAACGACATCGGCATGCACGAGTCGACCGTGAGTCGCGTGGTCAACAACAAGTACATGCACACGCCGCAGGGCGTGTTCGAGATGAAGTTCTTCTTCCACAGCGGCATCAGCAGCTCGTACGGCGAGAGCGTCTCGTCGGTGACGATCAAGCAGCGGATCCGCAAGATCATCGAGGGCGAGGACTCCCGCAAGCCGCTCTCGGACTCGAAGATCGTCAACATCCTGCAGGCGGAGGGCCTCATGCTGGCCCGCCGGACGATCGCGAAGTACCGGGAAGAGATGAAGATCCCGACGTCGAACCAGCGCAAGAACCTCTACTGATCCGGACCAGGCGCGCCTATGCGACTCGACCTGACCGGGCGCAACGTGGACATCACCCCCGCGCTGCGCCAGTTGCTGTCCCGCAAGCTCTCGCGCCTCGAGCGCCTCCTCGGTGATGCCGCCCTCTCCGCGCAGGTGGTGCTCACCCGCGAGCGCTACCGTCACGTGACCGACATCACCCTGCACGCCCGCGGCGACCACGTCCTGACGGGCGTGGCCACGGCCAGCACGTGGCAGGAGTCGATGACCGAGACCGTCGAAAAGGTGACCCAGCAGGCACAGCGGGTGAAAGAGAAGTGGACGACGCGCAAGCGTCGCGGCACGGGCACGCGCGCGCTGCCCGTGGAGGTCCCCGACGCGAGCGTCCCGGTCGAGGAACCACCGTCGCCGCGGCTCGCGCGCGTGCGATATCCCATCCGGCGCCTCGACCTGCAGGCCGCCGTCGCGCGCCTCGACACGGCGTCCGAGCCATTCGTCGTCTTCAGGGACGAGGACACCAAGCGGCTGAGCCTCGTCTATCGTCGCAAGAACGGGAGCATCGGCCTCATCGAACCCGAGGCCTGACGCGGGGCGACCCGGAATGAGCGTCGTCACGCCGAGCATCACCGTCGGGACGCTGCTTGCGTCGGCCGGCCGCGGCGGGTTCGTCGTCACGCTGGTCGCCGGGGGCAGTGGGCTCGAGCGACAGATCACCACGCCGATGAGCCAGAAGATCGGCCTGGCGCTGGCCGGCTACGACGCCTACCTGCGACCGGGGCGCGCCCTGGTCTTCGGGGAGAGCGAGATCCGGTTCCTGGGATCGCTCGGCGCCCCGGCCACGCGCGACGCGGTCGTCCGCGTCCTGCGCCACGACATCCCCTGCATCCTCGTGACGAGCGACCTCGACGTCCCGCCCGAACTCGCGCAGGAGTCCGACATGGCGGGCATTCCCGTGCTGCGCACGCCACTGCCCACCCCGGTCGCGATTGCCCGGCTCAGTGCGTTTCTGGACGATCTGCTCGCGCCGCGCGAGCTCCTGCACGGCGTCCTCGTGGACGTGCTCGGCCTCGGCCTGCTGATCGTGGGCGAGAGCGGCATCGGCAAGAGCGAGTGTGCCCTCGATCTCGTCGTCCGCGGGCATCGGCTCGTCGCGGACGACACGGTGGAAGTGCGGCGACGCGCGCAGACCGTGGTGATCGGGACGTGTCCCGAGCTGACCCGGCACCACATGGAGATCCGCGGGATCGGCGTGATCAACGTGCGCGACATGTTCGGCGTCGCGTCAACGCGGCGGTCGAAGCGCGTGGAGTTCGTCGTCGTGCTCGAGCGCTGGGATCCCGAGCGGGACTACGAGCGCCTGGGCGTCGACGAGCACGTCTACGACCTGCTCGGGGTTCCGGTCCCGATGGTCCGCATGCCAGTCGGCCCGGGGCGCAACGTCGCCATCCTCGTCGAAGTGGCCGCCCGCAACCAGCTGCTGCGGGCGCGCGGCGAGCACGCGGCGCGTCGTCTCGTCGAGCGGGCCGACCGCGCGCTGCTCGGTTCGGACGCTCCCGACCCCCTTGCGTGTTCCAGTGAGGCCGACGACCTGGAGGACGACCGGTGACGGCCGCCCGGCGCCGACCGTCGCGGTCCCGCGGCGCGACGGCCCCGCCGTCGCGCTTCATCGTGATCACGGGCCTGTCTGGAGCAGGGAAGTCCCAGGCCATCCGCGCCCTGGAGGATCTCGGCTACTTCTGCGTCGACAACCTGCCAACGACACTGATCCCCACCTTCGCGGAGCTGACCCTCCGGACGCACGGCTCCATTCAGAAGGCGGCTGTGGTCGTTGACGTACGGGAAGGCAGCATGCTGCGGGAGTTCCCGCGCCTCTATCGCAGGCTCCGGTCGCTGCCAGGCCTCAACCCGACACTGCTGTTCCTGGACGCGAGCGACGACACGCTCGTGCGCCGGTTCAGCGAAACGCGCCGGCCGCACCCCCTGGGCCAGAGCCGCTCCACGGTCGAGGGCATCGCCGCCGAGCGCCAGATGCTGAAGGGCATCCGCGGCATGGCCGACGATGTCATCGACACGTCCGGCATGACGGTGCACGAGTTGCGTCGCGCGTTCATGACGCTGGCCCAGGCGACCGGGGCCGGGCACGGCGGCCCGCTCGTCACGCTCCTGAGTTTCGGGTTCAAGCACGGGCTGCCGCTGGACGCGGACCTCGTCTTCGACGTGAGGTTCCTGCCGAACCCCCATTTCGTCCCCACGCTCCGGCCAAAGACCGGCAAGGACCGCACGGTCGTGCGCTTCCTCGAACGGTTCCCCGAGACAGCGGAGTTCCTCGCGCGGGTGACCTCGCTGCTGCGTTTCCTGCTGCCGCACTATGCTGGCGAAGGGAAGAGCTACGTCACGGTGGCGATTGGCTGCACAGGCGGCCGCCATCGATCGGTCGCGCTCGCCGAGGCCCTGCGGACGCAGCTGGCGGACCTGGAGGGCATCCGCCTGCGCGTGCGTCACCGTGACGTGACGCTCACCTGACGCCCCCACCCGGCCGCCTGGAGAGCCTGCCCATGTCGAACGAGATGATCGGCGTCGTCGTCGCCACCCACGGCCAGCTCGCCGCGGAGCTCGTGAACGCCGCTGAGATGATCGTCGGGGAGTTGCCACGCTTCACGGCCGTGTCCATCGGCTGGCACGACGATGTCGATGCGGCTCGCGAGGAGATCGCGCGGGCGATCACCCGGGTCGACAGCGCCCGCGGCACGTTGATCCTGACGGACATGTTCGGCGGCACGCCGTCGAACCTGGCCCTGACGTTCCTCTCGGCCGGCAAGGTCGAGATCGTGACCGGCGTCAACCTGCCCATGCTGCTGAAGGTGGCCAGCCTGCGTACCTCGACGTCGGACCTGCTCACCGTCGCGCGCGAGATGCGCGAGCACGGCCGCAACGCGATCTGGGTGTCGTCGGACGTGCTGGCCGCCAATGAGAACCGGGGGCCCTCGTGACGGCACGGTCGGTGCGAATCGCCAACCCGCTGGGCATGCACGCGCGCGCGGCCGCCCGCTTCGTCCGCGTGGCCGCGACCTGCGAGTCGCAGATCCGGGTCAGCCGCGACGCGCGGACGGTGGACGGCAAGAGCATCATGGGCCTGCTGCTGCTCGCCGCCGCCTGTGGCAGCGAGATCACCATCAGCGCCGACGGGCCCGACGAGCGCGAGACCCTCGACGCGCTGTGCGGCCTCGTGAACCGGGGCTTCGAGGAGTTCCAGGTCTAGAACGGGACGTCGTCGTCTTCCGGGCCCGCCTGCGACTCGGCCTCGGGGCTCGGGGGGAACTGCTCGTCTCCGCCCCTCGCCGGGCGGCTGCTCCCCATCGTCCCCCGGTCGCGGTCCGCGCCACCGGGCCCGCCCAGCAACTGGATGCGATCCGCGATGATCTCGGTCATGTAGCGCTTCTGACCGTCCTTGTCGTCCCAGCTACGCGTTTCGATGCGGCCTTCGACGTAGATCTGCTTGCCCTTGCGCAGGTAGTCCCTCAAGGACTCCGCCTGGCTGCCAAGCAGCACCACCCGGTGCCACTCGGTCCGGTCCTCCCACTGGCCGGACCGCGTGTCCTTCCGACGATGCGACGTCGCGATGCTGAACCGCGCGATGGGGAAGCCGGCGGCCGTCGTGGTGTACTCGGCATCGCGCCCGAGGTTGCCGACCAGGATTGCCTTGTTGACGCTGCCCATGTTCGTGACTGCCCTTCTGCTCTCGCGTGTGATGCCGGCTTCAGCGGTTTGGCCGTGCGAGCCGGTCCAGCCCCTGCTTGGCCAGGAGGGCCGCATCGCTGGTGGGGAACTTCTGGATGACGGTCTGCCAGGATTCGCGGGCCCGATCCGAACGTCCGAGCTTGTCGTGCACCAGGCCGCGCTTGTAGTACGCCATCGGCGTGGAGTCGCCCGCGGGGTAATCGGCGATGGTCTTGTCGTAGGCCGCGATCGCCTGCTCGAGTTTGTTGTCCAGGAGATAGGACTCGCCGACATAGAGCTGGGCATCGTCGGCCTGTTCCGCCCGGGGGAAGCTCTTGATGAACGCTTCGAATCCCTGGATGGCCAGCGACCACTGTCCAGCCGAGTAGTCGGCGTACGCCGTGTCGTAGAGCCGCTGCGGTGACATGCCGGAGGCCGCCGGGGAGGGCGCGGCCGGAGGCGGCGCAGTCTCCTGCACGTCCTGGGGTTGATCTTCGGACGGGGCCGGGCGCGCGGCGGCCGCGGCCGCGGCCGCGGCCGCCGCAGCCGTCTGTCGCACCGCATCGACCTCCTGCGACAGCGATGACAGGCGCACGTTGGTTTCGTCGAGCTTCTCGCGCACGACGCGCACGTCGCCCGTGAGCGTATCGATCAGGAGCCTCTGGTCGGCGAACGCCTTCCGGGTGACGCCGGCCTGGTCGTCCATCCGGGCGCTCACGGCCTTCAGGGCCTCCGTCAGCGCGTTCAGCGTGACCTGCAGCTGCTGGGTCTGTTCCTGCAGGATCCGCAGGTCCGCCATCAACTGCTGGTGCTCCTTGTTGGCGGCCCGGGCGGGCGGCGCCGGCAGTGCCAGCGCGCACGTCGCCCACGCGACAACGGTCAGGATGCGGGCCTCGCGGCGGTGCCTCATGATGACGTCCCCGTCCTGTCGAGCTCCCTCACTTGGCGGTGATCACGAAGTGAGCCCGCCGGTTCAGCCTGAAGGCCTCCTCGGTTCTCCCGGTGTCGAACGGGAACTCCTTCCCGTAGCTGACCGTCCGAAGGCGGCCCGCCGGGATCCCGAGCGAGGTCAGATACGCGCTCGCCGCGAGGGCCCGGCGTTCCCCCAGAGCCAGATTGTACTCGGCCGTTCCGCGTTCGTCGCAGTGGCCTTCAATCGTGATCATCCAGTTCTGGTACTTCTTGAGGATGTCAGCGTTCTGCGTGAGCACGGCCTGGGCGCTCTGGCTCAACTCCGCGCTGTCGAATTCGAAGAAGGCCGGCTGCAGCGGCGACTCGCGGTTCAGATCGTCCAGCGACTTCGAGTCGAGCCCCACGTCCTCGACCACGGGCTCCGGTGCGACCTGCGGCTCCGCGATCGGTACGGGCGGAGCAGGCGGACGCGCTCCAGAGCCGGTGCCGGCACCGGCACCGGCTCCCGCTCCCGCTCCGGCGCCGTAGGCGCCCCCGGGGGGAGGCACGGCACGCGCCACCGGCGGTTGCTTGGTCGCACAGGCGGCGCTCACGAGCGCGCCAATGATCGCCAGCATCCCGAGACCGCCGCGCAGCCTCTTCATCGTTTTCATTTCGATCTCCCTCTCACGACACGATGTCCCGGGGACCGACGCTCCCCGTCAACGCGACCAGTTCGGCGTGAAATTACCGCCCGCCGACGTGATCTGCCTCAACCCTCGTCCGTCACGCCCGACGAGGTAGACCTGCGACTTACCCCTCCTGGTCGACGTGAACGCCAGGTGCCGGCCGTTGGGCGCAAACGCCGGGCTCTCGTTGCTGCCTTCGCCGAACGTGATCTGACGCCGCGCGCCGCTGGCGACGTCGTACACCATGATGTCGTACCAGGCGCCCGAGCGCGCGGCATAGGCGATCTCATTGTACGGAGCCGGGGCCCACGTGGCACGGTCCGCGTACGACTCGGACAGCGTGATCCGCCGCGGGCTCCCACCGGCCGCCGACATGACGTAGATCTGCGGCTTGCCAGACCGGTCCGACGTGAAGGCGATCTCATTGCCCGCCGGCGACCACGTGGGCGTGGTGTCGACGGCCGGATGTTGCGTCAGGCGCCGCAGCCCGCTGCCGTCCCGGTTCACGACGTACAACTCCGGGTTGCCGTCCCGGTTGGACGTGAAGGCCAGCCGGACGCCGTCTGGCGACCACGCCGCCAGCCAGTTCTGACCCTCCCCCCGGAGCGGGGTCTCGAGCGTGCCCTGGTAGATGTTGGAGATGAAGATGTCGGGGCTGTTGCTCCGGCGATAGGAGGTGTAGGCGATCGCCCGGCCATCGGCCGACCACACGGGAAAGATGTTCAGCGCCCGGTTCACGGTGACGCGGCGGTCGTTCGCGCCGTCGTAGTCGCTGATGTAGATCTCCTTCAGGCTGCGCCCGGCCAGGCCCCCGGACGCGCGTCCACCGTCGCGGTCGGAGGAGAAGGTGAGCTTCGACCGGGCGACGCCCTGCAGGCCGCGCTGCTGCTGGTGGATTTCGTCGGCAATGGTGTGTGCGTAGAGCCGGGGATTGGCCGCAGACCCGGAGTATTCCCGGGCGAACACCGACTGCTGGCTCTTGACGTTGAAGAGCCGCACCTGGACGGTCAGTCCGCTGCCGCGGCGCTCCACGGATCCGACGACCACTCCGTCAGCCCCGAGCTCCCGCCACCGATCGTGGGGGACCTCGGTGAGGGACCGGGCGCGCGGCACCGTCGCGTACGTGTCCCGTGGAATGAGCGAGAACTCGCGCTCGAAATCCAGGTCGTCCCACAGGACCTGGCCGATGGTCCGCGCGATGGTCGTGAGTTCGGCGTCCTCGGCGGGCGCCAGGAAGTCGGGGACCGCGAAGCGCGGCGGCGCACCCGCCTCCCCGCTGATCGTCAACTGAATCTCGCTGGGCTGCTGCGCCGGTTGCGCCGGCTGGCCGGAACCGGGGGGCGACTGGCCCCCGCCGAGCACGGTCACGCCGAGCAGCAGCGCACCTGCCGCACCAATTGGGAGAGCACGAGCCATCATGGACGCTGATACTGGAAGTTGAGGTGAATGGTCAATTGGGGATTGGAGTACGCCGCCGGCAGCGGAGGCAGCTTCGTCAACGCCAGCGCGCGCTGTGCCGCCAGGTCCAGTGCCGCAAACCCGCTTGGCGCCGCGACCTGCACCTCCGCGATCGTCCCGTCTCGCCTGACGGTGAACCGCATCGTCGTCTGACCACCGACCTGCTGCTTCTCGTTCCAGTTCCGCTGAATGAGCTGCAGCATCGTGGTCAGATACTCCGGACAACAGAAATCGCCAACGTTGATTTCGCCACCCGTCCCGCCGCCGCCCGTGGACAGGCCCAAACCGAGCCCCTGTCCGCCGGTCTCGGCGATGGCCGACCCCAGGCGTTCCCGCGGCGCGCGAATCGGCTCCGTGCCCCGGGATTCCGCCGGAGCGGCGTTGACAGGGACCTTCGGCAGCCGCTCGCGCGGCGCCGCCTTCACCGGCACCGTCATCTCGGGCGTCTTTGCCGCCGGGGGCCGCACCGGCTCCGGCCTGGCCTGCGGCGGCGCCGGCGCCGCGTGCTGCGCCGGCCGGCCCCCCATCGGCGTCATCCCTCCCGCGCGCGGCCCCGGGGCTCCGCCGAGGCTGACCGTCATCACCGTGCGAGGTTCATCGATGGACCGCAGACCGAGAAGTCCGGGCGCCAGCGCCAGCATCACCAGCAGCCCCGCGTGCGCCGCCGCGCTGACCCCCAGCATCCGGAGCAGGCCGTCGTCGCCCGGCGCCCGCAGCGTGATCGTCTGTGAGACAACGTCTCTCATGGTCCGTCCGACCCGGCCCCCTACCGCTCATTCGGCAGCTTCGACACGATGCCGACGCGCTCCACGCCACCCTGCCGGAGCCGGTCCATCACCTCGATCAGCTCCTGCAGGGTCACCGCGCCATCTCCGCGGAGGTACACTTCCTTGCGCTCGCGCGACTCCATGGCCTGGCGGATCCGCTCCTGCAGCACGTCGAGACGAATCGCTTCGTCCTCCAACTGTACGCGCCGGTCGCGCCTGAAGCTCGCAGGCACGGTCACGAACAGCCGCTCGGAGGTGATCTGCGGCGCGCTCCTCGCCACGGGCAGGTTCACGTCCACGCCGCGATGCAGCATCGGCGCCGCCACCATGAAGATGATGAGCAGCACCAGCATGACGTCGACGAGCGGCACGACGTTGATCTCCGACAGCGTGGTCGCCACCCGCGGCGAGCGCCGACGTCCCCGGCCGCCGGCTGTGTCCTGGACTCCGCCCTGCAGTTTCGGCACGACGTCCTGGGCCTAGGTGAAGTTGCGCTCGCAGATGTTCAGGAACTCGAGCGAGAAATCGTCCATCTCGGTCGCGAGCTCCTTCACGCGGTGCGTGAACCAGTTGAAGAAATAGACGGCCGGAATCGCCGCAAACAGCCCGGCCGCCGTGGCAATCAGCGCCTCCGCAATGCCAGGCGCGACGATGCTCAGGTTCGTGGCGCCGGTGGCCGCAATCGACTGGAACGACGTCATGATGCCCCACACCGTGCCGAAAAGCCCGATGAAGGGGGTGATGCTCGCCGTCGTGGCCAGGAACGGGATCCGTCGCTCCAGCCGCGACACTTCCGACGCGGCTGCCCGGAGCAGGGCCCGGTCCACCGCCTCGAGACTCTTCAACGTATGACGCGGGGCGCCCGCCGATGGCCGGGCCTCGCCAGCACCCTGCTGCCCCCTCAGCTGCGCGTTGATCTCCGCATAACCCGCCTGGAACAGCCCCACCAGCGGACTCCGGTCGAGCGCCTTGCAGACGGCCTGAACCTCGGAGAACTTCGCGCTCCGCCGGAAGACCTCGAGGAAGCTGGCCGTCTGGCGACTGGCCCTCGCGAACTCCAGCCACTTGACCAGGACGATGGCCCAGGAGATGACCGAGAAGATCACCAGCAGGGCGAGGACGAACTTGGCGACGGGACCCGAACGGGCAATCAGAGAAATGACGTCATGAGCCTGAGCCTCGGGCACGACCTCCCCCGGCCCCGGCTGCAGGGCAAGCAGCAAGCCGACAAACCTGTGCAAACGGGCCTCCGCAAGTGCAACTCCGGCGCGCTCCGCGCGTGAGAGTAGGGAAGCGTAGCACGCACCCCGGTAGCTGTCAAAAGCCTGATAGAATGAGAGTTCTGCGACTTTCTCACCCCGCCTACCCATGCTGCGCTACCTGAGCATCGAGCGGCTCGCCATCATCGACGCCGTGGCCCTGGAGCTCGCGCCAGGGCTCAACGTCCTCACCGGCGAGACCGGCGCCGGCAAGTCGATTGTCGTCGGTGCCGTGGACCTGCTGCTCGGTGGCAGAGCTTCTGGGGAGCTCGTCCGGGATGGCGAAGAGAAGGCGATAGTTCAAGCGATCCTCGATGATGATGGCGGAAATGAACATGTGATTCGGCGCGAGATCTCCGCGACCGGGCGGTCCCGGGCGTTCGTCGATGGCACGCTCGTCTCCTCGCAGGACCTCCGGGCCTTCACCGCACCCCTCATCGATCTCCACGGCCAGCACGACCACCAGGCCTTGCTCGACCCGGCCACCCACGTGGCCGTTCTCGATCGATACGGCGGCCTGGAGTCGCTCGCGACGGACGTGGGTCACGCCTACGGTCGCTGGAAGGAATCACGCGACGCGCTGGCGGCTCTCGATCTCGACGAACGGGAGCGGTCGGCGAGGCTCGACGTGCTGAACTTCCAGTTGGCCGAACTGGACCGCCTTGATGTCAGGCCCGGTGAAGACGACGAACTGCTGCAGACGAGGCAGATCCGGGTCAACGCCGACCGCCTGCAGCGCCTGTACTCCGAGGCCTACGCCAATCTCTACGAGGGGGAGGGCGCAGTCCTCGAGAAGCTCACGCTCACGTGGCGAAAGATTGGCGAACTCGCCACGCTCGACCCGGCGTTCGGGGGGCTGGACGAGGTGAGAACGAGCGTGCAGGCTCAGTTGGAGGACGTCGTGTACCGGCTGCGCGAGCGCCTGACACATCTGGACACGTCTCCGGAGCGCCTGCAGCAGGTGGAGGATCGCCTCGCTGCGATCGAGCGCCTGAAGCGGCGCTACGGACCCACGCTCGGCGATGTCCTCGCCCGACGGACTTCTCTTGTCGCCGAGCGGGAGGCGCTGTCGACGGCTACCGACCGGCTGGCCGTCCTCCAGGATCGACTCGCGACGGAGCGGGTCAGATATCTCGACCTTGCCCGCCATCTTAGCTTTCAGCGCCGGACCTGTGCCCGGCCGTTCGCGGCAGACCTTGGGCGGGAACTGACCTCACTGGCCATGCCAGGCACGACCTGCGAGGTCAGGTTTGGCACGGACGAACTGCCGGAGGGGCAGTGGTCCGGACGGGGCATCGACGTGGCCGAGTTCTACCTGTCGGCGAACGTGGGGGAGGCGCCGAAGCCGCTCGCGCGCATCGCCTCCGGCGGAGAGCTGTCGCGCATCATGCTCGGCCTGAAGACACTGGCATCGCTCGACCAGGCGGGCAAGACGCTGATCTTCGACGAAGTCGACGCCGGGATCGGGGGACGGGCGGCCGACGCCGTAGGCGCGCGCCTGCGGAAGCTCGGAGGCGCCTTTCAAGTGCTGTGCATCACGCACCTGCCACAAGTCGCCGCTCACGGGCACGTCCACTACCGGGTCAGCAAGGAGGTGCGCGGCGGCAGGACTGCGACCTTGGTGGAACGTCTTTCGGAAGACGAGCGCATCGACGAGCTTGCCAGGATGATGGCTGGGAGCGCTCACACCCCAGCCGTGGTCGAGGGTGCCCGTGCCCTCCTGAACGCCAGGCAGCTCCCTGAGGGAAACGAAGGTCTGGCGAAAGGCGAAAGCGAAAGGCGAAAGCGAAAGGCGAACCTGGGTGGCTGACGATCACGCGGACGATACCGGGCGGCCGAAGACCTACGTCATCGAGACGTTCGGCTGCCAGATGAACGTGCACGACTCGGAGCGACTCGCGGGACTCCTCGAGGAATCCGGCTACGCGCCGGCGACCGACTCCGGTGCCGCCGACGTGGTGGTGATCAACACGTGTGCGGTACGTGAGCACGCCGAAGACAAGCTCTACTCCCGGCTTGGCGAGCTCCAGGCGACCGCTCATGCAACGGGCGCCAGGCCGCTCGTTGCGGTGACGGGCTGCGTGGCGCAGCAGGAGCAGGGAGGTCTGACCAGGCGTTCCGGCATGATCGACGTGGTGGTGGGTACGCAGGCGCTCAAGCAATTACCGGCGCTCCTGGCGCAACGGACGGCCGCCCCCAGCGAGTTGCCTCGTCGGAGGCCCCTTGTCGATGTGAACCCTTACGAGGACGTGTCGTTCCCGCTCGGCGTGGTGCGCCGTGGCGACCCGGCGCGCGCCTACGTCACCATCATCGAGGGGTGCAACGATTTCTGCTCGTTCTGTGTCGTCCCGATGACTCGCGGCCACGAGCGGATGCGCCCGGTTGCCGAGGTTCTCGACGACGTCCGCGAAGCCGCCGCCTCGGGACGACGCGAGGTGCACCTGCTCGGCCAGATCGTGAACCACTACCAGGCGCCGGACGCTCCCGGCTGTGACTTTGCCGACCTCCTGGCCCGCGTGTCCGCCATTGACGGGGTCGATCGCATCCGGTTTGCGAGCCCGCATCCTCGCCACGTCGGGAGACGCCTCATCTCGGCGATGCGCGACCTCCCGAAGGTCTGTCGCCACATCCACCTGCCAGTCCAGTCTGGTTCGACCCGCATCCTGCACGCGATGCGGCGTCGGCACAGCCGCGCCTGGTACCTCCAACTCGTGTCGGACCTGCGTCGCGAGATGCCGGACCTGGCCATTTCGACGGACATGATCGTCGGTTTTCCTGGGGAGACCGAGGAGGACTTCGAAGAGACCCTGGCGCTGGCCCGAACCGTCAGGTTCAGCAGCATGTTCTCGTTCAAGTACTCGCCCCGGCCCGGTACGCTCGCGGCCAGGCGGATGCCGGATGACGTCCCCGAGTCCGAGAAGACGCGGCGCATCGTGGCGTTGCAGGCCCTGCAGCGGAGCATTCAGCTCGAGCAGCACGAGGGCCTTCTCGGCACCACGGTCGCGGTCCTCGTCGATGGCGCCAGCCGGCGCCGCGACCATGAAGTGACCGGGCGCACGTCCCAGAACACGGCCGTCAACCTGCCCGGATCCGTGCACCTCCTCGGTCAGGTCGTGGAGGTGCGTCTCGAACGAGCGGGTCCACACAGCCTCTGGGGCAGGCGGGTGACGGCGTCTGCTTGACACCGTCGGCAGGGAAGCCTAGGTTAGGCAACGGACCGCTGACCGGTCTGGCGTGGCAGAGGCACGGGCGATGCAAATCGAGATGACGATCAAGGGGCTCATGGTGGACCCCATCACCAACACGCCCATCGTTGTCCTCAAAGACGAGCAGGGGGATCGCGTCCTGCCGATTTGGGTCGGGGTGTTCGAGGCGAATGCCATTGCGCTGCAGATCGAAAACGTCACGCCGCCACGTCCCATGACTCACGATCTCCTGCGGAACGTGATCACCGACCTCAAGGGGGCCATCGAACGGGTGGCGGTGACGGAGTTGCGGGACAACACGTTCTACGCACTCATCTATCTCAGGGTTGGTGCGGACCTGGTCGCGGTCGACGCGAGGCCAAGCGACGCGATTGCACTCGCACTTCGCGCGCGGGCGCCCATCTTCGTCGAGGAATCCGTGATCGACGCAGCCAGGGCGACCGATACGTCATCCTCGAAGGCGGACAACGACAAGCTCCAGAAGTGGCTGGAGAGCCTCTCCTCGGACGATCTCGGCAAGTACAAGATGTAGTCGGGCCATGATTCTCGCCGTTGCCAATCAGAAGGGCGGCGTGGGAAAGACCACGACCGCGATCAACCTCGCCGCAGCTCTGGCCATGCGCGGTCGGAAGACGCTGCTCATCGACCTCGACCCTCAGGCCAACAGCACCATGTCGTTCCTGGATGTGCACGGGGTCAAGCTGAGCCTTTTTGACGCCCTCACGGACACCTCCGTGGGCCTCAAGGGCGTGGTCGTCCCGTCGCCCACACCCAACCTCGATGTGGCACCGGCCCGGATCGCCCTGGCCAAGCTCGAGGCCAAGCTCGTTGGCGAACTCGACGCGCATTTCCGACTCAAGGAATGCATCGACCCCATCCAATCTCAGTACGCCTCGATCGTGGTCGACTGTCCGCCGACGCTAGGCCTTCTCACCGTGAATGCCCTCGTTGCCTCCACGCATCTCCTCATTCCAATTCAGTCGTCGTACTTTGCGCTCGAAGGCACTGACGACCTGCTGGAGACCGTCGAGAAGGTCAGGGCGAGAGCGAATCCTGGTCTCAAGATCCTGGGTGTCCTGATCACGATGCACGACCGCCGGACGTCGTTGGGCCGGGACATCAAGAACCAGATCAATCGCGTCTTCGGCTCCAAGGTCTTCAACACTGTGATCACGAAGAGCGTCCGGCTCGAAGAGAGCCCAGCCTACAAGGAGTCCATCTTCTCGTTTGCGCCGGACTCCTCGGGCGCGGCTGAGTACTACCGCCTGTGCGAGGAGGTCATTGACCGTGGCTAAGCGCGGCCTGCCAGAGACCGTTCGGATGCGCCACGACGAGCACTACGTCGAAGCGCTCACTGCCTCCGCCGGCGAACCCCTTGGTCGGCTGATTCCCATCGACCTCATCGATCCCAATCCGGACCAGCCCAGACAGGCCATGGGCGACCTCTCGGAACTCGTGGCGTCGATCACGGAAAAGGGCATCATCGAGCCTCTCATCGTCCGACAGCGGGGAGGGCGCTTTCAGATCGTCGCGGGCGAGCGCCGATATCAGGCCGCAGTCCAGGTCGGCCTCCCCGAAGTCCCGGTCGTGATCAGGGAAGCTGACGATGCGGAGGTTCTCGAGCTGGCGCTCGTGGAGAACCTGCAGCGGAAGGACCTGACAGCTTTCGAGGAGGCTGAGGCTCTCTCGGCCCTCATGCAGCGGTGCAGCTACACCCACGAGCAGCTGGCGCAAAAGCTCGGC
>CAYLZN010000108.1:0-15404 GCA_964387935.1 uncultured Vicinamibacteraceae bacterium | reverse complement strand
AGGGCCTCGGCGATCTGCCGCGCGATCGGGAGCGCCTCCTCGAGCGGCAGAGGCAGGCGAGCGAGGCGCGCGGCAAGATCGTCGCCCTCCACCAACTCCATGACGAGGGCGTGAACGCCGTTGCTGTATTCGAGCCCGTGGACGTGCGCGATGTGCGGATGATTCAGCGCCGCGAGCAGCTCCGCCTCGCGCTGGAACCGCGCGAGCCGTTCGGGGTCGGTCGCGACTGCGGCCGGCAGGACCTTCAGCGCGACGTCGCGTTTGAGCTTCGTATCGGTGGCGCGATACACCTCCCCCATGCCACCGGCCCCGAGGGCCGAGACGATCTCGTAGGGGCCGAGCCGGGTGCCCTTCGCCAGAGACATCGAGAACCGGAGTCTACCCCACCGCGGCCGAAAGGAGATCCGCCTGGTTCGGGGCGTGGCTCGAAGGGGTAGAATGCCCCGTTCACAGCAAAGTGGCGTTGGCGCGGCTTCCCAGCCGTCCTGAGGATTCCGCGGCCCGACCAGTTCGAACCGTCGTCGGTTCCCGAGAGCTGTCCATGGTCAAGAAGACCATCGTCGCGTTGAGCCTCCTTCTCTCGCTGGTGTCGCTCGCCCCGCCCGCTGCCGCGCAGCAACCGGAGGGCCAGCCCCTCACCTTCTACTACGACTACTCGATCACGCCCGGCAGGGAAGCGGACTTCATGGAACTGGTGAAGACCGTCGGACAGCCGGTGCGCGACAAGCTGATGGCAGATGGCGTGGTGCTGGCGTGGGGGATCGACGTGCCGCTTCTGCGCTACCCGGGCGGCACCACGCACACCATCTGGTACGCGGTGGCCGACATGGCCGGCGTGCAGAAAGTCCAGGAGGCCATGGCCGCGCAGCAGGCGAAGCTGGCCGCCGACGAGGCCGCCAGGAAGGCGCCCAAGGGCACGACGACCGCCGAACGCGGCCGCGAGATCATCGACGGCAGCAAGACCCGTGACTTTCTGACGCGGGACCTCGTCTTCGGCATGTCGTCGGCGGCCCCGCCAGCCGGCGCCCTCCCGTACACGCGCTACAACTCCATCAAGGTAAAGGCAGGAAAGGGCAACGCCTTCCGCGCGGCGTGGGAGAAGTACACGAAGCCGGTATACGACAAGCTCGTCGCGGACGGGACCATCTGGGGCTACGGTCTCGCCGTCGAGGAACTCCGAACCGCTGGCGAGTTCACGCACTTCGTCTGGGTCACGGCGAAGGACCTCGCGGCGTTCGACAAGACACGAAGCGCCTTTATGGCCGACCGGCAGCGGCGGACGCAGGAGGAACGCGACGCCATCAACGACCAGTTCGGAAGCCTGACGGACGCCGACGCATCGCGCAGTCAGATCGTGCGTGCCATCGTGTTCCGTGTCGCGGGGCAGAAGTAGCGCGCACCAGGTGCGGCACCCGGAGACGTGGCGGCGGCCATCGCCGCCGCCACGACCTTCCGGGCAGCAACCCTATCGGCCCGGCAGGCTGTTCTTGTAGAGCCGGCCGTCCTTCATGATCACCCGGAAGTTGCGCTCGGGATCCTCGACGAGGCGGATGTTCGCGATGGGGTCGCCCTCGACCAGGAGCAGGTCCGCCAGCGCACCTTCCTCGACCACGCCGAGCCTGCCCTGGTAAGGGCTCCTGAGGCCCGAGAGCGCGAGCAGTTCGCCGTTGGTCGACGTGGCCATGCGCAGCACCTCGGCGGAGGTGAACCAGCGCGTCACCGCCGCGAGTTTGGCGCCTTGCCGACGGGCCAGCGCCTCCGAGAAGAGGATGTCAGTGCCGAAGGCCGTCTTGATGCGATGCTTGCGCACGAGGCTGTAGATGACCTCGGTGCCGTCCAGTACCTGCTTCTGCTTCAGGTACTGCACGGAGCCAGGAGGGAAGGGCGCAGCATCCTCGGCCAGGAATGGCTGGGTGGACAGCCACACCCCTTTTTCGGCCATGTACGCGGCCGTCGCATCGTCGATCAGGTGCGCGTGCTCGATGACCTTGACGCCAGCGTCGATGGCGCGGCGGACGGCTGCCGGCGTGTAGGCGTGGACCGCAATGTAGGTGCCCCAGTTGGTCGCAGCCTCCACGGCCGCCTTCAGTTCGTCGGACGTGAACGTGGAGACATCGAGCGGGCTGTGCGGAGAGGAGACCCCGCCGCCCGCCGTGAGCTTGATCTGGCTGGCCCCCAGCATCAACTGCTCACGCACACGCTGGCGCACCGCATCGGGCGAGTCTGCCACCATCGAGCCGCCGATCTGCTCCATCCGGGACAGCGGCCGCGAGGCGTCGCGCGGAAGCTCCGACAGCAGGCGGAAGTCGCCGTGTCCCGACGTGACGCTGATCATCGCGCCCGATGGCCAGATCCGCGGGCCTTCCACGACGCCGGCGTCGATGGCCTGCTTGAGGCCGAAACTCGGACCGCCCATGTCGCGCACGGTGGTGAAGCCACGCATGAGCGTGGCCCGTGCTTCCACGCCCGCGAGCAGATTGGTGAATCCGAGGTCGGCGTGGATCGCCTGTTCGGGCGTCGGACGAACGAGGATCGTGTGCCAGTGCGCGTCGATCAACCCCGGCATCAAGGTACGACCTCCGCCCTCGACGATCGTGGCGCCTGGCGCCGCCGGCACGGCGGCGGGCCCGATGGCGGCGATCAGGTTGCCGCGCACGAGGACTGAGGTGGGACCCGTCAGCCGGTCGGACTTGCCGTCGAACACCCGCACGTTGCGGAACAGGACTTCGACCGGGGCTTGTGCGTGGGCCGCGCCCGCGACCAGCACGGTCAGGATGGCAGCGATCAGCGAACGGAACATCGGCGTGTTTGTCCTTTGTTTTTTGCAGCGTACCGGAAGCGGCTGTGCGTCGGCAAGCCCTGCACCAGAACGCGGTGCGGCCTCACGCCACGTCGCGGGGCCTACGCGCCCGGGGGATGGTCCCTCGTGAGCTCCTCGACCGACAGCTCGCCAGGCGTGTAGCGAGGCAGCCGCAGTGACGGCACGATCGACACGAGGGACACGGCGGCCAGGATCAGGAAGGTGGCCTTCAACGCCCTCAGGCGCGCGGCGGCGTTGATCGCCACGGCCTCGTGCACCTCGGGCGGCGTGACCGACGTCTGCCCGAGCACCGCCTCGAGCTGGTCGTTGCTGACGAAATCGATCTCGTCGAAGTTGATCTCGTCGCGCAGCACCGCCGGCAGGTTCGACTGGTTGAACGCGGTGACGATGAACAGGCTGAGCAGGCTCACCGCGACCACGCTGGAGAAGGCTGCGCCCAGGGCCGACGAGACGCCCAGCATGACGAAGGCGGCCACGAACAACGAGTAGACCAGCGGCAGCCACGACGATCGATCGGCGTTGGCGAGGGCGTTGGATGTGGCAGTCATTCCGGGCAGTGCTCCCGTGGGCGGCCCCGAGACGGTCTAGAATAGTCCCATTCGTCCCCTGGAGAATCCGAGATGCGCAAGGTCCACATTGGTCTCGTGATCGTCATCACCGCCATCGTCCTGCTGTTCAAGATCGAGAACATGACGGCCGTGACGGTGTCGCTGTTCGGCATCAGCACGACGATGCCGGTGTTCCTGCTGGTCATCGTCGTCTACGTCCTCGGGATGCTCACCGGCAGTTCACTCCTCTCGCTGACGCGGGCCCTCGTGAAGCGCGCCGCGCGATAACGGGGAGCCTGCGGCACGGGTGTCGGCAGGCCGGCGGTGGCCGGCGCGACCCGAGTTCGGTCATACTGACGGTATGACCACCACTGCAAAGCTCGCGATCAGCCTGCCTCGACCCCTGGCCGAGCGAACCCGCCGGGCCGTGCGCAAGGGGCGTGCAGCCTCCGTGAGCGCCTACGTCGCTGAAGCCCTGGAAGAGAAGACCAAGATGGACGACCTGGCGGGGCTCCTCGAGGAGATGCTGGCCGAATCCGGCGGGCCGCTCACGAGCCGCGAACGGGCCAGGGCCAGTGCGGCCCTCGGCCTGCGCGCCAGTCGTCCGCGGGGAGCCCGGTAGCGTGGCCGGACTCACGCTCGACGCGGGGGCGTTCATCGCGTTCGAGCGCAACGACCGTGCGATGCTCGCGCTGCTCTCCCTGGCCGTGGCGCACGAACTTCCGATCCACGTCCCGGCCGGGGTCGTCGCGCAGGTCTGGCGGGATGGTCGGCGGCAGGCACGGCTCGCGCGGCTGCTCGGCGCGCCCGACGTCGAGGTCGATCCGCTCGACGACCTGGCCGCCCGGGAAGCCGGTCAGCTCTGTGGCCTGCGGGGTACGACCGACGTGGTCGATGCGTCGGTGGTTCTGAACGCCCGCCGGCACGGGTGCCGGATCGCCACGAGCGATCCAGACGACCTGCGGCGGCTGGATCCCGGCGCTGACGTGATCCGCGTCTGACTGACGCAGGCCGGTGCAGTGACACGCGTCAGGTCCCGCTCTCGAAATGCGCCACCGCGTCCGCCAGCGATTCGAACGTCGGCGGAATGGTGGCACCCGCCGCGTTGAGCGCGGCCACGACCAGCGTCCAGCCCTTCTCGCGGGTGTTCACGACCCACAGGTCGATGCCCGCGGCGGCGAGGTCTTCCCGCGCGGCGCGGAAGGCCTCGGCGGCGGTGCTGTCGATCCCCGACGACGCCGTGGCGTCGAGCACGACCACGCGCAGTCCCTCGCGCGCGAGGGCGAGCCGTTTCATCCCGCTGGACAGTACCCTCGCGTTGAGGAACACCAGGGGGGCGTACTGCCGGAGGATGAGCATCCCTGGCACCTCCG
The DNA here is from genome assembly GCA_964387935.1 of uncultured Vicinamibacteraceae bacterium. Classification (GTDB taxonomy): domain Bacteria; phylum Acidobacteriota; class Vicinamibacteria; order Vicinamibacterales; family JAFNAJ01; genus CAYLZN01. The sequence continues at coordinate 10,662 of CAYLZN010000108.1, read as the reverse complement.
CGGCGGCCTGGTGCTGGTCGATGTCGACGAACGCCCCGGACGGCGTGCGCCCGACCACTGCGACGGCCGGGCTGTGGATGTCGTGCGCGAGCTTGACGAGGGCGAGGGCGAGGCCAATCGTCACCCCGGACATGATGTCGAAGAAGACCACGCCGAGGAAGGCGGCGACCGCGACCGCGAACTCCCAGCGGCGGACGGCCCAGAGCCGGCGCAGGTAGCCGAGGTGGGACAGCCCGCCGAGGGCCACGACCACGATCGCCGCAAGGGCGGCGAATGCGACGTGCGCCAGGACGGGCAAGAGGAGCAGGATCGTGACCACGCTCAGCAGGGCCGCGACGAGGTTGCCGACCTGCGTGCGCCCGCCAGAGCCGATACGGACCGCGGTGGCCGAGAGCGAGCCGGCCACCGGGTAGCCCCCGCCGAATCCGGCCCCGAGGTTCGCTGCCCCGATCGCGAGAAGTTCGCGGTCCGGGTCGATGGGCTCGCTGCCCGGATCCGCGGCGTGCGCGCGCTGCAGGGCGCCCAGACTCTTGGTGTACCCAAGGACGACGATGGCGAGGGCACCGGGGAGGAGGTCCACGAGTCGGTCGAGCCCGGGGACGGTAAAGGCGCCGAACCCAGGCGCGTCCGTTCCGGCCGCGCCGACGACGGCGATCCCCGCCCGATCGAGGCCGAGGACCCAGACGAGGACGGTCGCTGCCGCCAGCACGACGAGCGGTCCGGGGAGCCCCTTGGCGAACCTCCGGAGGAGCCACAGCGCGACCACGCTCGTCAGGCCGAGGAGCGCCGTAGCCCCGTGGGCTTCCGGGAGGGCCCGCGCGATTGCGGCGATCTTCGCGAGGCCCCTGGCCGACACGTCGGCCTCGAGTCCCAGCAGCCCGGGGAGTTGCTTGAGGATCGTCACCCAGATCGCGCCCTCGACGAACCCCTTCAGGACCGGGTCGGGGATCAGGTCGGCGATCCAGCCGACCTTGAGGAGGAAGCACACCACGTAGAGCACGCCGACCAGGAGCGCGAGGGCGACGATCAGCGGAAGGCGATCTCCCTCCGTGGCGATCCCCGCCACGGTCGCCGCCGAGAGCACGACCACGGCCGCGTCCGGTCCCACCACGAAGAGCCGCGAGCCGCCGAAGATCGCGTAGGCGATGAGTGGCAGCGGCAGGGCGTGAAGGCCGACCACGGGATCGACGCCGAGGATGCCGGAGTACGCGAGCGCCAGTGGGACGAGGACCGCCCAGACGGCGGCGCCTGCGACGAGGTCGCCGGCAAGCCAGCTGCGGCGGTATGCCGGCAGCCACTCCAGGATTGGCATCAGGGTGCGCAGCATCAGCAGGTCTCTGCGCCGCCGGCCGGCCCGCGTCGCGGCGGGCACCCGTCGAGCCACGCCTGCTCCTGGTCGCTGAACACGCGGGACCTCGTCAGGAACCGGACCCCCAGCGGCGCCTCGAGTGAGAAGCCACTCCCGCGACCCGGCACCACGTCGATCAGCAACTGCGTGTGCTGCCAGTACTCGAACTGCAGCGCGCCGATGTAGAACGGCGTGCCCGCGATCTCGCCCAGGAACACGTCGCGCTCGCCGACGCGGAACTCGCCGCGCGGGTAGCACATGGGCGCGCTGCCGTCGCAGCAGCCGCCCGACTGGTGGAAGAGCAGCGGGCCGTGCTGCGCGATCAGCTGGCGCAGCACGGCCTCGGCTTCCGCGGTGATCGCAACCCGTGCCACGGGTGACATCGCCGGGCGCCCGCTCGATCAGAAGAACCCGAGCTTCTTCGGGCTGTAGCTCACCAGCAGGTTCTTCGTCTGCTGGTAGTGGTCCATCATCATCTTGTGCGTCTCGCGCCCGATGCCCGACTGCTTGTAGCCGCCGAACGCCGCGTGCGCCGGGTAGGCGTGATAGCAGTTGGTCCAGACGCGGCCCGCCCTGATGCCGCGGCCCATGCGGTAGCACGTGTTCGCATCGCGGCTCCATACGCCGGCGCCGAGCCCGTACAGCGTGTCGTTGGCGATCGCCAGCGCCTCGTCGAAGTCCTTGAACCGCGTGACCGACACCACCGGGCCGAAGATCTCCTCCTGGAAGATCCGCATCCGGTTGTGGCCCTCGAAGATCGTCGGCTGCACGTAGTAGCCGTCCTTCAGCTCGCCCGGGTGGACGCGACGCTCGCCGCCGGCGAGCACCCTCGCGCCCTCCTTCTTCCCGATGTCGAAGTAGCTGAGGATTTTCTCGAGCTGATCGTTGGACGCTTGCGCGCCGATCATCGTCGCGGCGTCGAGCGGGTTGCCCTCGACGATCTGCCTCGTGCGCGCGACCGCCCGTTCCATGAACCGGTCGTAAATCGCCTCCTGCACGAGCGCGCGTGAGGGGCACGTGCACACCTCGCCCTGGTTCAGGGCGAACATCGCGAAGCCTTCGAGCGCCTTGTCGAAGAAGTCGTCATCGGCCTCCATGACGTCCGCGAAGAAGATGTTCGGCGACTTGCCGCCGAGCTCCAGCGTCACCGGAATCAGGTTCTCCGAGGCGTACTGCATGATCAGCCGCCCGGTGGTCGTCTCACCGGTGAACGCGATCTTCGCGATCCGCGGGCTCGAGGCGAGCGGCTTGCCGGCCTCGACGCCAAAGCCCTGGACGACGTTGACCACGCCCGGCGGCAGCAGGTCCGCGATGAGCTCCATGAACGCCATGATCGACACTGGCGTCTGCTCGGCCGGCTTGAGGACCACGCAGTTGCCTGCGGCGAGCGCCGGGGCGAGCTTCCACACGGCCATGAGCAACGGGAAGTTCCACGGGATGATCTGGCCGACGACGCCGAGCGGCTCGTGGAAGTGGTAGGCGATCGTGTCGTGGTCGATCTCCGAGAGGCTGCCTTCCTGGGCCCGTACCGCGCCGGCGAAGTAGCGGAAGTGATCGACCGCCAGCGGCATGTCCGCGTGCGTCGTCTCGCGGATCGGCTTGCCGTTGTCCATGGTCTCGATGAAGGCCAGCGTGGCGAGGTTGGCCTCGAGGCGGTCCGCGATCCTGTTGAGGATGTTGGCGCGCGTCGCCGCCGCCGACGTGTTCCATTCGCGCGCCGCGGCGTGCGCCGCGTCGAGCGCCTTCTCGACGTCTTCGTGCGTGGAGCGCGCCACATCGCACAGCGGCTGTCCCGTGAGCGGGGTCGGGTTGGTGAAGTACTGGCCCCGCACGGGCGGGACGTACTGGCCGCCAATCCAGTTGTCGTAGCGGCTGCGGATCGGCACCGCAGGGGTGAAGCCGGCGGCGACCTTCGGGAGCGATGCGGTGGGAGCGCTGGGGGCGGCGGTCGTCATCTCACACCTTCCTTTGCTGGTTCTGGTGCCGGGGTGGGCAGCCGGCCCCCGACTCCGGGTTCTGTCAGAGCGGTGCGACGTGTGAGGCGAGCTTATGACAACCATCAAGGGGTGCCAAGTGCCAAGTGCCGGGTGCCGGGTGCCGGATCGAGGGCTATCTCGGGACGCCGAGATAGCGATCGAGCCACTCGAGCGTGTCCTTCATCACCCGCGCGAACGGGAACACGTGACCGCCCTCGAAGATCGAGTGACGTTTGTCGGACTCCGGGGTGCCCAACAGACGAAACATCGGAATCTGCGACGTCTCGACCGGAAAGGTGAAGTCGTCGCGCCCGTTCAGCATGAGGACGGGTGTCGTGACCCGCGGCGCGAAGTTGATCTCGTCGATCTCGGGAAACCGCCTGGTCGTGGTCGGAAAGCCGCCGGACCACAGCACCGCCGTCCTGAAGCGCGGCTCGAGAGCGAGGGCCAGGCTGCCGAGGCGTGCGCCGAGGCTGACGCCGAAGTACGCCAGCCTGTCGTGATCGATGTCGGGTCGCGCGCGCAGGTAGTCGATGGACCGCTGCAGGTCCTTCATCCGCGCGATCGTCAGGTCGCGTCGTGCCGTCGGGCCCTCGGGGGCGCGCTCCAGGCGCCGCTCGTACGTCCCTTTGTACATCGGCAACAGGAGGGCCCGCCCGCCCTTCACGACGAACCCCAGGTAGTTCATCTCCGACTGCTCGAACGACCGGAGGTACTCGCCCCCCGAATGCGGGAAGTAGACCACGGTCTGGTACGGCGGCCGGGCGTTTCGGGGCAGGAACAGGTAGGCGACGATGCGCTCGCCGCCGTACGCGGCGGCGTAGCTCACGCGCTCGATGCGCCACGATTCGGCCGAGTCGTCCGTGGAGTCGACCGTCGCCTCGAGGTCGGATGGATCGTAGGCATACATGCGCCGGAAGATTTCGAACTCGCGATCGGGCACCGGCGTGGCGCGGCTGTAGTCCCGCGTCATGGTCTCGATGGGCTGGCGCAGGGCCTCCGGCACAGGGTCAGATGACGCCTGTCGCTTCATGCCGCGGAACCCGTTGATCGGCGACCGGTCGAAGGAATCGAGCGCATCGGCGTCCCGGTACTTGTAGTTGGGCTCGTTCCAGGCGCCCCCCATGATGTAGCGGCGCGTGCCGACGGCGTTCCAGCACCATTCCTTGACGTTGCCGGCCATGTCGAGCGTGCCGAAGTCCCCGAGACCCGGATACGCACCTACGGCGGCGACGTCCTTGTTGCTGAAGTTGCTCTGCTCGAGGATGCTCGAGAAGATCCCGTTTGGGGCGGCCCGCCGCCAGTGATGCACCGTCGGGAGTTCCTTGCCGGCCCAGGCGAGGTAGGCGAGCGCCTCGTACCAGCTGATCCCGGACACGGGGTGGGCGTCCCTCCCCTGGGGGTACGTGCCGACCTGCCAGGTGGCCGGGCCCGGTCGTCCCGTGGCATCGCGCAGCTCCGCCATCGCCTCGTCCCAGGTGAGCGTGCGTCCGTCCTTCACGAACGGCTCACGCCAGTACTCGCGATTCGCATAGCCACCCGCGTCCACGAACTGCTTGAACTGCCGGTTGGTGACCTCGTGGCGATCGAGGAAGAAGGCGTCGACCGAAACGCCGGTCCCGCCGACCACGGCCGCGCCAGACGGCACGAACACCATGCCCTCTGGAACGGTCCCCTCCGGCAGCAGCACGAAGTTGACATCCGCCATGCCGGCTTCCGCCGAGCCTTCGAAGGTGGTGAAGCCGGGCTTCACGGCGCGCCACCGGTAGTAGCCGAGGGGCCCGCGCATGTTCTCGAGCGGGGACCGCCCCATGAACATCCACTCCGCGTCCGGCTCGCCGTAGCCCTTGAGATACAGCTCGGCGCCCGGGGGATCGGTGCGGACGGTGGCTGGCATCAACAACGAGGTACGCGCCGCTTCGAACTCGGCATCGCCTGAGAGCAGCGGCTCGACCTGGCGCAACCGGCGGAAGGCCGCTTCAAACTGCTCGGACTCGACGAGCGTGCGGATCTCCGGCAGCGACCGTTGCGCCTCCCGTACGCGGATCTCGCGCAAGGCCCACCAGCCCGGGGGCACCGTCAGTGCGACCAGGGCGGCCAGGAGGCCCAGGGCCACGCGCCGCCGCCTCGCCGCGGGCACCTCGACGGCCACGGCCGCAGGCTGGCCTGCTGCGGCCTCACCCGAATCCAGCCGGCGCTTCAGTCGTTCGAGTTCGGCACCGACCTCGCGGGCGTCCTGCATGCGCCGCGCCCGGTCCTTCTCGAGGCACCGGTCGATCAGCGCGCCGAGTTCGCCCGGAAGATCGGGACGCACGTCGCGGACTGCCGGTGGCGGGTCGCGCAGGATCGCCGACAGCAGGGCAACGGTACTCTCTCCGTGGAACGGCCGACGGCCCGTGGCCATCTCGTGCAGCAGGATCCCGAGCGAGAAGATGTCGGTCCGGTGATCGAGCATCCGGCCCTCGACCTGCTCGGGCGACATGTAGGGGGTGGTGCCGAGAACGACACCCTCGCGCGTGTGCGCCTCGGATTGCAGCCTGGTGGGCAGCGCCGGGTCCACCGCGGCTCGCGTGCCCGGCCTCGCAACCTTGGCCAGGCCGAAGTCGAGGACCTTGACCCGGCCGTCCCTTGCCACCATCACGTTGGCAGGCTTGAGATCGCGATGGACGACGCCTTTCCCGTGCGCCGCGGCCAGCGCATCCGCGAGCGCCATTCCGATCTCGACGATCCGCCTCGCCGGAAGCCCTCCCTCCGGAATGACCCGGTCCAGCGTCTCCCCCTCGACCAACTGCATCGTCAGGAAGTGAACGCCGTTGGATTCCTCGACCGAGTAGACCGTGACAATGCCGGGGTGATCGAGCGTCGCGAGGGCTCTGGCTTCGCGGCGAAATCGCTCGAGCCGATCGTCCCTCGGCTGCGCCCGGGACGATCCTGAGCCTGTCGAAGGATCGTGGGCCGCCGCCATGTCGGCAGGCAGTACCTTGAGTGCGACGTCGCGCCCGAGCCTGGTGTCGGTGGCGCGGAACACCTCGCCCATGCCGCCCTGGCCGAGCTTCTCGAGGATCCGATAGTGGGCGAGGGTCTGACCAACCACGTGCAGGCTCCACCCGTCAGCGTCCGAAGACGCGAGGTGCGCATTCAACGCTGAGGCGTGGGTCCGATTCTAGCCCAGGCCGACCATCGGCACGCGGCCTGCGGCCCGGGGCTCACGGCCAGGCCCCCGCCGAGCGCCGTGCGACACGTCGCGACAGGCTCGCGCGATCCGGCGCGGTCCGGCCGGGGAAAGGGCGCGTCCGGCGGGCCCTCATGGCCCCGCCGGCGGGAGAGGCCGCGGGCGTGGAAGGCGTCGAGGTCCTGTCGGCCCTGCTGGCCGAGCGCAGCGAGGGGCGCTGATGTTCTGGGACACCTCGGCGCCGATCCCGCTGGTCCTGCCCGAGCCACGCTCGGTCGCGCTGACCGAGGCGCTCGCGACCGACCGGGAGGTGACGCTCTGGTGGGGCACGCCGGTCGAATGCCTCTCGGCGACGTACCGCGGGCATCGCGAGACGCCCTTGCCCGCTTCCCTTCTCACCGCGGCCCTCGAGCGCCTCCGTGCGCTGGTGGAGGATGCCGATACGGTGGCACCCACCGACGACGTGCGCCGTCGCGCGGGACGACTGGTGGCGGCGCATCCCCTGCGGGCCGCAGACGCCCAGCAGCTGGCCGCGGCGCTGGTCTGGTGCGAAGAGCAGTCGGCCGGAGAGGTCTTCGTGTGTCTCGACGACCGGCTGCGCGAGGCCGCGCGGCGAGAGGGCTTCTCGCTGCTGCCCGCGTCGGCTCGCCCCACGTCGGACGGTAGGACCACCCGCGGCGGGTCGAGGTCTCTCCTCCTGCGTCACGCGGCGGGCATCTCCCGCAGGAACGCCGACGTGCGGGCGAGGCCGGCTTCGAGCACCGACTGGTGGTTCGCGTAGCCGATACGCACGCACCGCTCCAGGTCGAACGCGCTGCCCGGGACGAAGAGCACGCCCGTGGCGTCGAGCAGCCGGAGGCAGAACTCGCGGGACGGCACGTCGGCCGCGTACTGGAGCAACGCCGTGGTGCCGGCCCGCGGCTTCACGTAGGAGACGCCCGGTTCCCCGGCGACCCATCGATCCAGGAGGGCGAGGTTGGTCCGCACGATCCGACGGCTCCGCGCCAGAATCAGGTCGCGATGCTCGAGCGCCATCGCGGCGAAGTGGTCGTCCAGCATCCCGACGCTGATCGTGTTGTAGTCCCGATGCACCTCCGCCGCGCGCAGCAGGTCCGGCGGCCCCACGATCCAGCCGAGTCTCAGGCCTGCCAGCGAGAACGCCTTCGACATGCTGCCCACGCTGATGCCGCGCGGGGACAGGTCCGCCATCGAGGGCGTGAGCGTGTCGCCCTCCTGGGTGGTGCCACGGTAGACCTCGTCGCAGAGGACGTAGGCGCCCACGGCGTCGGCAATCGCGGCGATCTCGCGGAGGGCGGCATCGTCGAGCAGCGCCCCGGTGGGGTTGTTCGGGTTCGACAGTGCGATCAGCGTCGTCGCCGGCGTGACCAGCCGCCGCAGTTCGTCGAGGTCGAGCTCGTACCGCTGGTCGGGGCGCAGCCACACCAGGGCCACGTCCGCGCCCAGGCTCTCGGGAATGGAGGCGTGCTGCTGGTAGGTGGGGACGACCGAGACCACGCGGTCGCCGCGCTCCACGAGCGCGAGGTAGACGAGCGCGTTGGCCCCGATCGCGCCGTGCGTGATCAGCACGTGCTCCGGCGGTTGCGCGGCATACAAGCCGGACACGGCCCGCCGCAGTCGATCGGACCCCTCGATGGCGCCGTACGTGAGCTTCTGCGGCAGCAGCTCCGCGAGGATGCCGTCCCGCGTCCCGGTGAGCTCCAGGAGCTCGCCGACGGTGAGGGACTCGACGCACGTTTCCGCGAGGTTGAGCTCGCACCGTGTCTCGTAGGCGTTCATCCACTGTTCGACGGCGAAGGGACGGATGCGCATGAGAGCTCGGCGGACGCCTCGCTGCGATGATACATCGTCGCTGCAACGGACGGCGGGCGGCGCGGGCCCGCGACGCACGCGGGATGGCCCTACTCGTGCAGCACCCGGACGTGGGCGCGCTGCAGCACGACGGGTGCCGCTCCGGGAGCCAGGCCGTGCAGTTGGACGTGGTAATCGCCCTCGGGCAGCGCCTCGCACGGGATGGTGAGCGTCACGGCCGGGCGATTGTCGATGGTGCTGGCCTGGAGCTGGCCCTGCGACAGCCGCTCCTCGCCCGTGACCTCGTGCAGTGTCGCTCTGTAGGAGGCGTACGTGACGGATCCGGGGTCCAGCTGCAAGTGAATCGTCCGGCACCCCTCGACGACTCGCACCCGAGCGATCGTGCCGCCCGCCCTGACGAGATCGGACGAGAGCCAGACCCGCACGTCATCTCCGGCTGCCGGGCCCCCTCCGGCGACGTGCCAGACGGCGGTCGGCAGCGCGAGCAGGATCGTAGCGGCCACGGCGAGCGCCCACCGCGGTGCCAGTACCGGCCGCCGCAGCCAGTCGAGGACCCCGGTGCGCTCGTGCTGCGAGTTGGCGTAGGCCTGCAGAGCACGAACGAAGGCCAGCTTCGCCCGCCGCTCTTCCGTGCTGAGGAAGTGTCGTTCGAAGTCCTCTCGTGTCTCGTTGTCCAGCCGGTCCGCCGCGTACTCGTCGATCAGCTGCTCCTCTTCGAGAGACAGCCGCTCCCAGAACACCTGGTCGTTGGAGAGCAGCCGCGCCTCAAGACCTGCTTGCACCTCGGGTGGCAACCGGCCGAGCAGATATCGTCTCTGGGCGTCGCTGTCGTTGAGCGGGGTCATGGTCTGCTCCAGGCTCCTGACCTCAATCGTCAATCGGTGTGAGGCCTGCGGCGCACGGCGCGCGGCCAGCACAACGCAAAGTCTTCGAGCACCAGTCAGGCCGACCGCGGCCCGGCACTGGCCAGGAGGCGGCTGGTCACCGAACGCGGTGCTGGGGTCCGCCCGGAGACCAGCTCGCACCAGGCGACGGCCTTCGGGCGGCTGTCGAAGACGGGCAGCACCCGCTGCAGGCCGACCAGTTCGAGCAGCCACCGCTGGTGTCGCTCGACGTTCACGAGCGCGAGAGTTCGTCCGTGCCGCACGAGCCGGTTGCGCATGAAGACGAGCTGTCCAATCCCCGTGCAGTCCAGTTGCGGCACGTGATCGAGATCGAGCACCAGGTTCGTGTCGCCCCGTCGTGCCAGGCATCGCACCAGTCGCATCAGCCGGCATCCGCTCGAGCCGATGGTGAGCCGCCCATCGAGATCGAGCACCACGGTCGAACCGAACCGGCCGGCTCTGACGCCGAGCGCCGCTCGCTCCTGTTGTGGGTTCCAGGCAGCCATTTCAGGATCCCCCTCTACCTCCGAATGACCGAAAGGGAGAGGTTGTTTCGCGCGGCCGGCGCCGGGGGCTCGGGTTGCAGGCAGCCGAACACGCAGGGCTGCAGGGTTCTCCTGATGCGGTGGACTTCGATTCTCAGCGCATTGGGGCTCTTGCCGAACTGCGTGGCGAGCTCCCGGTGGCGCGCGACGCTGGCGGCGCCCGCGGTGCTGTAGTAGGCGATCACGAGCCGCCGCCCCCGCCACGTCAACCGGGCGAGGCACCGATCGAGGCACCGATGCACGGCCTCCCTGCCCGTCCGTGTTTCGAGATCGATCGGCGGGATCCTCGTCAGCTCCTGCCGGACTTCCTCACGCACGGAGGACTCCTTCAATTCGTGGCGAAGCCACTCGTGGTAGACGTTGCGGGCCACGCCGAAGAAGTAGCCCGCCCGGTCCTCGTAGCCCGAGACGTCGACGTCGCGGCATCGGGCCGTCACCCGCAGCACGGTTTCGGCGGCGAGATCCTCGGCATCACGGCACCCCCGGCCTGCGAAGAAGCACACGAGCTTCCTCGTGATCTCGAGATACCTGGCCTGGGCCTCCGCATCGCGGGTCGGGCCCGGCCGGCACGACCGATCCGGATCCAGGAAGTCGAACAGCTCGGCCCAGGATGCTTCCGTCAGGCCCGCACGCGCCGCCGCGCCCATCATCGCCATTCTCCCTGGAGCACGAACGCTGCCCAGTGGTACGGCTCATGCCACCGGCTGTGCTCCCACATCGATCGCTGCGCCAGCCTCAGGGCGGCCGCAGGCGACCGCCCCTGCTGCAGCATCTCCCGATAGAAGCGTGTCATCAGCTCGCCCGTCGCCTCGTCATCGACTTTCCAGAGACTCGCGACGACGCGCGGGGCGCCCGCGTACATGAATCCCCTGACGAGGCCGACGAGACCCTCACCACGCAGGGGCCT
>CAYLZN010000107.1:0-15645 GCA_964387935.1 uncultured Vicinamibacteraceae bacterium | reverse complement strand
GCCGACGGCAGGCGGGGCGAGCAGGCGACGCTGCTCAGAGTACTGCTCGAGAACACCGCCGTGTCGGCGGCCGTACGCGAGCACGTGACGGACCTCGTCCGCGACCTGCACCTGGGACATGAGGCCGCGGTCGACGCGGCCCGTGCGCTGATCCCGACCTCGACGAGCGCAGTCGAGGTGCTGGGGCTGCGCCTCGCCGCTCTCCGCTCCTTCGACGCGGTGCAGGCCGCGACCTCGGTCCTCGAGGGCCCCACGCCCGCACCCTCGCCTCAATCGCCGCGCCTCGAACTCGACGACCTCGCCGGCGCGCGCCTCGGCGTCCTGTGGCACCAGACCCTGGGCGCGGCACCGGGGGACCCGGCTGCCGCGCGGGACCCGACGGTACACCACCGGCTGCGACAGCTCCAGCGGCTGGCCCCCCTCCTCGAGATCGCGGCCCGCGACGCCGCCCGGGTCGAGCGGTTGCGCGCACACGTCGCCCGGGCTGATGCGCAGGTCGCGCGGGCACTCGCTCATCGCCGCGTCCTGCGACCGGGGGATGGAGGCCTCGAGCTGCAGCCACTCGCGGGCTGGAAGGCGGCCAACCTGGCTGAAGTCACCCGGCTCGGGGCCGGCGACGCCGTGCCCGACTGGTTCGCAGTCAGCGACGCGGCGTTTCGCGAGGTCCTGGCGGCCACCGCGCCGCCATCGGCCGGGACCCGGGGCAGCGACCAGAGCACGATGCCGGTCCAACGGGCCATCGAGGAGATCCTGGAGCACCCCGACTTCTCGGATGCGCAACGGGCGTGCGCCATCCGGCGCCTTTGGTCCGAGGTCTCGCTGCCGGCTGACCTCGCCGCCGAGATTGCCTCGGCCTACCGGGAGCTGGCGGGCCCGGACGACGAGGCCTATGTCGCCATCCGGTCCTCGGCGGCCGAGGAGGACACCGAGGCCACCGTGCGTGCCGGAGAGTTCGACACGTTCCTGTTCATCCGGGGCGAGGACGCCGTGATCGAGCACGTCAAGCGCGCGTGGAGCGGCCTGTGGACGGAGCGGGCCCTGCACAACCGCGCGGTGCTCGGCCTGCCCGCCCGGGGTGAGGGTGGCGGGGTGCTGGTCCAGCGCATCGTGTGGTCGCGTGTGTCCGGTGTGCTGCAGACCATCAACACCACGGCAGGGCGGTGGCGCGAGATGATCATCAACGTGGGCCTCGGCATGGGCGAGGGCGTGGTCTCCGGGGTCGTCGGCGCCGACTACATCGTCGTCTCGAAAGAGAGCGATTTCGAGGTGTCGCCTCTGCGGTTCCACTACATCACGGGCGACAAGCGTCAGCGCGTGGTGTTCAATCGACGTGCGGGACTCGGGACCGTCCGCGAGGACACGGTGTCGCACCAACGCTTCCGCCCGGCGCTCGAGTACATCGAACTGCTCGAACTGGTCCAGATCGCCGCGCGGCTCGAGGCCGCCTACCAGTATCCCCTCGACCTCGAGTTCGGGTTCGAGGGTCCCCGGCTCCGCCTGCTCCAGGTACGGCCAACGCCTGGGTCGCTGGCGCCGTGGCGTGAGACCGAGGAGCGATACCCCCTGGCGAAGGAAGCGAGGCAGCCATGATCCGGCGAGAGGACGCCCTCGAGTACCACGGCGGTGAACGGCCCGGGCTGATCGACGTCCGCCTGACACGTCCGTGTGCCACGGCCCGGGAGATGCGCCTCGCGTACCTTCCGGGCGCGACCTTCGCGTGCACCGCCATCACGGAGGACCAGCGGGCTGCCGTGCGCTGCACGGGACGCGGCAACCTCGTCGCCCTCGTGACCAACGGATCGGCGGTCCCGGGGCTCGGGGCGGTCGGTCCGCTCGCGGCGAAGCCGCTGCAGGAGGGCATGGCGCTGCTCTTCAAGCGGCTGGCCGACATCAACGTGTTCGACATCGAGGTGGCCGCGGTGGAGCCCGAGCGGGTCGTGGACGCGGTGCGCGCGATCGAGCCCGGGTTCGGCGGCGTGGTCTTGAGCCACATCCGCGCGCCGGAGGGACTGGCCATCCACGACCAGCTGTGCGCCACCCTCCGGATTCCCGTCCTCCACGAGAACCTGCAGGGGACGGCCGTGGTCGTGGCTGCGGCGCTGATCAACGCGGCGGAGCTCGCGGGCAAGGACGTGGACGCGCTGCGCGTCGTCTTCTGTGGCGCCGGCACTCTGGGCCTGGGCTGCGCCCGACTCCTGCGGCGCCTCGGCGTGCCCGGCGGGCAACTGCAGCTGTTCGACGAACGCGGCCTGCTGCACCCGGAGCGGACCGACCTCACGCCCTACCAGCGCGAGTTCGCGCAACCGGCCGACACGCGCACGCTGGCCGGGGCGCTCCGCGGCGCCGACGTGTTCATCGGGGCATCGACCGGCGGCGTGCTGACCGAGGACATGGTCCGCACCATGGCACGCTTCCCGATCGTGTTCGCGCTGGCCACGCCGGAGCCCGAGATCGGCTACGAGGTCGCGCGGGCGGCCCGTCGCGATGTGATCGTGGCCACGGCGCTCGCCGAGCACCCGAATGCGATGCTCGATCTTCTCAGCTTCCCGTACCTCATGCGCGGCGCACTGGACGTGCAGGCGACGCGCATCAGCGACGGCATGCTGCTGGCGGCCGCGCGGGCCCTCGCCGATCTGGCCCGTGAGGAGGTCGTCGACGAGGTGAGCCGCGCCTATGCCGACCAGCCCCTGTCCTTCGGTCCGGAGTACCTGCTGCCCAAGCCCATCGACCCGCGCATCCTCGTCCGGCAGTCTGCGGCGGTGGCCCTCTGCGCGATCGACGAAGGCGTGGCCGGGCAGGCCGTCGAGGCGGAGCCTTATCAGGAGCAGTTGCGGGTACGCATGGGCACGGGGCGCGAGACGCTGCGCCGGCTGATGGTGAAGGCCCGCCGGGAGTGCCCGCGCGTGGTGTTCCCCGAAGGCACGCACGAGACCATCCTGCGCGCGGCCCGCATCCTGGCGGACGAGGGCGTGGCCCGGCCCATCCTGCTCGGGTCCGAGGGCGACATCCGGGCGGCCATGGCGCGCGTCGGCATCGAACCGTCCGGTGCCGCCATCGTCGACCCCGGGCGGAGCCCGCACCGGGACAGCTACGCCGAGACGTACTACCGGTTGCAGCAGCGCAAGGGCCTCATGCGCTCGTCCGCCCTCCAGCGGATGCGGCAGCCCGAGTACTTCGCCGCGATGATGCTGCACCACGGCGACGCAGACCTGATGCTCTCCGGCGCGGCCTCGCACTACGCGGACTCGATGCGGGTCATCCTCCAGATCATCGGGACCACGCCCGGCGTCCGCCGCATCTCCAGTCACTACCTGGCGATCCTGCCGAGGCACCTCTACATCCTGGCCGATTGTGCCGTCAACATCGAGCCCGATGCCGAGGCCCTGGCGGAGATTGCGCTGCTCGCGGCGCGCCGCGCGAGAATCCTGGGGCTCGAACCACACGTGGCCATGCTGTCGTTCTCGAACTTCGGCAGCGTCGATCATGCGTTCGCCCGGAAGGTCCGGCGCGCGACCGAGCTCGTGCGCGCGCAGGCCCCTGACCTCAACGTGGACGGCGAGATGCAGCTCGAGACCGCCGTCACCGCCAGCATCCGTGACGCGTACTTTCCATTCTCGACGCTCGATGCGGACGCGAACGTGCTCGTCTTCCCGGACCTGCAGTCGGGCAACCTCGCGATGCACCTGTTGCGACACATCGAGGACGCCATGGTGATCGGACCAGTCCTCATGGGCACGCGACTGCCCGTGCATCTCATCCAGTACGGCAGCTCGGCCGAGGAGGTCGTGAACCTCGTCGCGATGGGCGTGGTCGAGGCCTCCGGCCTGCGGGAGGCCGCCGCTGGCGCGGCCACCTGAGCCCGGGGGGTTCCCCGCCGGGGTCACGTAGAATGACGGACGGAGGGCGCCATGGCTTCCAGCGACGTCTACCGGCAACTCCAGCAACGCCTCGACGCGCTACCGCAGCGCTTTCCTGCGACGTCATCGGGGGTGGAGATTCGGATCCTCCAGCGGCTGTTCACGCCCGAGGATGCCGCGGTCGCCCTGTCCCTCAGTGCCATCCCCGAACCGGTCTCCCTCGTCCATCGACGCCGGCGGCGCGCCGAGTCGCGTGAGGCGCTGGCGGCCACGCTCCACCGCATGGCAGGCCAGGGCCTCATCGCCCGCCTCGGGTCGAAGGGGAGGGCCCGGTACTGTCTCATGCCCTTCGTCGTGGGCATCTTCGAGCACCAGCAGACGCGGCTCACGCCCGAGCTCGAACACGATGTCCGTCAGTACTCCGAGGAAGCGTTCGGGCAGGCCGTCCACACGAAGAAGACCACGCAGATGCGGACGGTGCCCGTGGACGCGCACCTGCTGCCCGACCGCGACATCGGCACCTACGAGGACATCCGCGCGTACGTCCGTCGGTCGCCCGGGCCGTTCGCGGCCATGGACTGCATCTGCCGACTCGGTCGGCAGATGACCGGACACGACTGCAGCCAGACCAGCCACCTGCAGACCTGCCTGACCTTCGGCATGGCCGCCAGGGGCATGGTGCAGTCTGGCGCCGCGCACTTCATTTCACGCGAGGACATGCTGGAGCGCCTGGACGAGGCCGACCGGGACGGCTTGGTGCTGCAGCCGGAGAACACGGAGGATCCGCTCTTCGTGTGCTGCTGCTGCGGCTGCTGCTGCGGGATTCTCACGAGCGCGAAGCGGCTGCCGGAGCCGGCCACCTATTTCAGCGCCAACTACTACGCCGAGGTGGACGGCGACCGCTGCGAGGCGTGCGGCACGTGCCTCGCGCGGTGCCAGATGGACGCGGTCAGCCTCGACACCGGTCGCGCGGAGATCGCGCGATCGCACTGCATCGGCTGCGGGCTGTGCGTGAACACGTGCCAGTCAGGAGCGATCGCGCTGCGGGCGAGCGAACGCAGGCGCGTCCCGCCGACCAACACCGTGGCGCTTTACCTGCAGCAATACCGTGATCGGTACGGCACGCTCGGCTTGGCCGCTGCCGTGGGGAAGCGGCTGGTCGGACTCAAGGTGTAGGGAGCGTTCTACCGCACGAGGAACAGCCGGTCCTGTCGCCTGAGGGCCCAGCGGACCTGACCGTCTGCGCCGATGATGGCGTCCTCCTCCTGGGCCATGCGCACGGGCTGGTTGTCCCACTCGGGCACCGGCGTGGTCGCCTGCAACTCGATCGAGAACCACATCGACGGAATGACCTTCGCGTCACCCCGACCCGGCACGCCGTTCTGGTAGTCCCAGAGCCCGATGAGCGGGCCGGCCCCGTGACCGTGCAGGCCGATCGGATGCGAGTAGAGCGTGCCCTGGATACCCTTGACCTTCATGCGGGCCAGTGATGCCGCCAGGATTTCGTTGCCGGACCGCCCCGGCCGAAGCTCCTCCAGGGTGATGTCCTGCAACGCGTTCGCGTTGGCGAGCGCCCGCTCGAGCCCGACCGGCGCATCGGTCTCGCCGGGCCGCAGGACGTAGGCCAGGTGCTGGGTATCGGTATTGAGGCGCGCCACGGTGATCCCGACGTCGCAGTGGAGCACGTCGCCGCGCTCGATGACCGGGTCGTCGCCCAGTTGTTCGGCCTTCACACCCTTGCGCTGCACGTCCACCGACGGCTGGAACCACGTGCCCAGCCCGAGGTCGTTCACGCGCTGCCGCCACCACCACACGAGATCGCTCGTGCGGGTCTTGCCCGGCGTGATCACGCGGCTGGAGAACATCTCCTGCGTGAGCGCCCACACCTGCTCCTGCATGCGCCGGAAGAACGCCTCCTCCTCCGGCAGGCGCACCGCGATGAGTTCGAGCGGCAGCCCCTCCGCGTTGCGGAGCTTCGCGGTCCACCCGTCGCCGAGCGCCGCGCTCATGCCCGCCAGCTCGCCGCTCGACAACCCGTCGGAGAACGCGAACACGGTGGAGCGGTTGATCCCGATCACACGCGGCTGGCGCTCCTCGATGACCGCTTTCAGGATCTGCCACTGTTCGTCGCCCCAGAGCTCCGCCTGGGCGTCGCGACCGCCGGTGGCGGGCCTGGTCGAGCGTCGCGCCTCGAACACCCCGCCCTGCGACGTGCCGCCGAGGGCGATCCGCTCCACGCAGGCCGTGGTCGCGGGCGTTCCCGCGGCCGCACACTTGTCGAAGAAGACGTAGATGGTCCGGCGCCGCGCGGCGAAGGTCTGGGGCGCGGCAAGGGCCACGAACACCGGATCCTCGTTGTACTCCCGCATCGGCACGACCCACAGGTCGATCCCGTGCTTCCGCATGAGCGCGGGAAGGAACGTGTCGAGCCGCTTCCTGAGCCAGTCCTGCTGCAGCGCCGCCTGCTCGCGCAGCGTGCCGAAGGGCCGCTCGGGAACAGGCTGCGCCATGGCGGCAACCGCCAGCCAGACCACCAGCAGCACGAAGAACGGGAGAAGACGTGCAGATCGTCTCATGAGGTCTCCGCTCAGGCTGCGCCAGTGTAGCCGATCGGCACGCCGTTCTATACTCGGCGCATGCGTGGACTCATCCTTCGTTGGACGACGGGTGGCGCATTGGCCGCCGCCCTCCTGCTGGTCCTCCTCCCGGCCCTTTCTACTGCGCAGCCGCGCATGGTGACGCACGAAGACATCTGGCTCCTCCACCGCATCGGCGCACCGGTGCTCAGCCCGGAGGGCAGGCTCGCTCGCCGATTGACGAACGTGCCGGGCGGGGCCACGTCGCCGAAGTTCAGGCCGGACGGGCAGGCCATCCTCTTCCAGACGACGTTCGTCGCCGGGGCGACCTCGCTCGACGACAACAGGACACGCCTGGACGAGGTGAAGGCGCGCAAGGACACCGCACGGGCCTACGACTCGTTCCCGATGCGCTTCTGGAATGCGTGGCTCGAGCCGCGCGAACCCGTGCTCGCGTGGCAGAAGCTCGACGAGGGCACGCCGACCATCCTGCCGGTCGCGCCGCTGCGCGGCCCCTTCGATGGCGGTGGCGGTGAGTCGCTGCACGCGATCTGGACGCCCGACGGCCAGGGCGTCGTGTTCCAGGCCATCGCGAACCGACACCGCGGCATGATCGAGAGCCCTGAACCCGCGCTCTACCTCCTCGCCGCGACCGGCGGCTCACCGAAGCGCCTGACGCCGCCCGGCACGGGGTTCGCGCGACCCGAGTTCAGTCCGGACGGGCAAGCCCTGTATGCGATCGAATCGCGGCGATCCAGCCCGAGCCAGCTCTTTTTCGTGAATCGACTGGCCCGGCTCACCGGGCCCGACTGGTCGCGGGTCGTGCTCGTGACCCAGGGCTGGGATCGATCCGTGGGGAACATCGCCGTCAGTGACGACGGTCGCAGCCTCTACGTGGAAGCCGAGGACGATGGCTCGACCAAGGTGTTCAGGTTCAGGGCGACGGGCGGTCCGCCCGAAGTCGTGTACGCGCCGGAGTCTGGAGCCGTGACGGATTTGCAGCTCGCCAACGGCGTCCTCGTGGGACGGTTCTCGGCCTCCACGAATCCGGGCCAGATCGTGCGCCTCGACTCCGGCGCGAAGACCGCCACGCCGCTCACCTCGTTCAACAGGGAACGCCTGGCGTACCCGCAGATCGACCTCACCCGCCAGGCGGCCATCGGCGCCTCGTACGGCGGCTACCTGATGAACTGGTTCAACGGCACGACGACCCAGTTCAAGGCCCTGGTCAATCACGCGGGCGCGGTGAACAACGAGTCGCAGTACGGCGTGAACGACGGAGGGATCGACCGCGAGCTGCGCATGGGCGCGCCGATCTGGGAGACCGGCAAGGGCCAGTGGTTCGACCAGTCGCCGATTCGCTTCGCGAAGGCCTGGAAGACGCCCATGCTCGTCACGCAGGGCGAGCTGGATTTCCGGGTCCCAATCAGCGAGTCGCTGACCACGTTCAAACTGTTGCAGCGCCTCGAGGTCCCGTCGCGGCTCGTCGTGTTCCCCGACGAGGGCCACTGGATCCTGAAGGGGCCCAACGGCAAGCGGCACATGGACGAGGTGCTGGGCTGGCTGAAGAAGTACCTGTGACCCTCAGCGCGGACGGCGGAAGCGCGCGCGGGCGTGTGCTGCGCGCGCCCGGACCGCGCATCCTTCGACATGATCGTTGACGAGGCCCATGGCCTGCATGAACGCATAGGCTGTCGTCGGGCCAACAAACGTCCAGCCCTGGCGCTTCAGAGCCGCGCTCAGCGCGATCGAGGCGGGTGTCGTGCCCATCGCCTTCAGCACGGGCCAGGTGAGACGCGCCGGCCGGTCGGACGCCGCCGGCTCGAACGACCAGAAGAACGCCGCGAGCGATCCGTGCGTCTCCACGAGCGCGAGGGCGCGGCGGGCGTTGTTGATCGTCGACTCGATCTTGCCACGATGACGGACGATGCCCTCGTCGCGGAGGAGGCGGGAGACGTCGCGTGACCCGAACCGCGCGACCGCCTCGAGGTCGAAGCCGTGAAAGGCGGCGCGGAACCGCTCACGCTTCCTGAGGATCGTCAGCCAGCTCAGGCCCGACTGGAAGCCTTCGAGACAGATCTTCTCGAACAGGCGCCGGTCGTCCGAGACCGGGAATCCCCATTCCTCGTCGTGATACGCCGCGTACAGGGGATCGCTCGCTCCCCACGCGCAGCGCACGACGCCATCGTCGCCTCGCACGAGTCCCTCGGCTAGTCCGGTCATGGCGCCTCGTTTCCCACTTCCCAACGTCTCGGGTACTTCTATACGCTACGACCTCGGACCCGCCTCGTAAAGGGAGACACACGCGATGCGCGATGAGCTGCGGACACTGTTCGTGTACAACCGCTGGGCGAACCTGCGCTACCTGGAGGCCTTCGACACCCTGTCCGACACGGAACTCGGACGGACGCTCGGCGGCAGCTTCCCGAACATCGCGGCCACGCTCGTGCACATGGTCGGTGCCGAGTGGGTGTGGCTGCGGCGCTGGGCCGGCGAGGCGCCCACGTCGTTCCCTGACGCCACCGCGCTCGATTCGGTCGCCAGGGTCCGGGCGCTCTGGGACACGCTCTGGGCCGAACAGCAGGCGCTCCTCGGCGCACTCGAGGAGGCGTCGCTGCTGAGACCCTTTGCGTACAGAACGTTCGACGGCTCGGCCTACGAGCAGCCGCTGCACGAGACGATTCGCCACGTGGTCAACCATGCGACCTATCACCGCGGACAACTGGCCATGGCCCTGCGCCAGCTGGGCCGGGTGCCGCCCTCCACGGACCTGGTGCGGTTCTACCGCGAACAGCGGGAGGCCTCGTGACCCCGCTGCGCGCGCGGTTCGGGCGCCCCCTGCGACTGGTCCTGCTCGGGGGCGGGCCGGACTCGTGGATCGGACACCTGCATCGGACGGCAGCCGAACTCGACGGCCTCTGGCACGTGGTGGGCGGGGTGTTTTCGAGCGATCCCGCGCGGTCGCGGGAGGGCGGGTCGGCGCTCGGCTTCGACCCGGCGCGCTGCTACGGCACCGTCGAGGAACTCATTGGGCGCGAGCGCGCGCGGTCCGACGCGGCAGATGCCGTCGCGATCATGACGCCCAACGACACGCACTACCCGCTCGCCGTCGCGGCGCTGGAGGCCGGGTTCGACGTGGTCTGCGACAAGCCCGTGTCCCACGACGCGGCGCAGGCCCGCGACCTGGCCGGTCGGGTCCGGCGGAGCCAGCGGCTGTTCGCCATCACGCACGGCTACTCCTGCTACCCGATGACGCGGTACGCGCGGCACGTGGTCCAGACGGGCCTCCTCGGCGACCTGCGGTTCCTCCAGGTGGAGTACCTGCAGAGCGGCATGGCGGCGCGTCTCGAGGACGGCCCGGCTACCAGCCGGCTCCGGTGGTTGCTCGATCCCGAGCGGAGCGGCCTGGCCCTCGTCATGAGCGCGATCGGGTGCCACGCGCAGCACCTGGCGTGTTTCACCTCAGGGCGTCGCATCGAGGAGGTCTTCGCCGACGTCGGCGCGATCGTGCCCGGCCGACGCGTCGTGGACACGGTCTCGGCGCTCCTGCGCTTCGAGGGCGGCCTGCGCGGCACGCTCAGCGTGACCCAGGCGGCTGCGGGCACCGAGAACGACATCCGGCTGCGCCTCTACGGTGAACGCGGGCTCCTCGACTGGTCACATCGCACGGCCTCGCATCTCACCATCGCACGGGGAGGCGAGGCAGCCCAGGTCGTGAGCCGCGGGGACCCCGACCTCCCGCCCGAGATTCTCGCTCTCGGCCGCACGCCGCGCGGACACCCCGAGGGACTGCGGGAGGCGTTCGCGAACCTCTACGCCGAAGTCGCCAGGGAGCGCATGGCGCTGTCGCTCGGCGAACCCCTCCCCCATGCGCCCTACCCGCGCATCGAAGACGGCGTGCACTCGATGGCCTTCATCGAGGCGTGCGTCGAATCGGGTGGCCGCTGGGTACGCGTGGCGCCGTGAGGCGCAGCCGGCAGCCGACTATGGCAGGCGACCGTACTTGCGCATGATCGTGAGCAGACGGTCGTGCGGCAGGGCCTCGACCTTGATGCCGTTGGCCCCGACCATGGTCTCTGCGGCCAGCAACGCGTTGAGGATGGCTTCTTCGGTCGCCTGCACGGTGGCCGTGAAGAGCGGGTTCAGGCGCGCGTTCGGCAGCATCTCGACCCGTGGCTGCCCCTGGCTGGAGGCGGCACCGGGGTTGGCCGTCGAGAACGCCAGGAAGATGTCGCCCGAGCCGTTCCCGCCGACGCCCCCCATCCGCCCGACCCCAAGGGACACGCGCCGCACGAGGCGCTTGAGCTGATGCGGCAGGAGCGGCGCCTCGGTGGCGACGACGACGATGATCGACCCGCGATCCTCGTCGCGGACCGGCCGCCCCGGAGGCGACGTCTCGCAACGCCGCCCCGGCCACTCGTCCAGTGCACCCTGCGTCTGGCACGGCAACAGGTCCGCGATTTCCTGGCCCACGGGCACACCGGCCACGCTCAGTCGCGCACGCTCGCCGTAGTTGCACTGCACGAGCACGCCCACCGTGTAGGCGTGCCCGCCGTCCTCGATGACTCGTGAGGCCGTGCCGATGCCACCCTTGAACTGGTGGCACACCATGCCGGTGCCACCGCCGACATTGCCTTCCTGCACGCGCCCGCCGGTCGCGCCGTCGAGCGCCGCGAGCACGTGGGCGGGTTTCACGTGGAAGCCGTTGATGTCGTTCAACCCGCCGTCGTACGTCTCGGCGACCACCGGGAGACCCCAGGGCTGGAGTCCCGGGCGCGAGACCTGCCACTGGAGGATCGCGTCCCGCACCACACCGACACTGTGCGTGTTGGTGATCGCCACGGGGCCTTCGAGGATGCCGCTCTCCTCGAGCCAGGTCGTGCCGGTCATCTCGCCGTTGCCGTTCAGGGTGAACCAGGCGCCGAACACCGGGTCCGCGCTGGCCTTGCCACGCGGATGCACCACGGTGACGCCCGTGCGAATCGGCCCCTGGCCGACCACGAGGGCGCCGGCGCCGGCGATCACGGTGGCATGGCCGACCTCCACGCCGGACACGTCCGTGATGGCGTCGAGGCCGCCAGGCCTGCCGCCGATCGCCGCCGACAACCCGAGTTCACGCGCGCGAGGCTTGCCCGTGATGGATGCGGCAGTCGCCGCCTGCTGCGCGGGTTGGCCGGCAGCCCACCACGCCAGGCTGAGCAACAGGACAGTGGCACACGGTGTCTTCATGTCGCGGGAGCATACCCGAGTCCGGGGACCGTGACACGCCTCTCCGGACGGCTGGCCCGGTGGGACAGAGCGGCGGGTGGCGACCGGCGGGCGACCAGCGGCCTGATGGGGTGAATCGTTTGATCCGTCAGAAACCGTGTGCCGACCGTGCCAAGTGCCGAGTGCCAAGTGGCGAGGGTCAAGTGCCAAGTGCTGAGTGCCGAGTGCAGGGTGCCGGGTGCCGTCTGGGTGTGCCCCTGCAGACGGGCACCTGCGACGCCGCACTGCTGGCCCACCGCGCGAGAACGGCTGCAGCCTCACGTCCCTCCGAGTGAGATCGTGTGCCCGACGGCGTCCCTCGGCCTGACCGATGAGACAGAAACGGCGGTCGGCGACCGGCGGGCGACCAGCGGTCTGGATGGCTCGTTCGTTGGTGCTGTCGCGAACGGGAATCTCACTGGGAGGGCACGCGACGGCTGATTCTGGGGAAATTTTCCGTGCTGGCCGCGCGCCGCACGCCGCCAGCCGCCAGCCGATTGCCGCAAGCCGATTACCGCACCAAGCCGCGCTGGCACGTGGTTCGCTCGTTCAGAAGCGCGCCGGTGTGAAGGGAGCGAGTCTCCGGACCGGCGGGGAGGACACCGTGCCACAAGCGATCGTGAGGATTCGCCTGGACCGACTGGAGCGACGCGTGGACGAGCTGGCCAGCCTGCGGGAAGCACTGGACAGGATGGAGTCGCAATTCTCGCAACTGCGGGAGGAGATGCGCGTCGCAATCTCTGCACTCGACGGCACGGGTCGCCATCGAGACGGGAAGGCGTGCAGTGCTGTTCGCCAGCAGGACCAACCGGCCTCAGGCTGACAGCCGCGCGCGTGGGCGCGCTGCGGAGCCACTCCTACTGCCAGCTTCCGTACATGGGGTTGGGCAGCACGAAGAAGCGGACACCGACCTCGGCGAAGGCCGCGTCACCCGCCTGGCGGGCCGCCTGCTTCAGTCCCGGGAAGTCGAGGATGTTGTCGCCAACCCAGGCGACGACCTCGAGCGGGGGCAGCCCCGTCGCCGTCGTGCCGTCGGCGACCGCCAGAAATCGGGGGTTCTTGTCCGACGGACTGCCATCCGGCCGGCAGAGCATCGCGTCGTAATCGAGACCGTGCGCGCGAAACACGGCTTCGGTATCCGGGCACTCCGACGCGAGGCGATTGGTGACGATGGCAATCCTGCCGCCGAGTTCCCGCGTGCGTCGCAGGAAGGCGGCGGCGCCGGGAAGCGGCGTCGCCTCACGGCGCGCGACCCAGGCCCTCCAGCTCTCCGGAGTGAACCCCAACCCCGCAAGGGCCCGTTCGCGCTGGTAGGTTGCGTTGCTGATGACGGTTTCGTCCGCATCGAGGACCACCGCCCAGGTCCCGGCGGCGCGCTCGGGAGCCAGCAGCTCGATGCGCGCCGTGGCAGCCCGGTACGCCTGCAACACGAGGGCGTAGTACTCCGCGGACTGTCGCACCCAGACAAGGCTGTCCGGTTCACTGGCGGTGGGCGTGGCCTGTCCCGCCGGGGCGCGCGGGGCTGGCGCGGGGGGCGCCGCCGCTGGCGCGACGGGCTGCGCGGTCCGGCAGGCGGACGCGAGCACGAACACGAACAACAGACACGTCAGACCGGACGCCGACGCGTGCGATCGAGGAGGCACGGACCTGAGGGCGGTGCACATCGTGGCTTCATTCTGCGGTGATCCAACAATTTCCGGGCGGCTTGCGGCGCGCGGCGTGCGGCGTGCGGCACGCGGCGAAGGCGGCAGCTCCTGCGGGTGGGGACACGTCGTGCTTGCCACCCGCCCCATCTTGCGAGATAACAGGGGGCGGAGGAAGGCCATGGGCGCGGCACCGAAGCCGGGAGTCTCCGAGCGCGAGGCGGCCGTCCAGTTCCTGCTGGCCGTGTTCCTGCACGTCCGGGACCAGTGGGTGGCGATCTGCGAGGCGCTCCGTCCGCTCATGACGAGCGCTGAGAAGCTCGAGGCCCCGTCCACGGAGCTGGAGTTCTCCATGGCGACGATCGCCCTCCAGATGCACGCGCTGGACCTGGTGTTCCCGCCGGCGCAGGCGAGCCGCATCAGGTCGCACGTGCTGATGTCCCTCCTGACCACGGAGCCCGGGGAGGCGGCGCTCGAGGCGCTCAAGGTGTACGACCGCGTGTGGCGGCAGTCGGTCGAGGCGGGTCAGCGCCCCCACGCCGCGATGGCCGCTGCGTTCTGTCACCGCGCGGGCCTCACCGGAGACGATCTGCCTGCCGATGCGGGGCTCGCAGACTCCATCTTCACCTCGACGCTTGGCGACGCGCTCATGACCACGATGCCGGGGTGGTGGAAGGGCCTCGTGCACAAGCGGAACGTCCTGGCCTGACACGGGGCGGCTCATTTCGTGCCGCCGTACACCTCGTCGCGCGTCAGGAAGCCGTCGGCGATCAGCACGCCATCCAGGTTGTCCTTGTCCACGGGAATCGCGTCGAAGATCATCGCCGGCACGTCGCGCTTGCCGTTGTTCACCGTGGTGCTCGAGTCGATCTTCTCTCCCTTCGCCAGGGCGACGGCATTGCGCGCGGCCAGCCTGGTCAGCGTGCGCAGCGACTTGTAGACGGTCATGGCCTGCGTGCCGGCCACGATGCGGCGCGCGGCATCGCGTTCCGCATCCTGTCCCGAGACGAGCACCCGGCCCGCGAGCCCGCGGGCGTCCAGCACCCCGATGGCGCCGCCCGCCGTGACGTCGTTCGACGCCACGACGGCCACGACCTTGTTCTTCGCCCTGGCAAGGGCCTCGTCGGTGAGCTTCGCGGCCGCGTCGGCCTGCCAGTTCTCGGCCCAGCCGTCGCCGACGATCCGGATGGCGCCGCTCTTGATCGCGGGCCCCAGCACGGTCAACTGCCCCTCGCGGAGCAGTTTGGCGTTGCCGTCGCTGGGCGCCCCGCCAATCAGCAGGTAGTTGCCCTTGGGCGCTCGCGACAGCAGGTACTGGGCCTGCATCTCGCCGATCTTCGTCACGTCGAAGCCGATGTACAGATCGACGTCCGCGTTGCGGATCAACCGGTCGTAGCTCACCACGGGGACCCCGCGCGCAGCGGCCTGTTCGACGATCGTCGCCGCCTGCTCGGTGTCGTGGGCCACCACGACGAGCGCCTTGACGCCCGCGTCGAGGAGTTTCTGCGCCTGGGCGTTCTGCCGGGCCTGGTCGCCGTCGGCGATTTCGACGAGCGTCTCGACGCCCATGTCCGTCGCCACCTGGATGAACAGGTCGCGGTCGCGATGCCAGCGCTCGTGCACGTCGTCGAGGAGCAGGCCGATCTTCATGCTCGGCGCGGCGCCACGTGGTGCACGAGCCGACGCCGGCTCCGACGCGCCTCCTGGGGGTGGTGCCTGGTTCGACGGGTTGCCGCAGGCAGTCACCAGGACGGTCAGGGTCGCAAGGGCGAGGGGGCGCAGTGAAGTCGTCATGGCGGGTCTCCGAAGGGGTCCTGCCGCATTCTACCGCCGGCCCCGGCGGGCGCGCCGCTCAATCCGCGGCGGCTCCGGGCCGATTACTCCGAGGTGCGGTGCGCAGCCCGTGCGCCGAGCGCGCGGACACGGCTCACCGCCAGGGTCGGCCCATGACCACCGACGACACGACGCCCGCGACGCTGCTGCTCGTCGACGACGAGGAACTCAACCGTGACATGCTCGGCCGTCGCCTCGAGCGCCAGGGCTATCGTGTGGTCGCGGCCGAGGACGGCCGCACCGCGCTCGAGCACCTCGACCGGATGCCTGTGGACCTGGTCCTGCTCGACGTCATGATGCCCGGCTTGAGCGGCCTGGACGTGCTGCGACGGATCAGGACGCGCCACGGGCCGGATCGCCTGCCCGTCATCATGGTCACCGCCAAGACCCAGAGCGAGGACGTGGTGGACGCGCTGGACCTCGGCGCCAACGACTACATCACCAAGCCGGTGGATTTCCCGGTGGCCCTGGCACGCATCCGGACGCAGG
>CAYLZN010000106.1:0-15702 GCA_964387935.1 uncultured Vicinamibacteraceae bacterium | reverse complement strand
ACACGCTCGGCTTTCTCGAGATGCACCTGTTCCTGCGCCGGCGGCGGGACCGGCTCCGCCTCTCGCTGCGCGAGGTCTACAGCCTCACGCTGTTCCTGATCATCGGCATCCTCGTGGGAGGGCGCTTCGTCGAGGTGGCGTTCGACGAGTGGCCGTTCTATAGCCAGCATCCCTGGCTCATCCCGGCCTACTGGCTCGGCGGGATGGCCACGCACGGCATCCTGCTGGGCGCGGCGGCGGCCACCATCGCCTTCGCCGTCCTGTACCGCGTGTCGCTCCTGGCGCTCGCCGACGAACTCGTCATCCCCGGGGCGTTTCTGATGGGACTCGGGCGCCTGGGCAATTTCATCGACGGCCAGATCGTTGGACGTCCGACCGATGGCTGGTGGGGTGTGAAGTTCCCGGACGCCGCGGGATTCCGGCACCCCGTCGTCCTGTACGACGGCCTGAAGAACCTCCTGCTCGTGCCCTACCTGCTGCTCGTGCGGCGCACGAACCCGACGCCGGGCGCCACGGCGGCCCGGTTCATCTTCTGGTACGCGTTCCTGCGCCTGTTCATCGACCTCTTCCGCGACTACCCCACGCATCGGCTCGCACTCGGGACCGGCCAGACGCTGAACATCGGCATGACCCTGCTTGGAGCGATCCTGCTCTACCGATCGCGCCTGCGGCGCCTCGGGCGGCTGCCGACGGCTACGCCGACGCCCCGCCACGTGGCCGAAGGCGCGCAAGGACGACCGCTGATCGCCCAGCAGATCGCCCTCGGGGTCCTGCTGCTCTTCTGCCTCGCCTTGCCGAGCAACTGGACGCAGGACGTGCCAGCCCGCTACGGCACACGCCACCCGGGCCTGGAGCACTCGTGGCTCTACCCGGCCATCGACACGCGAGCCCCGCAGAGACCGGCTGCGACCCAGCCTACGGCGCGGTGAAACCGGCTTTCCGCAATGCAGCCGCGTAGGCCTCCTGGGTGTTGCAGTCCTGGAAGCTCTCGAGTTCGGGATCGACGTCGCGCAACTGGTCCGGTCCGACGTAGCGCGTGGCGATGCGCTCGAGGAGCGTGCGCATCTTGAAGTGTCCGGCCGTCACGAGACCGTCTGCGACGTCAGCCACTCGCGCGGCATACACCGCGCAGGTCGTCATCGGGTAGCCGTCGATCAACGGCACGCAGGCGTCCGCGTCTTCCGCGAGATCGAACAGCCGCGCGATCACCCCAGGCCGCAACAGCGGCAGGTCGCAGGCCACGACGAGCGCTCGGGCGCTGGAGACTGCCCTCAGCCCCACGGCGATGGCCGCGACGGGCCCGAGGCCCTCGGCAGGGTCGCGAACCGCATCGAATCCCGGGGGCAGCACCTGCCCTTCGCGCGCCACGAGCACGACCTCGTCGGCGATGCTCCCAACCGTGCGGGCGACGCGCCCCAGGAGGGATTCGTCGCCAAACGGCAGCGACGCCTTGTCTCGCCCCATGCGGGTCGAGCGACCCCCGCAGAGGATGAGGGCAGAACAGGGCGGGCGTACGGCGTACGGCGTACGGCGTACGGCGGGCGTCCGGTCGGTGTTACCGTCGGCGTTGCAGTCGGCGTTGCGGTCGGTGTTACGGTCGGCGTCGCCGAGGGCGTACGGTCTGGTCACGTCAATGAACCATGGCAGGGCCGCGACCTGACGACCCTGGGCGGCTTCGACCGTAGAATAGTGGCGCCACCCGGTGTTCCTCAAGACTCTACCGCACGCGTTCGGTCGAGCACGTGGACGCCGCGCCGCAACTGCCCGCCGGCTACGGCACGATGCTCGTCGTCGCCCTGGTGTCACCGTTGTGGCGACGGACGATGGACCCGTGCGTCGAGGCGTGGCGGGCGAAGCACCTCCGACCGGCGTCGGGCGCCTGACCCGGGTCGGCCGGGAACCGGCAACAGGATGCCGCGCGTCTGAAGGGGGCGACAGGAGACCGATGACAGCAGGACCTTCGTACCCCCTCGGGGTCGGGCGCGCGCTCGGCCTCTACCTCGTGACGCTGCTGACGTTCTTCGCCATCGACCTTGTCTGGCTGGGTGTGGTGGCGAAGCGCTTCTACCGCGAACACCTGGGCCACCTGCTCGGAACCGAGGTCAACTGGGGCCCCGCCCTGCTCTTCTACCTGATCTACATCGCTGGCATCGTCGTGTTCGCCATCAGGCCGGCGCTCGATGCTGGCAGCCCGGTGCGCGCGCTGGCGCAGGGTGCCTTCTTCGGGTTCGTCGCGTACGCCACCTACGACCTCACCAACCACGCAACGCTGCGCGACTGGCCGTTGATCGTCACGGTGGTCGATCTGGCGTGGGGGTCCGCGCTCACGGCGGCCGTCGCCTACGCCTCGTATCAGATCTGGACCAGGCTCGTGTGAATCACCGGATGTTCTCCTCGACGATCATCGCCTCCGTCGGTCGTCCGTCCCTGGACCGAGCGGTCCGGAGCGTGCTCGCCCAGGATGTCGCGCCGCAGGAGTTCGAGGTCATCGTCGTCAACGACTCGGGGCGACCGCTGGACGCTTCGGCATGGCACGGGGCGGCCAACGTGACGCTGTTGCAGACGCCAAGGCGCGAGCGCTGCGTCGCGCGAAACACCGGCGCGGCCGTGGCACGGGGTGAGTACCTCCATTTCCTCGACGACGATGACTGGATGCTGCCCGGGGGTCTGGCGGCCCTCTGGACCGCAGCCAGGGCCACCCAGGCGGTCTGGGTGTACGGCGCCGCCCGCCTGGTGGACAGGACGGATCGGGTACTCGTCGATCACCACATCGGGGTGGACGGCAACGTGTTCGTGCAGGTCATGGCCGGAGAGTGGCTCCCCCTCCAGGTGTCGTTGGTGCGGTCCGGCTGCTTTTTCGCCGCCGGCGGTTTCGACCATCGATTGACCGTGTGCCAGGACAAGGACCTGTGTCGGCGCGTGGCACTCCAGGGGGAATTCGCCGGAACGGCGACGCCGGTTGCCTGCATCCGTCGGGACCGGGAACAGAGCACGACCGACTACCGGCGGGCGACCGCCTACAGCGTGTGGTCGCGCGACAACGTGCTGGACGAGGCCGGCGCGTTCTCACGCCTGCGCGCGTCGGCGCGCACGCCGTACTGGCGCGGGCGCTGGGTGCGGGCCTATCTGACGGCCGTCGCGTGGAACCTGCGCGGACGGAGGGCGGGCCGTGCGTTGCGCCGCGGGCTCGGCGCCACGGCCGCCTTCTGCCTGTCAGGCACCAGCACGCTCACGCGTGACTTCTGGCGGGCGCTCACAACTCCGCACACGCGGCAGCTCGTGAGATAGCCTGTGGGCCTCCGCCGTACCCTCCGATTCGCGTACCTCATGCTGGAGAACGGCAACCGGTCGGCCCTGCGGCTGGCGCTGGCCGAGGCGCGGCGACGCTGGCACAGCGAGGAAGTACATTACGGCTTCCACCTCGAATTCACGCGCCTGGCCCCGGTTCCCGATCCGCCACTTCCCCTGACCGTTCGCGAACTCGCGGACGGCGATCTCGATTCGCTGCTGGATCCAACCCGCGCCGATGGGTCCCCGGACGAACTCCGCGCGGTGTTCATCCGCCGCCTGTTGGCTGAGTCTGCCCTGCCCACCTGCTATGTCGGGATCACCGCAGACGGTCGACCCTGCTGCATGTGCTGGCTGGTGCGATCGCGCGACAATGGGGCGTTTCAAGCCTACTACGGCACGGGGTTCCGGCCCCTGGACCCCGGAACGGTCTTGTGCGACGAGATCTACACGCACCCGGACTACAGGGGCTATCGGCTGATGCGCTACCTGACCCTGTATCTGTTGGCACTGGCGGCCAGGGAAGGCGCCCGCCGCGGCCTGGCCTTCATTCGGAAAGAGAACACGCGATCGCTGGTCGCCGCGGCAGGGATCGGCTGGGAACCTTTCACGGTCAGGGTGGTCCGCTGGCGCTGGTTTCGACGGCACGTCACGGAATCGCCCCTGCAGCCCGGCGACCTGCCCGCCGCCAGAGGCCGCAGTCGGCCGGCAGCAGGTCGACCACCAGCGCGTCGGGCAGCCTGTTCCTGACCCAGGTGCTCTTGCCCGTCCCGCGCGGGCCGAACAGGAAGAACGCGGATGTGGGCAGCTCCAGATCACGTGGCAGCATCGACACCAATTTTACCGTAATTTTGGTGTTCATGCTTGTGGCTGGCGCCAGATGCTACACTCCGCACGTTCCCTTCGGAGGTGGGTCATGACCGTGCTGCCAATCCCCGTCTTGCGCGTGTCGTTGCTTCTGGCGGTCGGTGCCGTGATGGTCGCCGCCGCTCAGGCGCCACCTGCTCCTGGCGCGCCTGAACTGCAGCCGCGGGATGGGGTGCAGGTGCTGCGGAAGCTCAACACCGCGCAGGCGACGATCGCGCGCGGGGCCAGCGGGCGCTACGGTAACCTCGACGCCGTGTTGCGACAGGACACGACGCTCTCCGGGTCGGTGACGCCGATCAACGACATCTCGGCCTCGATCAAGGGATACACCCTGACGCTGATCAGCGCCGCCGATGGGCGCGGCTACCGCGCGTCTTTGACCTCAGCGACGCCGTGCGCGCTCGCGTTCTTCACCGACGAGGGTGGACTTATCTACACGGGCCGCGCGCTCGACTGCCCGGCGAAGTAGACAGGGCAGGCTCAGGGCGCAGGGCTCACGGCGCAGGGCGCAGGCACGAGGCACCCGGCACGTCGCACTTTCTGTCACCCTTTGAGCGCCGCGCTGACGATCGCCCGCGCATCGTCCTGAATGCGCCTGAGGTGCGGCTTCCCGCGGAAGCTCTCCGCATAGATCTTGTAGACGTCCTCCGTGCCCGACGGACGCGCCGCAAACCACCCGTTGGCGCTGACGACCTTGAGGCCGCCGATGCTCGCGCCGTTGCCGGGCGCGCGCGTCAGCATGGCCTCGATGGGTTCGCCGGCGAGCGACCTCGCCGTCACCTGTTCCGGTGACAGGCGCTGCAGGGCCGCCTTCTGGTCCGCGGTTGCCGGCGCGTCGATGCGCTCGTAGACGGGCGCGCCGAAGGCCTCCGTCAGCGCCCGGTAGTGCTCGCCGGGATCGCGGCCGGTCCGGGCCGTGATCTCCGCCGCGAGCAGGCCCATGATCAGCCCGTCCTTGTCGGTCGTCCACACGCGGCCATCGCGCCGCAGGAACGACGCGCCCGCGCTCTCCTCGCCGCCGAAGCCCATCGAGCCGTCGAGCAGGCCGCTCACGAACCACTTGAACCCGACCGGGACCTCGACGACCTGCCGTCGCAGCTTCGCACCGACGCGGTCGATGAGGGAACTGCTGACGAGGGTCTTGCCGATCGCGGCGCTCTTCGGCCACTTGCGGCGGCTGCGGAACAGGTAGTCCACCGCCACCGCGAGGTAGTGATTGGGATTCATCAGGCCGACGCTCGGCGTGACGATGCCGTGGCGGTCCGCGTCGGTGTCGTTGCCGAACGCGACGTCGAAGCGCTTGCGCAGCTTGATCAGGTTCGCCATGGCCCAGGGCGACGAGCAGTCCATGCGGATGCGCCCATCCCAGTCTGGCGGCATGAAGCGGAACGTGGGATCGACGTCACGGTTCACCACCTCGATGCCCAGGCGGTACCGCTCGGCGATGCGTTCGACGAAGTTGATCGCCGAATTCCCCATGGGATCGACACCGATCCTCAACCCGGCTGCCCTGATCGCCTTCATGTCGATGACCGAGTCGAGGTCGTCCACGTAGCGGGACACGTAGTCGTAGCGACCGGTCGTGGCGGCACGCAGCGCCTCGCCGTACGGCACCCGCTTCACGCCCGCGAGCTTGTTGGCGAGCAGGGCGTTGGCCGCGCGCTCGATGGCTCCCGTCGCGTCGGTGTCGGCGGGCCCGCCCGAGGGCGGGTTGTACTTGAAGCCGCCATCTTCCGGGGGGTTGTGCGACGGCGTGATCACGATGCCGTCGGCAAAGCCGGCGGGCCGGCCCCGGTTGAACGAGAGAATCGCGTGCGAGAGCGCGGGGGTGGGCGTGTAGCCCAGCTCGGGATCGATGAGCACGTGGACGCCGTGGGCGGCCAGTACTTCGAGCGCGCTGGCGAAGGCCGGCTCGGAGAGCGCGTGCGTGTCCATGCCGAGGAACACCGGGCCCGTGGTGCCCTGCGCGGCGCGGTACTCGCAGATCGCCTGGGTGATCGCGAGGATGTGCGCCTCGTTGAACGAGCGCCGGAGCGACGAGCCGCGGTGGCCGGACGTCCCGAAGGCCACGCGCTCTGCGCGCACGGCTGGATCCGGTCGGTCGGTGTAGTAAGCCGAGATGAGTCGTGGGATGTTCACGCGCGGTGACATGGGTTTTCAGTTTCCAGTTTCCAGTTTCCAGTTGCCAGTTGCCAGTTGCCGGTTCACGGCGATGCACTCGGTGGCGTGGTGTCCCGCCGGCGGGGGAAGAGCGGCAGCCAGCGCGGCGGCTGATTGTGGCCGCGGCAGCGCGCGATGGCCTTGTCGAGCTCGTACTGGCAGAGCGACGTCGCGTGATCGCACGCCTCGCCCGTGTGAAACCGTTCGAGCACCGGCAGCGCGAGGGGCCACCAGTGCCGAATGCTGCGCGGCAGTGTCACGGGCGGAACCCGAAATACGCCGCGACCTGCTCCGAGACGCGGCCGATCGCGTCCTCGAGGGCGTGCCCGTTCCCGAAGTGGTTCGCGGTGAAGATCGACACCACGACGGTCCGGCCCGGCGCTTCGAGGGCACCGACGTCGTTGCCGATGTACGGCAGAAAATCGCCGGTCTTGTGGGGTACGCGCCAGCCGGACACGTAGCGCGGGATGCGCGTGCGATAGAGCTGGCCGCGCATGACCTGCAGCATCTGCTCCGAGGACGCCTTGTCCACCAGGGTGCCCCGCTCCATCATCTCGATCATCCGGCCGATCTCGCGCGGCGTGGAGAGGCCGAACGGGTGCTTGCCCTCACGGTGGAACGCCGCCCGATCCGCGGAGGCCTCGATCGCGGCAAACCACGCGGCGGCGTCGGCCGGAGCGCGTGTCTGCGGAAATCCGAGCGCCTGCATCCGCGTGTTCACGGCCGCGGGCCCGCCGACGAGCCGGTACAACACGTCGGTCGCCGTGTTGTCCGAGACGATGATCATGAGCGTGACCAGATCCTTCACCGTCACCACGGCGCCCGGGTCCAGGGACCGCATCACGCCCGTGCCCGGCCGCATGTCCTCCCTGGTCAGCGTGTACTTGTCCTCGGGACGGAGACGGCCTGCCTTGATCTGCTCGAAGACCTCGATCATGAGCGGGATCTTGATCACGCTCATCGTGTCCATCTGCCGGTCCGCGTTGATGGCGATCTCCTCGCCCGTCTCGAGGCACGTGATGTAAATCCCCCACGTGGCATTGAGGCTCGTGGTGATCCGCTCGATGGAGGCCTCGAGGCGCTCGAGCGGTGGCGGGGTCCGGGGCGACGACTGTGCGAGCACAGGCGGGACAGGCCACGCGAGTCCGAACAGCCCCAGGCACGACGCGGTGAGAGACCATCGGACCAGGCCGCGCATACGCACCCCCCTCGTCTCGGCGCATTCTACTGCCGCACGGGGCAACGAGCGATTTCCACCGTGCGGGTCATGCGCGGTGCGCCGCCCGCCGCCAGCCGCAGGTCGCCAGCCGATGGTCAGCTCGAGGCGCGCACTATCCGGGCTTGCCGCCCGGTTTCCCGCCGGGCTTCGGCAAGGGCTTCGTCGCCGGGCGGTTCGGGGGCGCAGTCGTGGGCCCACTCGGCGGCGAGTCTGCGGCAGGCGGCGACTCTGCGCGCGGACGCGCGCCACCCTCTGACTGCCTCGGGCGCGGGCCCGGGGGACGCGGGCCGGGCGGACGGGGATTGGGCGGCACGGGGGGCACGACGATTGGCGGGTTCGGCCACACCGGCCACGGGCCCCACGATCCCCAGCCCCACCAGAGCGGAATCCCGCCGACCGGAGGGGCGGCCGCCGCCGCCTCCGCCTCCCTGGCCCGGGCCTCGGCTTCCATCGCGCGCAGTTCGGCATCGCGCGCGCGGACCTCCGCGTCGAGTTGGCGACGTTCCGCCTCTGCCGCGCCCTGGCGCTCGCGGAGGATCGCCTCGCGCTCCGGAGGCAGCATCCACTCGCCCTCGAACCTGACGAAGCCGCGCGCGAGGTAGCTCTGCTCCTCGGTCATCCACACCCCATCGAGCAGCACGTGCCCGACGGCGCGGTTCGCTTCCGCGTGGGATGGATCCACGCGGAGCACGCGCTCGTACGCCTGGCGCGCCTGCGTGCCGAGTCCCTGCTTCGTGGCCCATCGAGCCAGCTCCAGCCAGCCCTTCAGATCATCGGCGCGAAGGGCGCTGGCGCGGTCGTGATAGTCGTGGAGCGCCGAGCGACGTTCCTCGATGCGAAGCACGGCGCTCATCGGCAGGGTGACCTTGCCGGCGCCGACGTCAATTTCGACGGAGGTGTCCGTCCGCGAGAGGATGCGCCCGCTGACCTTTCCGCCCCCTTTGAGGTAGATGTCGTCGGCCGCGGCCAGGACCGGCAGGAGGAGCAGGAGACCTGCGAGCAGGAAGCGTCCGGGCATGAGGCCTCTCCCTATCGATCGTACGCCAGAAAATGGGGTCGGGAGTTCTTTTCGCAAAAACTGCCACCTGCTCCCCAAACGCCCGGCAGGCCGCCAGTCCGTGGCAGAATGCCACCCCATGCGAGTCCTCATCGCCGGCGGCGGTGAAGTCGGAGCGCCCAGGTTCGTGATTCTCACGCCGGCGTTCTGGCGCGGGTAACGAGGAATGCCATGGAGAGCCGCAACGGTCGTCGCGGGGAGGGCCGCCCGAGCAGGGTCGCGCGCCTCCGGGTCCTCGTCGTCGACGATCATCCCATCGTCCGCGAGGGCCTGAGGCACCTGATCAACGACGAGGATGACATGGTCGTCTGCGGGGAGGCCGACACGGCCGAGCTGGCCATGGAACTGGCAGGAAAGGAGCGGCCGGACGTCGCGATCGTGGACCTGTCGCTGGGCCTGGACGACGGGCTGGCGCTGGTCCGCACGCTCGCCGCGTGGCACCCGGACGTGCGGGTCCTGGTCCTTTCGATGCACGACGAGATGTTGTACGCCGAGCGGGCTCTCCGCGCCGGGGCCCTGGGCTATGTGATGAAGCGCGGCGCGATGCCCGACCTGCTGACGGCGATTCGACGGGTCGCCGCAGGCCGCACCCACGTGAGCGGAGACGTCGCGGAGCGGCTCGTCGACCGACTCGCCAGCCATCTGCCCTCGCGGGCGCCGGTCGACCCGATAGAGGCGCTGTCGAATCGCGAGCGACAGGTCTTCGAGCTGATCGGGCGGGGCCTTGCCACGCGCGAGATCGCCGACCACCTGAACGTGTCGGTCAAGACCATCGAAAGCCACCAGGCCCGCATCAAGGACAAGCTCGGGCTGCGCACGAGCCGCGAGCTGATCCGGAAGGCGGTGACCTGGTCGGAGTCGTGAGCAGTCCGCCCGAGGCGTGCTGTAGGGGATTCCCGGATGCCAGTTGCAGGGAGCGCACGATGGTGGCGGGCTCCGTTTCGAGGCACCATGCGACGAGGTTGTCCCATGGCGAGCTCACCCACGTCCGCGGTCGTGCACCGAGCGAAGGCGGAACCGGGCCCCGGGATGCCAGCCGTCCGCCCGCGGCGGCTCGAGGCGTTCACCGGGCGCACAGCAGCAGAGAACGAGGAGCACGAGCGATCCGGCTGGGAACTGCTGGTCGTCCGCATCCGCCGCGAGTTCGAGGAGATGCCGGGCCTCTGCATCACGATCGCGCAAGGTGCACGGCTGTTCGGCCTGCCCGCGGAGACCTGTCGGCGGCTCTTCGCCCGCCTGCAGGAAGACCGCGTGCTTCGCTGCACGTCGCGGGGGCTGTGGGTTCGCTTCGACGGAGCGGTCTAGGGCGCCAGGCTCCCCCGCCCGCGGACTCCCCAGCCCGCGGATTGTCCTTCGTGAACGACTCTTGCTATCGTCACACGTGGCGACGCCCGTCGGCGTCCGTCACCCCCCGCGCAGGAGCGAACGCCGCCTCATGGCCACGAAACGACGCC
Source organism: uncultured Vicinamibacteraceae bacterium (assembly GCA_964387935.1). Classification (GTDB taxonomy): domain Bacteria; phylum Acidobacteriota; class Vicinamibacteria; order Vicinamibacterales; family JAFNAJ01; genus CAYLZN01. The sequence continues at coordinate 5,657 of CAYLZN010000106.1, read as the reverse complement.
TGGACTCGAAGGCGCGTCCGGCGCCCCCGGCACGCCGGGGCACTGACGTGCCCGGCGAGCATGACGAGCGCCATCGGCTCCTGTTCGACCTCAACCCCAACCCGATGCTCGTCTGGGACGAAGAGACCCTTCACTTCCTCGCGGTCAACAACGCGGCGCTCCGCCTGTATGGCTGGTCCCGTGACGAATTCCTGCGCCTGACGATCAAGGACATCCGCCCGCCAGAGAGCATCACGGCCTTCCTGGCCAGCCTGCCCGGCACGCGGGACTCGTGCGCGGCGTCAGTCGGCAGATGGCGGCATCGGAAGAAGGACGGGGCCTACTTCGACGTGGAGGTCACCGTGAGCGGGATCTCCTTCGGCAGCAGGCCGGCGCGCCTGGTGCTGGTCCGGGACGTCACGGACCGCCTTCGGGCCGAGGAGGCCCTTCGCGCGAGCGAGGAGCGATACCGATCGATGGTCGAGATGCAGGCCGAGATGGTCTGCCTGTTCGACGCCAGCCATGTGATCACGTTCGTCAATCAGGCTTACTGCCGCCATTTTGGCAGGAGCCGCGAGGAACTGGAGGGGCGCTCGTTCCTCCCGCTGATTCCAGCGGAGGAGCAGGGTGCCGTGCTCGAGCGCCTGGCGAGCCTGTCGCCGCAGCACCCGGTCCTGACGCACGAACACCGGGTCGTCGCGTCGGATGGACGCGTGGGCTGGCAGGAATGGAGCAACCAGGCGTTTTTCGACTCTGGAGGCCGGTTGATGCGCGTGCAGGCCGTGGGCCGCGACGTGACCGCGCGCAGGCAGGCCGAGGAGGCTCTGCGCGTCAGCGAAGAACGGCTTCGATTGGCGCTCGAAGCCGCCGACATGGGAGCCTGGGAATGGAACGTCGACGCGGACATCTCGGTCTGGAATGCGCGCGAGTACTCACTGCTGGGGCTCAAAGAGGGCGAGGCCGAAGCCAGCGCGACGACGTTCCTCGAGCACGTCCACCCGGAAGACCGACCTGCGCTGGAGCAGGCCATTGCCCGGGCAATCGAGGCACAGGGAACGGTCAACGAGGAGTTCCGCATCGTCCGCCGTGACGGCGAGGTGCGCTGGGTGCAGTCGAAGGGACGCTTCCTCTCGACCGCGACCGGCACGGCGCGTCACATGCTGGGCCTGAACTTCGACATCACGGCCCAGAAGGACCTCGAGGCGGCCCTGAAGGAGCACACCGCCCTGCTCGAAGTGCGCGTGGCGGAGCGGACGGCCGAACTGCGGAACACCAACGAGCGGCTGCAGCAGGAGATGGCGCGTCGACGCCGGCTGGAAGCGGAGGCACTCGGAGCCAGCGAACGCGAACAGCGCCGCATCGGGCACGATCTGCACGACGGACTCTGTCAGCTCACCACTGGCACGGTCTTGCTCAGCAAGCGTCTTGCGCGAGTGCTCCACGAGAAGGAGCTGGTCAAGGAAGCGCGGCTGGCCCGGCAGATCGCGAGGCACATCGAGTCGGTGGCAGACGAGGCCCGCCGGCTCTCACACGGGTTGAGCCCGGTGGCCCTCGAAAGCGATGGGCTGGCAGCCGCCCTGGGCGAACTGGCCCGAACGACAACGCGCCTGTCTCGCATCCCATGCGTCGTCTGCTGCGCGCCGGACGTGCGCACGTCGGACCACACCGTCGACGTGCATCTGTTCCGGATCGCCCAGGAGGCCGTCAACAACGCCGTCCGCCACGCCGGCGCCAGCCACATCGAGATTGCCGTCCGGTCCGAGGGAGGAAGCCTCGCGCTGGCCGCCGCCGACGACGGATGTGGCATCCCGCGGACAGCCTCGCGTCAGCGTGGCCTGGGCCTGCGGCTCATGCACTACCGGGCAGAGATGATCGGGGGCACGTTGCGTGTGGAACGCGCACGCCCTCGCGGCACGCTCGTGCGATGCGTTGTGCCCGCAACGGGCATCCTGAGAGACGCCCCGCCCAGTCGCCGCGTCAGCGACCCTGCCCCACCGACAGCTGGATGAAGGCTTCGATCGCCGGCGCCGCGCGGGAAAGGCACACGCAGACGAGCCGTCCGTGGCAGAATGCCACGCCATGCGAGTCCTTGTCGCCGGCGGGGGTGAAGTCGGGGCGCTCATTGCCGGCCGTCTCGCCAACGAGGGCAACGACGTCTCCCTGGTAGACGCGAACGCCGATCGGTGCCTGCAGCTCCAGGATGCGCTCGATGTGCGCGTCGTCCACGGCAGCGCCAGCCGGGTCGAGATCCTTCGCCGGGCCGGGGTTGCCGACGCGGAGATGGTCATCGCCGTCACCGACAGCGACGAGGTCAACCTGCTCGCGTGCCTCATCGCGCAGGTCGAGTCTCGGGCCCGCATCAAGGTGGCCCGGCTCCGCACCCACGAGGTGGACCTCTGGCGCCGGATCGCGGACGCCACGACGCTCCGCATCGACCTCATCATCCATCCCGAGACCGACACCGCCGACCGCATCATGCGCGTCGTGCGCGTACCAGGCGTCTCGGACATCCGGGAATTCGCCTCGGGCGAGGTGCGACTCGTCGGCATGAACCTCGAGCCTGGCCACTGGACGATCGGCAAATCCATCGAGGACCTGAGCCGCGCCGGCCCGCCCCCGGATTCACTCATCGCGATGATCTTTCGTGGGTCGCACGTCATCGTCCCCAACGGCGCCGAGGTGCTGCGCGAGGGCGATCACGTCTACATCCTGTCCGCCCGCGCGAGCTTCGAGCGGACCCTGCGCTTCATGGGGCTCGGCGAGCCGAAGCCCCTGCGACGCGTGTTCATCATTGGCGGCAAACAGGCGGGCATCCTGGTGGCGAGCCGCCTCGAGCGCGAAGGGGTGCAGGTGAAACTGGTCGAGCGGGAGGCCGCCCGGTGCGAGCGCATCGCGGGCCTGCTCGAGCGCACCGTGGTCGTCCGGGGAGACGGCACGGATCAGTCCACCCTCGAAGAGGAAGGCCTCGCAGACGCCGACGCCTTTCTCGCCATGACCGGCGACGACGAGGACAACATCATCGCGTCGCTGCTGGCCAGACGCCTCGGCGTGCCGAAGGTCGTCGCGCTGATCAACCGCCTGAACTACCTGCCCCTCGTGCAGCGCCTCGGCGTCAACACCACCGTGAGCCCGCGCCTGGCCACCGTGGACCGGGTCCTCCAGTTCGTCCGCACGGGTCGCGTCCTCTCGGTCACGACCTTCCGCGAGGAGGAGGCGGAAGCCATCGAGTTCCTGGCGGCGCCCGGCATGAAGTACGTCGGGCGCCCCCTGCGTGACGTGCGCTTCCCGCGTGGCGCCATCGTCGGTGCCCTCGTCCGTCCGGACGGCCGGGTGCTCGTGCCCCGCGGTGACGACGTGATCCAGCCGGACGATCGCGTCGTCGTGTTCGCCCTCGAGCGCGTGGTCCCCGAACTGCAGGCCGTGTTCGCGGCGTCGCCGACGAGGGGTCGGTGATTCGCGGGCGCGTGGTCGGCTGGCTCCTGGGGACCTTCCTCCTGGGGCTCGCCGCTGCGCTGCTCGTCCCGCTCGCCTGGGGCGTGGCGGTCGCGGATGCGGGCCGCAGGCCCCTGCTGCTGGCCGTCGTGTGCTCCGCCGCGGTCGGCGGGATGCTGTTCGTCCTTCGACCGAAGGGGCCGGTCTCCGTCACGCGTCGTGAGGCCCTGCTCGTCGTCGTGCTGGCCTGGGTCGTGCTCTCGGCGTTTGGAGGACTCCCGTTCTATTTCTCACCGCACTTTGCGTCCTTCAGCGATGCCTATTTCGAGTCCGTCTCCGGGCTCACGACAACCGGGGCGACCGTGCTCGAGGACGTCGAGGTGCTGCCGCAGAGTCTCAATTTCTGGCGCACCTTCTCCCACTGGATCGGCGGCATGGGCATCGTGCTGCTCGGCGTCGCCATCCTGCCGCTCGTGGGTCACGGCGGCATGGAGCTCTACCGCGCGGAGTTCTCGGGCGCCCGTTCCGAGAAGCTGCGCCCGCGCATCGCGGAGACGGCGCTGGCGCTGTGGCGGATCTACGTCCTGCTCTCGGTCGCCGAGTTCGCCGCGCTCCTGCTGGTCGGCCTGGGCGTCTTCGACGCCCTGTGCCACACGTTCGCGACGCTGGGCACAGGAGGCTTCTCGACGCGAACGGCCAGCATCGCTGCGTTCCAGAATCCAGCCGTCGAGTACGTCGTGATCCTTTTCATGGCGCTGGCGGGCATGAGCTTCGTCCAGCAGTACCGGCTGTGGGTCGAAGGCAGACCCGCACGCTTCTTCGCCGACATCGAAATCAGAGCCTACCTCGCGATCATCCTGGTCTCGGCCGGAACCATCGCGCTCCTGCTCATCGTGCGATCCTCGTACGCCATCGAACCGGCGCTGCGTGCCGCGCTGTTCCAGGTCGTCTCCATCGTCACGACGACGGGGTTCACGAGCGACGACTTCGAGCAGTGGCGCCCCCTCGCCCAGGTGATGCTGCTGACGCTGATGTACATCGGCGGATGCACGGGCTCGACGGCGGGGGGGATCAAGGTCGGCCGCACGGTGCTGCTCGGCCGCGTCGTGGATCGCGAGTTCAAGCGGATGGTCGAGCCGCGCGGGGTCTTCGCCGTGCGACTCGGAGGGTCGGTCGTGCCGGAGCTGGCGATCCAGAGCCTGCTGAACCTGGTATACCTGGCGCTGCTCGTCGATTTCCTGGCCGTCTTCGTTCTGGCTGCGCTGGACGTGGACATCGTCACGGCGTTCAGCGCGGTGGCCGCCTGCATGTTCAACATCGGCCCCGGGCTGGGACTGGTGGGACCAACGGAGCACTACGGGCACCTGCCGGCCCTGGCCAAGTGGGTGCTGTCGTTCTGCATGATCGCGGGGCGCCTCGAGTTCTACACGATGCTCGTCATCCTCATGCCGGCGTTCTGGCGCCGCTGAGGGCAGCATCGTCGCGTCAGCTCGGCGCCATCATGCGACACGGTCCCGGCCTCGCCACGCGGTGATCACGCGAGCGCGCGTATCACGTCCGACCGCGTGATGATGAACGTCTTCTCCGTCTTGAAGTCGCGCACGAGCACCGCAGGGTTCTCCGCGGTGATCATGGTCGCGAGCGACGCGACGGGCGTCGAGGCATCCACGAACGGGAAGGCGGGCTGCATGATCGACTCGACCGTCTGCCGCTTCACGTCCGGGTTCTTGAGCAGCTCCGCGTAGAGGCGGACGTCGTTCAGGGAGCCCACGATGCGGCCCTCGCGCGAGATAGGGACCTGGGAGAAGTCCCGGGCCCCCATCAACTCGACGGCGTTCTCCACCAGCACGCCGCACTCGAGGGCCACGATCTCGCTGCCGGCGCCGATGGCGACGAGGTCGCGCAGAAGCTGGCCCTTCTTGTCCAGGTAGCCCTTCTCGCGCATCCAGTCGTCGTTGTACATCTTGCCGAGATACCGCGACCCGTGGTCGTGGAAGATGACGACGACCACGTCGCCCGCGTGGAAACGGTCCGCCAGCTGCACCAGCCCGGCCAGCGCCGCGCCCGCGGAATTGCCGGCGAAGATGCCCTCCTCGCGCGCGATGCGACGCGTCATGATGGCCGCGTCCTTGTCGGTCACCTTCTCGAAGTGGTCGATGACGCTGAAGTCCACGTTCTGGGGCAGGAAGTCCTCGCCGATCCCCTCCGTCACGTACGGGTAGATCTCGTTCTTGTCGAAGTCGCCG
>CAYLZN010000105.1:0-15890 GCA_964387935.1 uncultured Vicinamibacteraceae bacterium | reverse complement strand
GTGTCGACGAGTGCCACCTTGATGGCGGAGGAGCCAACGTCGATTCCGGCAGTCAGCATGAGGCGCTCCCCGTGTCTCGCAGGGCGAACAGCGCGGCGCCCAGCGCGCCCGTGTAGATCGAGTCGGGCGAGATGTTGATCGTGATCGTTCCGTAGTTCTCCGCCAGCAGCGTCCGCAGGGCGCCGACCGCCGCGGGGTTCCTGGCCACGCCCCCGGTGAACGTGAACTCGCTGCGCACGCCTCCGGAGCGGGCGAGCAGGGACATGGCGCGCAGGATGATCGCCCGGTGCAGGCCGGCGAGGATGTCCTCCCGCTTCTCGCCGAGCGAGAGCCGCTCGCGCAGCTCGGCACCGGCGAACACCGTGCACGTCGAGTTGATCCGGACCGGCGCCGACGACTGACTGGCGATCGGTCCGAGTTCGTGGAGGCCGAGGCTCATCTCGTCGGCGATGTATCCCAGGTACCGCCCGCAGCCCGCCGCGCAGCGGTCGTTCATCTGGAACGACGTGACGAGCCCGCGCTCGTCGACCTGGATGGCTTTCGTGTCCTGCCCGCCGATGTCGAGGACCGTGCGCGTGCCGGGGAACATCGCGTGCGCGCCCAGGCCGTGGCAGAGGATCTCGGAGCGGATCTGTCCCTCCGGGAACGGCAGCCGCTGGCGGCCGTACCCGGTGCCCACGGTGCCGATCTGCTCCAGCTCGAGCGACGCGATGCGGTCCGCGGCCCGCGCGAGCTGCCCGTCACCGTCGTCCATCGCGTGCGAGGCGGCGCGCGCGTGGTCTTCGAAGCGCCCGGCGGCCTCGCGCGAGTTCTCGACGTCGAGAATCGCCTTGTCGAACAGGCCCGCCAGCGCGTCGAATGCGACCCCGGCGCGGGCTTCCTCCTCGGCCAGTGCGAGATAGCGGCTGCCTGCCAGATCCCGGAAGAAATCGCTCTTCCGCTGTCCGCCTTCCGCATAGAGCGACTCGACCTCGGCCGCCATGCGCGCGGCGATCCGATCGACGGCTGCACCGAGCGCCTTCGGCGCCGTCAGCAGCCGGGCGCGAAAGCGGTGCAGTTCCTGGACCAGAACGCGGAGTTGCGCGCGGTACTGCTCGGCCCTGAACCGCCGCTCGAGTTCGGTGAGCTGCCGCGACCGGCGGTCGTCGGGGACCCCCGCCCGGGCCAGTTCGCCGTCCATCAGGGAGAACCGCGCGTTGATGAGCGCCTCGTTGAGGGCCACCGCGCACGCGACGTCGTAGTTGCTGCGGGAGTTGGTGATGCCGCGCCCGAGCACGGCGCCGTGCTCGCCGAGCACGACCGCCTTGGTGGTCGTCGAACCGAGGTCGATCCCGACCGCGTACTTCACTGCACGCTCCCGAGGCGCTTCTGCTCGAGCATCTGGAAGTAGGACTCGAGCCGGTTCTTGATGTTGGCGGCGGAGAAGTACCGCGGATCCACCAGATCGCTCTCGATGAAGCCGCCGGGACGGCCGGCCCGCGCCTCGACCTCGCGCAGGATGTGCAGCTGCCCGGCGCTGAACGAGTTGCAGCTCTTCACCGAGTTGATGAGGAACCCGTCGGCCTGGTACTCCTTCACGTAGCGGGCGATGAGATCGATGCGCGACGGCAGGCTGAGGTTCGTGTAGCAGCCGAGGCAGTACTCGGCCAGGCTCTCCAGCGGACGGCTCGGGTCGTGCCGGAAGCCGGTGTCGTAGACCCCCCCGACCTTGGCATACGTCGACGCCACCGCCACGGCGCCCTCGTCGGCGAACATCTTCCAGAACTGCCGGAAACTCGTCCAGTTGGGCGGGCCCTCCACGACGATCCTGAAGCGCTCGCGACTCATGTCGCCCTCGGGCGTCACCGGGCCCTTGCCGAGGGCGCCGCGTTCGCGGACCTCCTGCCAGAGCAGCTCGTAGTAAGTCACGGCGTCCTCGGTCCCCCTGAAGGCACTGAAGATCGGGCCGACGTAGTAGACGGCGCCGAAGTAGGCGTCGATCGGCGACGGCACCTGCCGCGCCGACTGGAGGACGCGGACGAGATCGTCCTCCGCGCGGGCCGAGAGGGCCAGGTGCGCGGCGAGGCGGTCTTCGTCGTACGCCTTGCCGGACACCTGCTCCAGGACCGGAATGACCTTGGTGCGAAGCTGCTGCACGACGTACTCGCGCATGGTCTCGGTGACCCGTCCGTCGGCCTGGTAGGGCACGTGCAGCATGGCAATCGGGCAGTGGTATTCCTCGCGCAGCAGCTCGAACCACTTCATGAACGTGAAACAGCCCGTATACGAGAGCAGCAGCAGGTCCGGTGGCGGCAGCCGCTGCCCGGTCGGGCCGATGTTGCCGGACTTGAGCATGCCGATGTCGCTCTTGACGTACGTGCACACGTCCTCGGAGTGCCCGAGCTTCTCCGCCAGCGAGATGTACTCGGCCGACTTGCCGCGCATGGCCGACTGCAGCGCATTGATTTCCGGCAGGACGGGCAGGAGGTCGAAGCTGAGGAGCAGCTCCGTGAGGTTGCCGGGCACGAACGTGTACGCGCTCCGCTCGCCCGTCTCGGGCGCCGCGGCCAGCCGGTCGAAGTGGCGCGCGATCATCGCCTTCTGCCGGAGCTGGCTCGAGTCCTTGAACGCTTCTCCGGGGGCCGACACGGGACGGGTCGAGGTCATGACGTGCTCCACAGCTTGAGCGAGTCGGCAAACGTGCCGGCCTGTTCGCGGATCACCTGGAACTGGCCGCTGTTCTCGGCGTACTTGAACGCGGTCCAGGCGATGCCGTGCCGTTCGATCGCCCTGACGGCCATCGGCTGGTCGAGCAGCGCCGGATCGCAGAAGCTCGGCGCGCAGAAGAGCACGCCCTCGGCCCCGCTCTCCGCGACCCGCGCGATCAGCGAGGCGCCCTTGACGTCCTCGCCGATGTAGCGCGTCGGGCTCGCCACGGCGTCCTCGAGGAACGCCGTCACGAGGTGCTCGAGCGGATCCCCGTCGGTCGGGATGTCCGAGGCGATGTACCGATGCACCTGCACGAAATCGTCGTCGACGATGTAGCAGCCGGCGCGTTCGAGGGTCTTGATGAGGCCCAGGGGGGGCTGCTCGCAGAAGGACCCCGTCAGCAGGACGCGGGCCTGGTCCAGCGGCTTGCGCGTGTCGTCGCGCTCGACCAGGTCGAGATAGGTGCGCAGCAGCGGCGTCGAGTCCTCGACCGGCAACACGAGGCACGCGCGGAGGACCACGTAGAGTTCGTGGGTCGGCACCTTCCAGGGCTGCACGCGACGCAGGGCGTACAGCGCGCGCACGAGGCGCCGGTCCTCGTTGTAGAGCGCGATCGATGTGCGCAGGGCGTCCGGATCGAGGTCCGCGGCGCCGCGGGCCGTGAGGTCGCGCGCCAGCTGTTCCAGCTCCCCCCGGTAGAAGCGGCCGCCGAGGTCGCGGTCGAAGTTCTGCGGCAGATCGAGGTAGCGGACCAGCATGCCGGGGAAGAGCATCTGCCACATGCCGGACAGGTTGCGGATGACGTCGCAGATGGCCGGGAAGAGCACGCCGTCGAGGCAGTCGTAGCTGCCGTTCAATCCGAGCTCCACCGTGCTGCGCGGGATGTGGCAGATGTAGGACTGGTAGTAGGCGTCGCCCTTGATGATCTCGAGGTCGTCGCGGCCGCCCAGGAGCGAGACCGGCAGGACGCCCTGCGCATGCAGGAGTTCTCGGGGCACGTAGATCGGCATGTAGCCGACGGCGAGTCCTCCGGTCCGCGCCTTCCAGTTCCGCACCTCGCCGAGGCGGTAGTCGCGATAGAGGCGGTCCGCCCGCTCCAGGACCGCAGCGAGCTGCCCGGCCGGGGTCATGCGTGTCTCCAGACCGGCGCGCGCCGATCGAGGAACGCCTGGAGGCCTTCGACCGCGTCGCCGGTCGCCATCAGGTCGTCGAGATAGAGGCGCTCCAGCGCCGGGAGGTCGGCGGCCAGTTGCGCACGGAGCGGGGCGCGCACGGCCCTGACCGCATACCGCAGGCTGGACGCTGACTTCGGTCCCAGGTGCTGGCGCACGTAGGCCAGCGCGGCCTCCATCGGGTCGCCATCCGTCAGTTCGTCAACCAGCCCCATGGCGCGGGCCTCCTCGGCGCCAACCGTCCGCCCGCTCACGCACAGGTCTTCCGCGCGGGGGCGGCCCACCCGGTGGGCGAGCGCGATCGACGCCGCCGGCGCGAACACGGCGAGCGCGATCTCGGGCTGTCCGAGCTTTGCGTCGCGGGTCGCCACCACGCGGTGGCAGAGCGTCGCCAGCTCGAGCCCGCCCCCGAGGCACTGGCCTCGCACGACGGCGGTGACGAAGACCCCGCTATCGACCAGGGCGAACAGCAGATCGTGGAACCGCCGCAGCATGGGCGCCACGGCCCCCGGCAGGTGCTCCTGCACGCTCGCGCCGAAGGAGAAGTGGGGACCGCGCCCTTCGAGGCAGAGGGCCTTGAGACGCGGGGCGGTGGCTGCCGCCCGGAACACCTCGGTGAGGCCGCTGGTGAGCACGGTGTCGAGCACGTTGCCCTTCCCCGTGCCGAAGGTGACACGCCAGCAGGTCTCCTCGTCGAGGGGGTCGATGGTCACGGGGGCGTCGGTCATCGCGAAGGGCTCCTGGATTGCACCGGCACGAGATCGCATTCGAGCTGCACGTAGGGGCCGCCGGCGAAGCCGCCGGCCCTGAAGAAGGCCAGCACCGGGATGTCGTTGCGACGCACCATCGTCCGGACGCGGCTCACCCCGGCGGCGCGGAACCGCGCGCGCGCCCCGTCGAGCAGGGCGCGGCCGACGCCCTGTCGGAGCGCCGCCGGGTCGACGCCGATCGCGAAGATCCAGCCGCACGGCTCCGAGCCGAACTCGAGCGCGCGCACGTCTCCGAGCAGATAGCCCACCAGGCCACCCGCGCCCTCCGCCGCGAGCCCCACGTGCCGACGGCTGCCGGGGGTGGCGAGGAACTCGGCGAACAGTCGCCGCCAGAACGCCCGTTTCTCGGATCCGCCGGTGTGCGTCGCCTCGAGGCGGCTCACCGCGGCGAGGTCGCCCCGGGCCAGCGGGCGGATCCGGATCGTCGCGTCCGCAGGTGGCGGTGGCGTGTCCAGCCGTTGACGCGGCGGCACGCGCCGTCTCGCCCGTGTTCCCCCCACGGCTCAGGCCTTCCCATGGGCGCGGGCGAGGATGGCGTCGATCAGATCCTCCGACCACGCGCACCCTTCGGCGAGGCGACGCCGCAGCAGCAGGAAATCCGCCTCCCGCCAGGCCTTCGATCCCTCGTGGAACGCCCGGAACCCGGCGCGCGCCTCGGTCATCATGTTGAGGCCGAGCCACGCGCGGTTGGTTTCCTTGTTGCGATCCCAGTGCGCGAGTTTGTGCTTGCGCACGCTCTCGATGGTCTTGGACAGGCAGCCCGGAAACGTCTGCGCGAGCTTGAAGACCAGCGCGTCGACCTCGCGGTCGAGCGCCGAGAGATCGATGGTGCCACGCGCCAGCAGGGCCTTTGCGTCCTCGCGCGCCGCGCCCTGCGTGAACTCGCCGAACACCACCTGGCCGCCCTCCACCCAGCGGTCGGTGATCACGAGCGGGTTGGGCACGAGGCGGCCGTCGAGCTGCAGGCCCGGCACGACCTTCGTGAGCAGCCCGAGGCGCTGGGCCTTGTAGGCGCTCCAGTGCTCGCAGAGGGTGCAGCTCTCCATGGCGGCCTCGATGCCGACGAACAGGGGGAGGAAGTCCGTGCTCCCGCCGTCGGGCGCGGATCCGTGCCGCGGTCCCGCCTGTCCGAAGGTCGCCAGGTCCTGCGCGATCGAGAAGTCGCAGGCCATGCCGATCTCCTGTCCGCCGCCGATGCGCATGCCGTTGACGCGGCAGACGACCGGCTTGTCGCAGAGCAGGATGGCGCTGACCATGTCGTTGAACAGGCGCATGTACTGCCGGTACTCCTCGGGACGTCCCGCGTAGTACTCGGCGTACTCGGCCGTGTTGCCCCCGGTGCAGAACGCCCGCGTGCCCGCGCCGGTGAAGACCACCGCCACCGCCGCGCGGTCGTTGGACGCGCGGCGCAGGCCCAGGATGACCCCCTTCACCATCTCGGTGGTGTAGGAATTGAGCTGGGACGGGTTGTCGAGCGTGAGCCGCACGGTGTGGAGCCCGGGCACCTCGTCGCCCGTGGGCGTGCGGAGCGGGACCTCGTCGTAGCGGACGCCCGCGGCGGGCGTGTGCGGCACGAGGTCGTGGTTCCTGAGATCCATGCGTCAGTGCTCCGGGACGAGAACGATCCGACGCGTGGTGGCGCCGCGATGGACCTCGTCGAAGACCTCGTTGATCGTCGCCATCGGCCGTCGCTCGATGAACGGCTCGATGGCGACCTTCTGCTGCAGCACCAGGTCCAGGACCGCAGGGTAGTGTTCGGGCAGACAGCCCCAGTTGCCCTGGGCGACGGCGTCGTACGCCATCAGGTTCGAGAGGCGCACTTCGACGCTGGACGGCGTGTAGCCGACCACCGAGAGCACGCTGCCGTGGCCCAGCAGGCCGAAGGCGGTGGCCTGACCGGCCGGCGTGCCGGACGTCTCGAAGATGCGCGTGCGCCAGGTGGGCACGCCGCGCGCGTCGGCGAACTCGCGCACGCGGCGGCGCAGTTGCCTGGCGTCCTGTCCCGCGGCCTGGACGACCATCGCCGCGCCGTGCCGCGACATCTGCTCGAGCCGCGTGTCGTTGACGTCGATGGCCACCACCGCGGCCCCGAGCGCGGCCGCGATCTGCACGCCGAACCCGCCGATGCCCCCGGCCCCGACGAACACCGCGAGGTCGCCCGCGGCCAGGCCGCTGCGCCGGATCGCCTGGTACGGCGTCGTCACGGCGTCGGCGATGACCGCCAGCGAGGCGAGGTCGAGCCCGCCGGGGTTGCGTGCGGCGTCGGTCAACTCCGGCACGGGACACAGGCCGCGGCCGGGGACCTTCAGGTGACTGCCGAAACCGCCATCCACGTCGCTGCCGGGGAAGACCTGCGAGGGACACACCTGACCCCGGCCGGCGCGGCACGCCTCGCACTCGCCGCACGGCAGGACGGCCGGCACGATGACCGCGTGCCCGATCCAGCGCTCGGCCCCGGGGCCGGCCTGGACGACGCGCCCGCTGACCTCGTGGCCCAGGGTGAGCGGGAAGGGTCGACGGGTGGGCACGCCGTCGTAGTAGAAGCCGAGGTCCGTGTGGCAGACGCCGCAGCCGGCCACCTCGACGAGCACCTCGCCGCGGCCGACCGGCTCGTGGCGTGTCGCCTGCCGCATGGGACGGCCGGGCGCGTCGACGACCCAGGACGTCAGGGAGAAGGGGAGGGGGCCGGTCTCGGTCATCGGGGGGCGGGTCTCGGCCGGCGGGGTGTCCCGGGCCAAAATAGGAAATTCAGTTCCCGAATACCTATATAGCCACCCCGGCTCGACGTCAAGCCCGTGAGCCTGGCGCCGGGCGCGGGCGCCGGCCGGGCGCGGCGGTCGAGGATTGCCCTTGTCCCGGGCGCCGTTCGGCGCAACAATGCCGCCCATGCGCCTGAAGGTGAACGGGGACGTCCACGACGTGGACGCGCCGGACCACTGGACGCTGCTCGAGGTCCTGCGCTATCGCCTCGGCCTGACCGGGTCCAAGCAGGGATGCGACAAGGGCGACTGCGGCGCCTGCACCGTCCTGGTCGACGGCGAGCCTCAGCTCTCGTGTCTCCTGCTCGCCGCCACCGTCGACGGCCGCGCGATCACCACCATCGAGGGTCTGCTGCCCCTGCACCGCGCGCGCGGCGGCCACGGCTGCGATCCCGTGCAGGCGGCGTTCGACTGGAGCGGCGCCCTGCAATGTGGCTTCTGCCAGAGCGGCATGATCCTGTCGGTGCGCGCCCTGCTCGATCGGGTGCCGTCGCCGACCGACGCCGACGTCCGCCAGGCGCTCGCCGGCAACCTGTGCCGGTGCACGGGCTACACCCAGATCCTCGAGGCCGTGCAGTACGCGGCGGCCTGTGCGAGCGGCGCCCCGCCACCGGCACGCGTCTGGGAACGGCCGGCGGCCCGGCTCGATCCGCAGGACTGACATGGCTTCCCGCGACACGCACGGCCCCGCGCCCCCCTGGCAGGCGTTCCGGCACGTCGGCCGCCCGCACGCCAAGATCGACGGCCTGGCGAAGGCCACCGGCGCCGCGGTGTACACCGACGATCTCGTGCTGCCCGGCATGCTGCACGCCAAGCTGCTGCGCAGTCCTCACCCACACGCACGCATCCTCGCGATCGACACCGACGCCGCGCGTGCGCGGCCCGGCGTGCACGCGGTGATCACCGGCGCGGATCTGCCGGTGCCGTACGGCATCCTTCCCTGGACCCAGGATGAAACGGCGCTCGCCGTCTCGAAGGTGCGATACGTCGGCGACGCGGTGGCGGCCGTCGCCGCGGTGGACGAGGACACGGCCAACGACGCCGTGAAGCGGATCCGCGTCGACTACGAGCCGCTGCACGCGTACCTCGACCCGCTCGACAGCCTGCACCGCGCCGACCCGCCCATCCACGAGGCGAACAAGCACGGCAACGTCTCCAAGCACGTGCACCTGGCGTTTGGCGACGTCGAGGCGGCGCTGGCCGGCGCCGCGGTGATCGTCGAAGACGACTACACGTTCCACGGCACGACCCACGCGGCGCTGGAGCCACACTGCGCGGTGGCCCACTACAGCGCCGACGGCCGCCTGACGGTCTGGTCGTCGACGCAGATCACCCACTACGTGCACCGCGCGCTCGCGCACGTCCTCGACCTCCCGGCGCACCGGATTCGCGTCATCCAGCCCTGCCTGGGCGGCGCCTTCGGAGGCAAGTCGGATCCCTTCACCCTCGAGTTCGTCGTCGCCCGGCTGTCGATGGTCACCGGGCGCCCGGTCAAGCTGCTCTACACGCGCGAGGAGGTGTTCTACACCCACCGCGGGCGGCATCCGATGCAGATGCGCTACCGGACCGGCGCGACGCGCGACGGCCACCTGCTCGCTGTCGATGCGACCCTCCTCATCGACGGCGGCGCCTGCAGCTCCTACGGCCTCGTGACCGCCTACTATGCGGGCCAGCTCCTGACGGGGCCGTACGTGTTCCCGACCTACCGTTTCGACGCGACGCGCGTCTTCACCAACAAGCCACCCTGCGGGCCCAAACGCGGCCACGGCGCGGTCCAGCCCCGGTTCGCCTTCGAGGTGCAGCTCGACCAGCTCGCCGAGCGGCTGGACCTCGACCCCATCGAGATCCGGCGCCGCAACCTGATCGGACCCGGCACGACCACGGTCAACGGGCAGCGCATCACGTCCAACGGATTCGCCGCCTGCCTCGACCAGGTCGAACAGGCCAGCGGCTGGCGCGGTCGGCACGGCTGCCTGCCGTACGGGCGCGGGCTGGGGGTCGCCGGCTCGATGTACATCTCCGGCACGAACTACCCGATCTACCCCAACCCGTTGCCCCAGTCCGGCGTGCAGCTCAAGGTGGACCGCTCGGGCCTGGTCACCGTCTTTTCGGGAGCCAACGACATCGGCCAGGGGTCGAACACGACTGCGCAGTCGATCGTGGCGGAGGAACTCGGGCTGGCGAGAGACCAGGTCCAGGTGGTCGCCGCCGACACCGATCTGTGCCCGGTCGATCTCGGCGCGTACTCGAGCCGCGAGACCTTCATGGTCGGCAACGCGCTCATCGATGCGTGCCGCAAGCTGCGCGGCCAGATCGTGAGCGCCGTCGCCGCGCGCTGGCAGGTTGCGCCCGCCCGCGTCCGCCTCGTGGACGGCACCGTCCTCGATCTCGAGGATCCGTCACACGTCATGACGTCCGCGGCGGCGTTCCAGGCCGCGGAGGAGCTGTTCGATACCCTCGGCGCGACGGGGTCGTACAACACGCCGACGCTGGGCGGCGACTATCGCGGCGGGACGATTGGCGCGTCGCCGGCCTATTCCTTCACCGCGCACGTCGTGGAGGTGTCGGTGGACGTCGAGACCGGCCGGATCACCTGCGAACGCGCCTGGATCGCGCACGACTGCGGCCGGGCCATCAACCCCCTCCTGGTCGCCGGCCAGATCGAGGGCTCGGCCTACATGGGCCTCGCCGAGGCGCTGCTCGAGGACCACGACGTGAACCGGTTCGGGCTGCACCGTGGCCCGTCATTGCTCGACTACCGCCTGCCGACCTCCGTCGATACCCCCGCCCTGCACGCGCTCATCGTCGAGAGCCTCGACCCGGAGGGCCCGTACGGGGCCAAGGAGGCGGGTGAAGGCCCGCTGCATCCCGCGATTCCCGCGCTCGCCAACGCGGTGTTCGACGCCGTGGGCCTTCGCCTCACGCGGCTGCCGTTCACGCCGGGTCGTGTGCTGGCGGCGCTGCGCGCCCGAACGGCCGGAGGCCCGCACGAGGCGCCAGCCCTGGCAGGGGAGCACCGCTGATGCTGCGCCTGCCCCGCTTCGCGCTGCGTCAGCCGACCTCGGTGGCCGAGGCGGTGTCGCTGCTGCACGAGTTCGGCCCGCGGGCGACGATCCTCGCGGGTGGCACCGACCTCCTGCCGAATCTGAAGCAGGAACTGGCGGCGCCCGACGTCGTCGTGTCGCTCGCGCGGGTGCGCGACCTGCGGGGCATTGCCGTCGAAGCGGACGGCACCCTGGTCGTGGGCGCCACGACGCCGCTCGACGTGGTCGCGGCATCGGACTCCGTGCGGCGAGTGGCGCCAGGCCTGGCGCAGGCGGCCGGCCTCGTGGCCAGCCCGGCCCTGCGCCGGATGGGCACGATCGGCGGCAACATCCTGCTCGACACGCGGTGCCAGTACTACAACCAGAGCTACTTCTGGCGGTCCGCGCTGGGCTTCTGCCTCAAGAAGGACGGCGCGATCTGCCACGTCGTCTCAGGCGCCACCCGGTGCGTGGCGGCGGCGTCGGCCGACACCGTGCCCGTCCTGCTGACCCTCGACGCCTGGCTCGACCTCGAGGGACCGGACGGCAGGCGTCGCGTCGCGCTCGCCGACGTGCTCGTGAACGACGGCTCCCTGAACCGACGCCTGGGTCCCGCCGAGATCCTGGTCTCCGTGCGGATGCCGCCCACGCCGCCGGGACACCGCGGCGCGTACGGTAAGTTGCGCGAGCGCGGCGCGATCGACTTCCCGCTGCTCGGTGTGGCCGCGCGCCTGGACCTCGACGGATCGCACGAGGTGGTGCGCGCCGATCTCGTGCTGACCGCGCTGGCCGCGCGACCGAAAGCCGTGTCCGCGTCAGCGCTGCTCGGGACGCGACCCGGCGACGCGCCCTTCGATACCGCGGTGCGCACGGTGGCGGACGCGGCCTCCCGACAGTGCCGTCCGCTGCCCAACGTGCCTGGCGATCACGACTGGCGTCGCGAGATGGTCCCGGTCTATGTGTCCAGGACCCTGCAGGCGGCGGCCCGCGGCGAGGGTCCGGTGCACCACCTCTGACGGCTGGCGCGCCCGTGAGGCGGGCGAGCAGACAGGACGACCCCCCACATGGCTGAACAGCAGGTTCCCGGCACGCTCATCTACGACTGGAACACCGCCGGCAACGGCTATCCGCATCGCGGCACGCCCGTCGAGTTCGACGATGAGACGCTGCGGGACGGGCTGCAGTCACCCTCGGTCCGCGACCCGTCGATCGGAAAGAAGATCGAGCTGCTGCACCTGATGAACGAGCTCGGCCTGCACAGCGCGGACCTGGGCCTGCCGGGGGCCGGGCCGCGCGCGCGGGCCGACATCATCGAACTGTGCGAGGAAATCAGGCGGGCGAAGCTGACCATCCGGCCCAATTGCGCGGTACGCACGGTCATGGCCGACATGGTGGCGGTCGTGCAGATCGCCGACACGGTCGGCATGCCCATCGAGGCGGCGGCGTTCATCGGCAGCTCGCCGATCCGTCAGTTCGCCGAGGACTGGACGCTCGACCACATGCTCCGGCTGACCGAGGAGACCATTGCCTTTGCGGTCGCCCACGGACTCCCCGTGATGTACGTCACCGAGGACACGACGCGCGCGACGCCCGACACCATCCGTCGCCTCTACAAGACGGCCATCGGGGCCGGCGCGAAGCGCATCTGCATCGCGGACACGGTGGGCCACATCACGCCCCGGGGCGTCCGGAACCTGGTGCCGTACGTGCGCCAGCTCATTCAGGAGACCGGCGAGGACATCAAGATCGACTGGCACGGGCACAACGACCGCGGGCTGGCCGTCATCAACACCATCACGGCCATGACCTGCGGCGTCGACCGGGTGCACGCGACGGCGCTGGGGATCGGGGAGCGCGTCGGCAACTGCTCGATGGATCAGCTGCTCGTCAACCTGCGCCTGATGAACTACATCGACACGGATCTCACGTTGCTCCGCCGCTACGTCGACACCGCCAGCGAGGCCACGGGCGTCCCGGTGCCGCTCAACTATCCGGTGTTCGGAGAGGATGCCTTCCGCACCGCGACCGGCGTGCACGCGGCGGCCATCATCAAGGCCAAGCGGAAGGGCGACGCGTGGCTGGCCGACCGCGTGTACTCCGGGGTGCCGGCCGGGATGGTCGGGACGCGCCAGCGCATCGAGATCGGCTTCATGTCCGGCGTGTCCAACGTCGTCCACTGGCTGGTCGACCACGACCTCGAGCCCGACGAACTGCTGGTGCAGGAGGTGTTCCGTGCCGCCAAGGCGCGCGACCGTGTGCTGACCGACGACGAAGTCTGGCAGATCGTCAAGTTCGTCACCGAGTCCCGGCGCGAGCGGGAGCCACTCCCGCTCGACACGCTGGCGGACTGGAAGGAGAGGATCCAGCATTGAAGCGGACGCGCTCAGGGCGGGGTGAGCGTGGCGCGCCGGTCGACGAGCGACCGGGCTCATGCGGTCTTCCTGCCTGCCGATGATGATCGAGACCATGTCCGGGCCGATCCTCCTGACCGGCGCCGCAGGAAACGTCGCCACGGATATCCGACCCTTCCTGGCTCGCGCCGGACTCGAGCTTCGGCTCTCGGACCAGCGTCTGCCCGCCGCGCTGAAGACCAACGAGGCGTTCGTGGCGGCCGATCTTCGCGACGCCAGCGCCGTGGCCCGCGCCGCCGCTGGCTGCGCGGGCATTGTTCATCTGGGTGGCATTGCCAAGGACCTGAACTTCGCACGGCTGCTCGACGTCGACATGCGCGGTGTCGTGAACGTGCTCGATGCGGCGGTTCGCGAGGGCGTGCCCCGCGTCGTCCTGGCCAGCTCGATGCACGTGCTGGGGTTCTACGGCCGCGACCGCGCGCTGACGCCGGACGTGCCGCCACAGCCCGACTCCCGTTATGCGGTGGCCAAGCTGTTTGCCGAGCACGCCGGTGCGCTCTATGTGCTCAAGCACGGGTTGCGCGTCACTTGTCTCCGGCTCGGTCACGTCACCGGCACCCGCGAACACGCAGAGCCAGGGGCCTGGGTGGCGCCTGACGACGTCGCCAGGCTGGTGTGCCTGGGCCTGCACGATCCCCGAATCCGATTCGAGATCATCCACGCCGTCGCCCCGTACGCGGGTGACGACGCGGCCCAGCGCGATCTCGAGCGACGCCTGGGCTTTCGCTTCTGGCACGAGGGCACGACCTACGCCGACGCCCTCGAGGCACTGACGCCGTACTACGAGTTCGAGCCGCGGGCCCGGGTGTGGCGCGGCGGCGTCTTTGCCTGCCGGCAGGGTGAGCCGGCAGAGTGATCATCCCGATGGACGCGCTGACCCGTCGGCTCCTGATCGCCTCGGTGCGCCCCGATCCGGAGCCATGCCTCGCATTGCTCCACGAGCACGCTGATCGTCTCGACTGGGAGCGGCTGCTTGACAGGGCTGCCGCGCACAAGGTTGCTGCGCTGCTCGCCGGTCGCGTCGCGGCAAGCGGCGTGGACTCGCACCTGTCGACGCGCGTGCGGCAACGCCTGGAGGTGATCCGGACGAAGGCCGCCGCACAGGCCGCGCGCGCGCGGTGGACCCTGGAACGCGTCGCGACGGCGTTCGCCGAAGAGGACGTGCCACTTCTCCTCGTCAAAGGCAGCGTCCTGGCAGAGAAGATCTACGGTACGGCTGCCCTGCGGCCGTTCTTCGACGTGGACATCGTGGTGCGGCCGGACACGCTGGACCGCGCCGAGCGCGTGCTGCGGAGCCTCGGGTACCGCTTCGCTCCCGTGCGGGTTGCGAGTCTGCGCTGGCAGGGCGTCCGCGTCGACGGGGCGCCGGACGACCTCGCTCCGGACGATGTGCTTCGCGAGGCCTGCCTGCGGGTGCATCAGCACCTTGGCTTCATGCCCCCGGACGACCGCCTGCTGCCGCTGGAGCTGCACTGGCAACTGCGGCGTCCAGGCCTGATGACCGACCCCGAGGGTGTGCTCTGGCACTACGCAGAGCCTGCCACGGTGACCGGGGTCGCGACTCGCATTCTGTCGCCCGACGCCATGCTCGTGCATGCGGCGGTCCATGTGATGAGCGACAGCATCTTTGCATTCCGGCTCCTGCATCTTGCTGATGTCGCATGGCTCCTGGCGGCGCGCGCGCCCGGCACCGCGGCGGAGTCGGTGTGGCAAATGGCGCAGCAATGGGGCGCGACGTCCGAGCTCGGGTGTGCGCTGCAGGCACTCGAAGAACTGCTCGGGCTCGACCTGGGGTGCCGGCTCGACTACCGCAGGTACCTGGGGCCCGCCTGGCGTGGCCTGTTTCGCAAGGTGGCCACAGCGCGGGCACTCGTCGACCAGTCGCATCCCCGGGGCGGATGGGCGGGCGGCGTCTGCCGCGAAGCCCTGTGGGACATCGGCAAGCGGCGGATGCCGCACCAGGCCATGGCCGCGGTGCGGATGAGCGTCCTGTCCACGTTCCGCCGCGTCGTCTCGGGAGCACGAGACGAGGCGGAACCGGACAACGTCGCGCCAGACTCGATGCGGCGCCTGCTTGGGTCGGACCTGGCGGAGCTGGTGCTGGCCAGCGACGGCGTGCCGGTGGAAATCGCGCCGCTCACCACGAGCGGCGGGCCCGTCCGGGACCACGCGTCGTACCTGGTCCGCTGGTCGCACGGACTACGGCGCAAGGCGCGGCTGGCGCGCTCGCCCCGGGAGGCGCACGCTCTCGACCAGTTCGCGAGGGCGCTCGACCCGGTCTCGCTGCCCAGGGTCACTGCGCGGGAAGGGGCCGCGCTGATGTTCGAGTGGATCGACGGGCGCACGCTGACGCCTGACCTGTGGTCGCCGGCGCGCCTCCGTCGGTGTGGGGCCCTCCAGGCGACCCTGCATACCTCACCGGTGCCGGCGGGTTTCCCGCGCGCGGCCGATCTGTTCGCGGATGGCTGGCAGGAGCAGGTCGCGCGGCACCTGGACGATCTGGCGCGCCAGGGCGCCATTCCGCGACCCGCAGCCCGCGTCACGCTGAAGATGACGCTGGATCATGCGCCGACGCACGCCGCCCGCGGCTGTGCCTACCGCACGTTCGGGCCCGAGCAGCTCATCGTCAACAGTGCCGATCAGGTGTTCCTGGTCGACGGCGATGGGATCACCGAAGACCACCTGGACCTCGATCTGGCCCGGACCCTGCAGGCGTGGCCCCTGGCAACCCAACAGCGCGAAGCATTCCTCGAAGGCTACGCGGAGGGCCGCAGCCTCGAGTCGTACCGCATGCACCTGCCGTTCTGGAGCACGCTGGCCACAATCGCGTCACGGGAGCCACACCCGCTCGTCACCGCCTGACGTAGTAGCACTCGAACTCGACGTCGCTGAACGGGTTGCTCACCTGCTGATACCCCGCCGCGAGCAGGAGGTCGGTGCAGTGGTGGCCCTTGATGCTGATCGCGGTGACGCTGCAGGCGGAGAAATCGAGACCCAGCAGAATCTGGCGCTCGCTGCCCTCGGTGTCGAGTGCCAGGTAGTCGATCACGGCTGGCGCTGCGTGCTC
>CAYLZN010000104.1:0-16031 GCA_964387935.1 uncultured Vicinamibacteraceae bacterium | reverse complement strand
CGCTTCATGCACTCGAGCAGTTCGAGCGCCCGCCGGCGATCGAGCAGGAAGTTCTCGTCCATGACGAAGAAGCTCGTCGCCCCCAGCGTCGCCTCGGCGTGCTCCATCACACCGAAGATGTCCTCGCCGCGCTCGAGGAACTGCACGGACTTGCCCCGGCCGCCGAAGAACGCCGACGTCGTGCAGAAGTTGCACGCCAGCGGACATCCCACCGACGGGATCACCGTCGCCGCCGTGGTCGCGCCGCCGCCGGCCGACGGCAGACCCATGATGCGGAAGCCGAAGGCCGACGGCAGGGCCGGATGTGCGATCGGCCGGTCGGGATTCTCGCCGAGGAACTCGCGGAACCACGCGACGCCTTCGCCCTTCACGATGTGGTCGGCGTCCAGCAGGCGTTCGACGCCGGGAATGGCCGTGACGTGCCCGCCCACGACCACGGTGGCGTGCGGGGCGTGGATGCGCGCGAGCCGGCACATCTCGCGCACTTTGCCTACGTTGGGGATGATCCCGGAGATCCCGACGATGTCGTAGTGACCGCGCGTGAGCTCGCGCACGAAGCGTTCGCGCGTCGGGAAGTCGAGCAGTGTGGACGCGGCGGAGATGTTGTGCTGGATCAGGATGATGCCCCACGACCGGTGGAACATGCGCAAGGAGAAGGGCCCTTGCTCGCGCGTCACCTGGTTCTGGTAGAGCTCCATCGGGTTGCTCGCGCGGCTGCCGAATTCGTCGTCCTGCGCGTAGGGGCCGAACACCGAAGTGAGCAGGACGCGGGCACGGGTGCCCAGCGGGTGACGAGGCATGACGACCTCCTGGGGGCGGGCGGGGCGCATCGCCGCGAGCACCGGCGTTCGCGGATGCGCTGCTCGATGATAGGAGGGGAGCGAGGCCCGGGAACGGGCCTCGGCATGACCTGACGGGAACGTGACGAACCGGGGCCAACGCGTGACGGGAACGTGACAGTTCGCCGATCAGGACTCCAGCAGCAGTGTCCTGCTGCCGCGTCGCCGGCCTGCGAGACGGATCGCCCAGGTGCCGACGCCGGCGGCGCCGACGAGCCCCGCGGCCAGGAGCGGCGGCAGGCGATCGGTCACGAACAGGAACGCGAGGCTCGCCCCGACCGAAAGCCACATGGCCGAAAGCGCGGCGCGTTGCGCGCGGGGCGGCATCGGTTCTCCCGCATCGACGAACTTCATGTAGGGGGCGAACACGCGGCCGCGAAGCAGGCGCTCCTCGAGCCAGGGACAGCTTCGGGCGAAGCAATACGTCGCGATGATCAGGAAGATCGTGGTCGGCAAACCCGGGACGAACACGCCGACCGCCCCGACCCCGACCGACACGACCCCGAGCGCGGCCAGCGTCCAGCGGTACAGGCGGGACCGCGGCATCGGGCAGCTGGGCTCGGGGGCTCGGGCAGACATGACGGGCGTCCTCCACGCCGGAACAGGCCGCAGGCTGCGTCGGCGCCGCCGCGGTCGCTGTCGTACGAGTGGAGGAATTCTACCTCGTCGCGCGGACTCGCGCGAAGTCCGCCGCGTCCAGAACCTCTGGCCTACCTTGGAAAGCGCAGGCGTTCGAGCACGGCCTGGTAGCGGGGCTCGGCGGCCAGCGAGTCGAACCAGGGCCAGCCTTTGAGTTGCGCCAGCCACGGGTCCCGCCTGGCCGATCCCCGCTCCAGCCACGTCAGGGCGGCGTCCCGGTTCCCGAGGGCCGTCTCGAGGAGAGCCATGTCCACGTCGGAGACCAACCCCTGCTTCGATCGGCTCGTCAATTCCTTCAGTTCGCTCGAGGCTTCCGTTCGCCGGTTCGCCATGGCGTAGGCCGCACCCAGGATGGCGCGATAGTGGAGACTCGGCTCGCGAGACAGTTCGACCGAGCGCAGCGCCTGGTCCAGGGCGTCGTCGTGGCGGCCTTGTGCCAGGTACACCTCGGCCAGGTTGTGCCGGATCAGCGCATGGTTCGGATTGAGCTCCGCCGACGACTCGAGGTCCGCCGCCGCGCGGTCGTACTGGCGCAACTGGATGAAGGCCTGGCCGGAGTAGGCCTGGACGATGGCCGAGAGCGGGTCGAGTTCCCGGGCCCGCTGCAGCTCCCGCCGGCAGTCGTCGTGCCGGCCGAGGAATCCGAGCGCGCGCCCGTACAACTGGTGCGCCGCGGCATAGCCGGGATTCAACGCGATGGCATGCCTGAACGCGGCATCCGCCGCCGCCCAGTCCCATTCCCAGTAGAACTTGAGCAGCCCAAGTGCGCTGTGGGCCTCCGCGAGATCCGGGTCCAGGTCGAGCGCCTTGTCGATGGCGGCTGACGCGAGCGTCCGTGCCTCGTCGGTCGACATGCCCCCCTGCTCGCCCAGCAGCATGTAGACCTCACCAAGCCCGGCGTGCGCAGGCGCGTACCCGGAATCGAGCTCGATGGCCCGTCGAAAGCTTCCGACGGCCTGGCGGTATCCCTCGATGCTGCGCTGATTCCAGAAGTGCCGGCCGCGCACGTACTCCTCGTAGGCCTGGGAGTTCACCGGCCGCGCGCGGGCGAGGCGGGCCCGCTCGGTGGGCGTCAGCGTCACACGGATTTCCCTGGCCACCGACTGCGCCACCTCGCTGGTCAGGTAGAGGACGTCGGAGAACTCGCGATCGAAGCTGTCCGCCCAGAGATGCTGCTCCGGGTCGACCTTGATCAGCTGCACGGACACCCGCAGGCGGTTGCCAGACCTGAGCACCGAGCCCTCGATCACCGCATCGACGCTGAGCTCTCGCCCGAGCTGCGCCAGCGGCAGTGACTGCCCCTTGAATCGCAGGGTCGAGGTGCGGGAGATGACACGGACGGCGCCGATTTTCGACAGCTCGGTGATGAGCGCTTCGTGCAGCCCGTCGGCGACGAAGTCCTGCGCCGGCTGGCCGGACAGGCTCGTCAGCGGAAGGACCGCGAGCGAGGCGATCGCCGGCTGCGGCGGCGCCGTCGAGCCCCCTTTCCACGCGCCGCGGGCGGTGAGCAGGCCGAGCACCGCGCCGAGCACCAGCAGCCCGAGCGGCACCCACACGGCGACCCGGTTCCAGCGCTTCTGACGTCCACGGCGAGGTTCGGGCTCCGAGGCCCCGGCGTCAGCACCCGAGGCGTTGGCACCGGTCCCCACCTCGAGGCGGCGGAGGTCCGCCAGGAGATCGCCCGCCGTCTGATATCTACGAGCCGGGTCTTTCTCGAGGCACCCGAGGATGACCCGCTCCAACCCGGGTGACACGCCTGCTCCAACCCGGCTCGGCGGCGTCGGCGCCTGGGTCTGGATGCCGACGATGACGTCCGAGACGAGCTGGCCGTCGAAGGGTCGGCGGCCGGTGGCCATCTCGTAGAGCACCACCCCGGCCGCCCAGATATCGCTCCGATGGTCGATGTGCGCGCCTTGCAGTTGCTCGGGAGACATGTACGGGAGCGTGCCCGCCAGCGTCTGGGTCCCGGTGAAGATCTCGGTCGTGGCCGCTGTCACGCTGGTCTCGGGTGTCAACAGCCGCGCCAGGCCGAAATCGAGGATCTTCAGGCGGCCGGACGGCGTGACCCGGAGGTTTCCCGGCTTCACGTCGCGGTGCACGATGCCCTGCTCGTGCGCGGCGGCCAGGCCTTCGGCGAGCTGAGTGCCCAGGTGCAGCAGTTCCCGTTCAGCGAGCGGGCCCTGCGCGAGCGTGTCGCTCAGCGTGACGCCCGTGACGTACTCCATCACGAGGAAGTCGAGGCCGTCCTGCGTGTCGAACTCGTGAATGGTCTCGATGTTCGGGTGATTCAGCCTCGACAGGGCCAGCGCCTCCTTGCGGAACCGCTTGCGCATGTCCTCGTCGGCCAGCGCGCCGGCCCGAAGAACCTTCAGGGCGACGTCACGCTCCAGACGCTCGTCGCGGGCGCGGTAGACCTCACCCATCCCGCCGGCGCCGATTCGTTCGAGGACCCGGTGATGGCCCAGAGTGTGTCCGATCATGCGCGAAGATCGCATTTTACACGTTCGGTTGCGGCGTGAGAGCAGGCGGGGACCCGGTCCTGAACTTCGCGTCTCGTCGCCTCGTAGAATCTGAGGTTGGTTTCCAGGAGGAACTGCCCGGCATGCGCACCAGAATCGCTCTGCTGTCCTCGGCCGTGTGTCTCAGCGCCGTCGCTGCCCTGCTCGCTGCCGCCGATGTCACCCCGAAGCGGTACGGAACGTGGGGCTTCGACCTCTCCACCCGTGACCTCGGCGTGAAGCCCGGCGACAGCTTCTTCGACTACGCCAACGGGGCCTGGTACCGGAAGGCGGAGATCCCGCCGGACCAGCCGTCGCTGAGCGTCGGGTACGACGTGTTCAACCTCTCGCAGAACCAGTTGCGCGCCGTCATCGAAGAGGCGGCCAGCAATCCGTCGAGCCCGACGGCGCGGAAGATCGGCGATCTGTACGCGGCGTTCATGGACGAGGGAAGGGTCGAGGCCGCGGGCGACGCCTCGCTGAAAGCGGATCTCGCGAGAGTCGCGGCGCTCGGCGACAAGGCGGCCCTCGCCGAGCACATGGGCCGCACGAGCGCCACCTTCGGCGGCTCGCTGTTTGGCGCGTACGTGGACCCCGATCCGAAGGACCCGAACCGCTATGCCTTCCTCCTGGCGCAGTCGGGCCTGGGCATGCCCGATCGGGACTACTACCTCACCGACACGTTCAAGGTGCAGCGGGCGGCCTACGAGGAGTATGTCGGCCGGGCCCTGGCCATGGCGGGGTGGCCAGACGCCAGGAACGCCGCGAGATCAGTGGTGGCATTCGAAACGAAGGTGGCGGAAGCCAGCTGGCCCGCAGCCGAGCGGCGGGATGTCGAGAAGACGTACAACCCGATGTCGATCGACGCGCTGGAGACGCTGGCGCCTGGCTTTCCCTGGAAGGCCTACCTGCGCGGCGCCGGCGTCCCGCTGCTCTCGCGCGTGGTCGTGAACGAGAAGTCCGCGTTTCCCGCGATCGCCTCGGTCTTTGCCAACACCCCCCTCGACACGCTTCGGGCGTGGCAGGCCTTCCACACCATCGATCAGGCGTCGCCCTACCTGCCGACGCGCTACGTGGACAGCCGCTTCGCCTTTCGCGGCAAGGCGCTCTCGGGCCTCGAGCAGAACCGACCCCGCTGGAAGCGCGCGGTCACACTCGTGGACGGCAGCCTCGGCGAAGCCGTGGGCCAGCAGTACGTCGCGAAGTACTTCCCACCCGCCGCCAAGGCCGAAATGGAGCGCCTGGTGGCGAACCTCAAGGTGGCCATGGCCGCCCGGATCCGCGCTCTCGCGTGGATGAGCGACTCGACGAAGGCAGAAGCTCTCGAGAAGCTGGATCGGATGCGCGTGCGCGTCGGCCATCCGAACGCGTGGCGCGACTACGAGGGCCTCGCCGTCTCGCGTGACGATCTCTACGGCAACGTGGTGCGGTCGAACGCGTTCGAGTGGGCCTATCGCACCGGCAAACTTGGCAAGCCCGTGGACCAGGAAGAGTGGTACATGACGCCCCAGACGGTGAATGCCTACTCCGACCCCAGCCGCAACGTCATCGTCTTTCCGGCCGCCATCCTCCAGGCGCCGTATTTCGCCCTCACCGCCGACCCGGCCATCAACTATGGCGCCATCGGCGGGGTGATCGGCCACGAGATCAGCCACGGCTTCGACGACCAGGGCCGCAAGTACGACGCGAAGGGCGAGCTGCGCGACTGGTGGACCAAGGAGGACGCCGCACGTTTCGAGGCGCAAAGCGCCCGCCTGGTCACCCAGTACGGCACCTACGAGGTGGCGCCTGGCCTGCCCGTCAACGGGCAACTGACCCTGGGAGAGAACATCGCCGACGTGGCGGGCCTCACGCTGGCCCTCGATGCCTACCGGGCCTCGCTGGGCGGCAAGCCCGCCCCCGTCATCGACGGGCTCACCGGCGACCAGCGAGTGTTCCTGGGCTGGGCGCAGGCCTGGCAGTCGAAGCAGCGCGACGATGCGGTCAAGCAGCAGGTGGCGTCTGACCCGCACTCCCCCGCCCGATTCCGCGTGGACGGTCCCGTGCGAAACATCGATGCGTGGTACGAGGCGTTCGGCGTGAAGCCCGGCGACAGGCTCTTCCTCACGCCCGCGGAGCGCGCGCGGATCTGGTGAGGCGGGCGCGACCCGGCCGCGCCTGAAAGGCACGCCCGTCCGACTGCGAGCGGGCCGGCCCCTGCGCGCGCTCGCGCGAGTGGGCCTCACGCTCGAACGGGTTGTCGTGGTAGGCGTCCCTGCCCGCGACCAGCAGGTACAGGCTGGCCAGGAGGTAGACCGGGACGAAGAACGGTCCCCAGCGCTCGCCCTGCTGCACGTGCACCCGTTCGTGCGCGCGCGTACGCTCCAGGCACGTCGCATCGCGCCCGAGGACGACGTGGCCCAACGTCATGGCCGCCGCACCGCCGGGAATGGGGACGAGCCGCGTCAGCGCCCAGCCCAGCAACGGGCCGTGCACCTCGAGCACTCCTCGAACGAGCCGCGCTCGTCCGCGCGGCAGCGCGAGCAACGCCACCGTGAGCCCCAGCAGCGAGGTTGGGCTGGACCAGAGATAGCGGAGAAGAGCAGGCACAGGGCTCAGGGCAGTTCCAGATCCGATACGACGATGCCGTCGGCGTCGGCGGCCATCCACTGGCCGGGCGCGATGGGAACGCCGGCGATCGTCACCGGCACGTCGCGCTCGCCCGCGCCAAGCTTCGCGCTCTTCCGCGGATTGGTGGCCAGCGCGCGGACGCCCACGTGACACTGGCGCAACTCCGCCGAGTCGCGCACGGCGCCCCACACGACGACACCCGCCCAGCGATTCCGCTCCGCGAGCTGACCCAACTGACCACCCACTAGCGCGGTTCGCGTCGACCTCCCGCCGTCGATCACCAGCACACGGCCCTCGCCGGGCGTTTCCAGCGTGGCGCGTACGAGCGCGTTGTCCTCGAAGACGCGCAGCGTGACGACGGGTCCGGAGAACTCGGTCACGCCACCGAAATCCTGCAGGCCTGGCTCGAGCACGCGCACCAGGTCTCCGAACTGGTCACACAAATCGGTCGTGGGTTTCATCTCGGTTGTCGGTTATCGGTTCTCGGTTCTCGGTTGTTGGTTTCCAGTTGCCAGCCACCGACGACCGTTCACGGAATCACCTGGGTCCTGTCCCACCGGTGCGCCCGAAGGCTGGCGTGGAGAGTCCCCGTCAGCGGCCGGCCGTCGCTCACCGCGAGATTGGCCTCGACGTGCGCGGGCCGACGCATGCCCGGAATCGTCGTGGATACCGCGCGATGCTGCAGGATGTAGCGCAGGGCCAGGTCGGGCAGCGTCCAGCCCTCCGGCACCTGCGGTCGCACCGCTTCGACGCGCGCAAGCGTCTGGCGCAGGTTCTCTGGCGTGAAGTAGATGCTGCGCCAGTCGTTGTCGGGAAACGTGGTGTCGGCGGTCAAGGTCCCTGTGAGGCTGCCCTCGTCGAACGGGACGCGCGCGATGACCGCCACGTCGAGGCGCTCGCAGGCGGGGAACAGTTCGTCCTCCGGCGCCTGGTCGAAGAGGTTGTAGACCACCTGCACCGCGTCGACGAGCCCCGTCTCGAGCGCCGCGAGCACGTTGGCCGGCTCCCAGCGGTTGACGCTGATCCCGAACCCGCGAATCAGGCCCTCGCGCTTCAGGTCCGCCACCGCCCTCTTCCAGCCCTCGTCGGCAGCCCAGGCGTCGCTCCAGACGTGGAGTTGCTGGAGATCGACGGAGTTCAGGCCCAGGTTCTGCAGGCTCCGCTCGGTGGCCGCCCTGATGTGGTCCGGCGGAAACACGTCGGCGACGGGGGTGGAGGCGCGGCCCGGCCACGCCATGTTCTTCGGCGGGACCTTCGTCGCAACGAACGGGCGCGCGCCCTGGTGATGTCGCAGCGCCTGCCCGAGCAGCCGCTCACTGTGCCCTTGCCCGTAGGCGAGCGCGGTATCGAAGAAGTTACAGCCCAGGGCGATGGCCCGGTCGATGGCCGCCCGCGACTGGTCGTCGTTCGACCCCGTCCACCCGCCCATGCCCCACATGCCGTAGCCGACCTCGGCCACGGACCATCCCAGTCGGCCAAATCGACGATAGCGCATCGTGTCGAGTGTAGCAGGGCCGCGCAGGCCTGAGTCGCGGGGTCGGCGGCACCCCGCGCGCCGCGCCAGCTGCGATCACCGCAACGGGCGACCCCGCGCGCCACGCGGCGCGAGCCGCCCGGCTGGCCGGTCTGCAGGGCCGCACCCGGCACAGGGCACTCGGCACCCGGCACGGTCTCTTCATCGTTTCTGACGGATCAGATTAACGTAACGGCACGGGCGGACATCACGTGCGCACGCTCATTCCACAGTTCCTGACCGGTCTGAGGCTCGTGCTCGGCGGAGCGGCACTCATCGCCGCCCTCAGGAGCGAGCTATGGTCGGCCGCGACCCTGATCGCGCTGGGCGCCGTCACCGACGGCCTGGATGGCCCCGTTGCGCGCGCCCTCGGGGCCAGTTCCCGGTTCGGCGCGCTCTTCGACTACTTCTCCGACTACCTCTGCTACATCGTCGCACCCTGGGCGCTGTCGCGCGCACTCGTCGCAGGGCCGGCAGGCGTCGAGCCGACGCTGGAGGTGCCGCTCGCCCTCCCGCTGCTGACCGGGGCCGTCCGCTACGCCCGCAACGGGGTACTCGTCACGGCGACGACCCACGAGGTGCGAGAGCTGCCAGGCCTGGGCACGGTGTTCTTCGCCTTCGTCAGCGTGACGGCGGTGTTCACCGACGCCACGGCCTGGCTGACGCCGTCCCAACTGGCCGCGATCGTCGTCACGCTGGTGGCGGTTTTCTCAGGGCTCATGGTCGCCCCGGTGCGCTATCCGAAGCTGTCGAGGCTGAAGGGCGCCCCGCCCGTCGTCCTGGTCCTGCTCTGCTGCATGCCCTTTGTCGGCACGAGAGCCATCGCGGCCGCCACCGTCATGCTAGGCATGCTGTACGCGCTGACGGCCTGGCTCTTCGCACGCCGGAACTGACACGCGCGCGCCACAGCAGACCTCGCGCACGCGTGTCGCAATCGCACGCGCCGTCAGGCCGTACTTGGCACGCAGTTCGGCGGGGGTTCCCGACTCGAGGAAGCCGTCGGGCAGACCGATCCGGACGACGGCTGCTGGCGCCTCCTCGGTGAGCACCTCCATCACCGCGCTCCCCAGGCCGCCAATGATGGAGTGTTCCTCGATCGTGAAGATCGATCCTGTTGCGCGGTGCGCGAGGCGGTTCCACAATAGCCCCAGTCGGCTCGAGCGGCCGTCGGCAGGCGGCGCCGCGCCGATCATAGCGAAAGGCGGGTCGGATGTCGCTGCAGGAGAGGTTCCTCGCGAGCCTCGTCGCGCGGGGCGTCGCACGCTGCCTCACGGGCCGCCCGCGCGATCTCGCCCTCCTGCTTGCGCTCGCGCGGGTGCCCATTCCCAACCCCGGCATGTCGGCGTTCCTCGGTCGCCTGTCACGGGACCTGCAGGACGGGTCGGGGCTGGCGAACCTTCTCCTGCACGTGGGCCGTCACGCACACCGGCGCTGCAAGCAGCGACTTGTTGCGGCTGTTCCGCAAGCACCGCGACATGTTCTTCCTGACGTTCACCAACGGGACACTGCTCGACGAAGGCCTGGTGGCGGAGCTCGCCCGGCTGGGCAATGTGGCGCCGGCGCTCAGCCTCGAAGGCTACGGCGAGGAGACCGATGGTCGGCGTGGTGCCGGCGTGTACGCGAAGGTGACGGGCGCGATGCAGCGGCTCCGCGCCCACGGCGTCATCTTCGGCATCAGTGTCACCTATACCAGCCGGAACGTGGACGTGGTCACGGAGGCGCGCTTCGTCGAGCACTACGTGAACGAGGGCGCCGTGTTCGCCTGGTACTTCATGTTCATGCCGGTCGGCACCGAGCCGATGCTCGACCTCGTACCGACGCCGGAGCAGCGAGTGCGCTGCGGTGAGCGGGTGGCCGAGTTGCGAAGGCAGTACCCGATGTTCCTCGCCGACTTCTGGAACGACGGCCCGGCGATCGGCGGGTGCATGGCGGGCGGCCGACGTTACCTGCACGTCCTCAACTCCGGCCGCGTCGAACCGTAAGTGTTCGCGCACTTCGGTGTCGACAACATTCGCGACACGACGCTGCTCGACGCCGCGAATTCGCCGTTCTTCCGGGCCATCCGCCAGGCGTTCCCGTACAACACGAGCGCGAATCTCAAGCGCCCGTGTCTCATCATGGACAACCCGTCCGTCCTGCGGCGGGTCGTCGATCAGCACGTCGTCGCGCAGGGACATCCGCACGCCGAGGATCTCCTGCGCGACAGCACTGTGAGGCAATGGGTGGATGCCTACGCCGAACGGCTCGAGCAGTTGACCGAGCCCGCGTGGCAGGAGACGATTCGCAACCCCGAATCGCGGTGGTTTCGCGAGGAGCCGGAGTTCGGACACCTGTTCCGGTTCGGGCGCCCGAGCGACGCGGCCTGCCCCATCCCAGCCCGTCCCCAAGGGATCCGGCAGGACACCAGCGCCAGCCTGAGCCGAAACGCGGACGAGTGTCACATTCCAGAGTGAGGCGGCCGGTCCGCAGAAGAGTCCGGACCGGTCTCGTCGGGATGGAGGTCCGCCATGAACCCTCGTCACATCGATGTGATCCTGTGTCTTTCGCTCGCCGCACTCGCCCTGACGGCAGCTCCCGCGCGCGGAGACGAGGTGGCCCGCAGCTTCGCGGCACTGCAGGGGCGGGTGCTCCTTGGAGAGACGGTGACAGCCACCGACCAGGCAGGCCGGGTGGTCAAGGGAAAGCTGACCGGCATCACCGCCACGGACCTGACGCTCACCACGAGCGAGGGGCCGCGAACGCTGGTGGGCAGCGAGCTGGTCAAGGTCCAGGCGCGGCGGTCGGGACCCCTGTGGAACGGTGCGCTGATCGGTGCGGCCGTCGGGGTCACGCCGTTCATCATCGCCGCGTCCCAGGACGAATGCGACGGCTGCGGGCCCTGGGCCGCCGTGTACACCGCCATCGGCGCGGGCGTCGGCGTGGGCATCGACGCGCTCGTGAAGGGTAACATCACGGTGATGAAGGTCGAGTCGCAGGGCCCGAAGGCCACCGTGTCCCTGGCGCCGCTGATCGCACGCGATCGCAAGGGTGTGCTGTGCAGGGTGGAATTCTAGGAGGCGCCCGGTTCGAACCTTTCTCTGCGAGGTGAAGACCTTCTGCCGACCCGCGGCACCATTCGGGGCCGAACCCCCGGGTACGCGGGCGGTATCGTTCTTGCCCCTCGACCCGGCGTGGTGGACCGGATCGCGCGAGCCCTCGCCGAGGAACCCGTGGTCATGTGGCGCATGCGACGCGCCGACGGGCTCTTCACGCACCTGCTGGTCGGGTGTCAGGGGTCCGGCGCCTGGGCGGCGTGGTTCCTCAACGACCGGCCCCTCGGCGTACGTGACTTCGACGACCTGGGCAGCGCCATCGCGTTCAGCGAACGGATGCAGACCCAGAACTGGACGGCCGGCTGGCGCCTGATCGACGCAGAGTAGGAGTTCCTCCCCGGGACGTCCGTGCGACCAACTACGCCAGCCCCAGCAGCACCGCGCTCCACGGTGGCAGCGCGACGTGCACGCGCCCGTCGGGTTGGGTCTCGAGCGCGCGTCCCGCGTTGCTCGCACCCGGCCACCCGCCAAACTCCGGCGCCTGCGTGTTCAGCAGCTCCACCCAGCGACCGGCCTGCCCGCCGGTGAAGACGCCGAAGCCGGTGGCCACGTAGTCCCGGTCACTGAAGTTCGCCACCGCCAGGATCACGTCGTGTCCGCCGGGCACCCAGCGCTTGAACGCGAGGACGCGGGCGCCGGAATCCTCATGCGTGAGTGTGAAGGTGTCGCTGCGGAGTGATGCCCGCTCGCGCCTCAACCGGTTCGCCTCCGCCACCAGCGCCCGCATCGCGCGCCCGGCCTCATCGTCGGCCAGCGACCAATCGGGGCGATGGTCCCCGTAGCGGTCGTGGCCGTCGTGCCAGTAGCCCGGCTGGTGAAACTCGGACCCCATGAAGAGCATGGGTGTGCCGGGACACGCGATGGCCAGCGCCCACCCCAGACGCGCCTTGGCGCGCGCCCGCACATCGTCGCGGCCGCCGGCGAACTCGACCAGGTAGCGGTGGCGCTGCCAGTCTGCGCCCGATTCGATCGTGGCTCCGCCCCTGTCGTCGCCGCAGTCGTCGTGGCACCCGAGCGGGTAGCGCACGAGGTTCCAGCCGTGCGCGTAGGCGCGCCCCGGGCCGAGATCACGGCCGAGCGTGCGGCACAGTCGGCGCCACGTCTCCTCGCCGATCGGCTGGGTCACGGCCCGCTCGAACTCGTGGTGCGCGTCGGTGAGCCATGTGGCATCGAACCCCGCACTGCTCACGATCGCCTCGTGGTCCGGCAGGTGCTCGGCCACGAGGTACCGATCCGGGAACTCCTGCCGAAGGTGCCAGGTGAGGTACTGGAGGAAGGACCACCCGTCGTTCCTCAGGCCGGCCGCGTATTCGATGTAGCGCGTCGCGTCGAACCGCAGGCCGTCCGCGTGGTACTCGCTGAAGTACATCCGCGCGTTGTCGAGGAAGAAGTCACGCACCTGCGCCTTCCAGTACGCGGGTGCGAACTCGCTCCAGGGCGTGCGGAACCGCTGCAAGTACACGCCCCCGTCGCATGCATCGCCGTCGTACTCCCACAGCGGGTTGTCCGTGTTGCTCACGTGGTTGTAGACAACGTCGAAGATGACGGCGAGGCCGTGGGCGTGGGCCTCTTCCACGAACGCGCGGAGGTCGCGCGGCGACCCGTACGCGGATTCCGGCGCGAAGTAGAACGACGGGTTGTAGCCCCAGGATCGGTGCCCGGTGAACTCCTGCACCGGCGTCAACTCGATGGCGGTGAAGCCGAGGGCGCGGATGTAGGCCAGACGCGCCGCGGCGTCGCCGAACGTGCCGACCGCGTGGGGGACGCCGTCGTTCCGCCCGGTGAACGTCCCGATGTGCAGCTGGTAGATTAGGTAAACGGACCGGTCGGGCCGCGCAAACAGCCGCCACGAAAACGAGGGATCGACGAGGATTCCCGCGTTGCCGACGTCGAGCGCGGAGTGATCGGTGTCGCGCGCGGCCGGATCCATGCGCCAGAGCAGCCGACCGTCGTGCGCGGTGACGACGAACTTGTACCGCTGATCGACCTGCGCGCTCGACACCACACCAGTCCAGTAGCCGTCGGGTCCGCGCACGAGCAGGTGGCGCCCGATCTGCCAGCGGCCCTGGGCGTCGGCGGCGAACTCCCCCGTCACCTCGACGGCCCTCGCCGTGGGCGCCCAGGTACGGAAGGCGAACCCGCCCACGAGCGGGATCGGCTTCGCGCCCCAACCGACGGCCGGACGCCGACCGCGCACCAGGATCCCCACCTGGCGCTCGAGCCAGCGGAGGGCCTCGCGCACGCGCAGGGCCGCCTGGCGGACGCGGGTCCAGAGGGCCATGAGGTTCGCCGCGGACTATTATCGCGGCATCCATGGCCGAGCCCCCAGCCCTCCGCCGCACGCTCTCGCTCCGCGATCTCATCGTCTACGGCCTGCTGTTCATCGGGCCGCTGGCGCCCGTGGGCGTGTTCGGCGTGCTCGACGCCCGTGCCGACGGCGCCGTCGCGCTCGTGTACCTGCTGGCGACGATCGCCATGGGCTTCACCGCGTGGTCGTATGCGGAGATGTCGCGGGTCGTCCCGCACGCCGGTTCCGTCTTTGCGTACGCGCGGGAGGGCCTGGGAGGCGCCGCCGGCTTCCTCGCCGGCTGGCTGGCGATGCTCGACTACCTGCTCATCCCGGCGGTCGCCTGCCTGTTCTCCGGGATCGCCCTGCACGCGCTGGTCCCGGCCGTGCCGGCCTGGATCTTCACCGTGGCCGCCTTCGGTGTCACCACATGGCTCAACCTCGCCGGAGTGCGAGTGGCCGCGCGCGCGGGTTTCGTCGTCCTGGTCGCCGAGTTCGTCGTGTTCGCTCTGTTTGTGGTCGCGGCGATCGTCGTCCTCGCACAACACGGTCTGGCGCGACCGTGGGCGTCTCCGTTCACCGGCGGCGGGGCGTTGACTGCGTCAGCCGCCGTGGGCGCCGTGTCCGTCGCCGTGCTGTCGTTCCTCGGCTTCGACGCGATTGCGTCGTTTGCGGAAGAGAGTGCGGGCGACGGCCGGCAGGTCGGCCGCGCGATCCTGTTCTGCCTGTCGGTGGCGGGCGTGCTCTTCATCGGGCAGACCTGGCTCGCCGGGGTGCTGAGCCCGGTGGCACCTGGCGATCTCGCGGCCCATCCGGAGCGACAGGGCACGGCGTTCTACGACCTCACCGGGGTTGCGGTCGGCCCCTGGCTGGCCGTCCTGCTGGCGATCGCGAAGGCCGTGGGTCCGGCGTTTGCGGCCATGACAGGACAGGCCGCGGCGGGCCGCCTGCTGTACGGCATGGCCCGCGACGGGCGCCTGCCCGCATGGCTCGCGTCCGTGGATGCACGCCACGGCGTGCCGCGCGCCTCACTGCTGACGGTTGCTGCACTGACCTTCGTGGTGTCCGTGTGGGCCGCGCGGCGTGCCGACGGGCTCGACGTCCTGGTGTCGATCGTGGATGTGGGCGCGCTGGCGGCGTTCACGCTGCTGCACGCGTCGGTGGTCGGGTTCTTCGCCGTGAAGCGACGGGCACCGGCACGGGGCGCGCACTGGATCGTGCCGGCGCTGGGCGCGATGGCCACGATCTGGGTGCTCGTGGAGGCGGGTGCGCTCGCGAAGACCGTCGGTGCGCTGTGGGCAGCCGCCGGCCTGGTCATTGCGATCTGGCGGCCCTTGACGCCCGGATGGCGGTAGACTCGACGCGACGCCGCCATGGCGCGGCCCCCTTTCACGGCGCTTCGCGCCCCAGGAGCACGCGATGTCCCTGTCGCACCCGCGTCACGTCCTCTTCACCGCGCTCGCCTGCCTTGGTTTCCTCGCCGGGACCACGATCGCGAGCGCCGAGCCGGTCAAGTTCGCACGGTATCCCCATGTCGCCAACGGCAGGCTGGCGTTCTCCTATCACGGCGACATCTGGGTCGCCCGTGCGGACGGCTCGCAGGCGGCGCGTCTCACCGCGCACATCGGGCGCGACGTCTTCCCCCGCTTCTCCCCCGACGGCACGCTCGTCGCCTTCACCAGCAACCGCGAGGGCAACGACAACGTGTACGTCGTGCCGACCGGCGGGGGCGAGCCCAGGCAATTGACCTTCAACACCGCCAACGACATCGTTCTCTACTGGAGCCCGGACGGCCGGCGCGTGATCTTCGCGAGCCAGCGTGGCCCGCGGACATGGGGGAGCCCGCTGTTCAGCGTCCCGATCGAAGGCGGCCTGCCGCAACCGCTCCCCATGGACACCGCCACGCAGGGCATGATCAAGCAGGATGGCACGGCCATCGCGTTCAATCGCATGGGCGGCGCCTACTGGCGCAAGGGCTATCGTGGCAACCGCGCCGACGACATCTGGGTTCAGGACGTCGCCACACGGCGCATCGTCCAGTTGACCGACACCAACCTTCAGGAGTTCCGCACGCACACGCAGGACGTGTATCCCATGTGGGGTGCCGACGGCATGATCTACTTCGCGTCGGAGCGCGACGGCGTCTTCAATCTCTGGAAGATCGCGCCGACCGGAGGGTCGCCCGTCCAGGTTACGACTCACAAGGCGGATGGCGTGCAG
Source organism: uncultured Vicinamibacteraceae bacterium (assembly GCA_964387935.1). GTDB lineage: Bacteria > Acidobacteriota > Vicinamibacteria > Vicinamibacterales > JAFNAJ01 > CAYLZN01. Next base: position 333 of record CAYLZN010000104.1, on the reverse strand, counting down.
TTCCCTTCCATCAGTCCCGATGGGAAGACCATCGCGTACGAAAACGAGTTCGAGCTGTGGACGCTCGCCGTGCCAGGCGGCACCCCGCACAAGGTCAGCATCGACCTCGCGTTCGACCCGAAGGAGAACCTGACGTCGTACCTGACCACCCGCAGCAAGGCCGACGGGTTCGCTCCCTCGCACGAGGGCGACTACCTCGCCATCGACTTCCGCGGCGAGGTGTTCATCGTCCCGACGGATCCGGAGATCGGTGAGAAATCGCAAGTGACGGCGTCGCCGTGGCGCGACCAGGGCGCCCTGTTCTCACCCGACGGCAAGTGGATCGCGTACCTC
>CAYLZN010000103.1:3408-16032 GCA_964387935.1 uncultured Vicinamibacteraceae bacterium | reverse complement strand
CCGAGGGCCTTGAGGAACGGGAACTTCATGTACGACCAGGGGCGCACCTCTTCGTTCACCACCTCGAGGTAGCGCTGGTCGTCGACGCCATCGACGAGGCGATGCCCATCCTTGTCCACGGCGCGGAGCGCCCCGTGGTACAGGTCCAGCGCGCCGTCCGAGGCGCGCACGATGGACAGGTGGTTCGAGTCGAACGAGCCGAACGGAATCAACTCGACCAGGTGGTCCAGCGTGAACTGCCGGGCGATTGCCAACGCGCCGCGCGCCCACGCCAGCATCTGATCGATCTCCCGGAGCAGGTCGTCGCGCTCCGCGAGCGAGAGGTTCTTGTTCACGCCGCCCGGGATCGCGCCGGTGCCGTGGATCTTCTTCCCGGCCGTCGCCTTGATGACCTCCTGACCGTAGCGGCGCATCATCACCGCCTGCACGGCGAGGTCCGGGAAGCGGGCGGCCACCTCGAGCACGTTCCGGCGCTCGACCGCGGCGCTGAACCCGCTCGCCGCCGTGCCGTCGGTGCCAAAGAGGAGGTCGGGGCTGGACAGGTGGAAGAAGTGCAGCGCATGGCTCTGGAAGATCTGCCCGTAGTGCATGAGCCGCCGGACCTTCTCAGCGGTCGGGGTCAGCTGTTCGCCCCCGACGATGCGGTCCATGGCCTTGGCCGCCGCCAGGTGGTGGCTCACCGGACAGATGCCGCAGAGGCGCTGCACGATGACCGGGACCTCCCAGTACGGCCGCCCGACGATGAACCGTTCGAACCCGCGGAACTCGACGATGTGCAGGCGCGCCTGCTCCACCTGGTGGTCCGCGGTCATGTGGATGGTGACCTTGCCGTGACCCTCGACACGAGTCAGCGGCAGGATCGTGTACTTGCGCGTCTTGGCCTGGTTCTGCGTGGACAGCATGGGTCAGCTCGGTCAGTCGTACTTGAGCGTCGCGTAGACGGGCTCGACGGGTTTCCCGGTGAGCAGCGCCACCAGCGTGTTCCAGATCGCGTCGGCTGGCGGCGGGCATCCGGGAACGAACACGTCGATCTTCACCACTTCGTGGCACGGGTAGACCCGGTTCAGCAGCAGCGGGATCTCCGGATCGTTGGGAATGACGGCCCCGGGGTTGTACACGCCGGGTGATTTCAGGTAGGCCTCCTCGAGGCACTCCCGGAGGGGCACGTGGTTGCGGAGCGCGGGGACGCCGCCGTTGATCGCGCAATCGCCCAGCGACACGAGCACGTCGCAGTGTTTGCGGAAGTCCTCGAGGACGTGCACGTTCTCCTCGTTGCAGCAGCCGCCCTCGACGATGCCCACGGCGCAGCGCCCGCGGAACTCCTTGTAGTCGTTGATGGGCGACCGGTCGAACTCAACGAGGTCCGCCAGGGCGAGGATCCGCTCGTCGATGTCGAGAATGGACATGTGGCAGCCGAAGCACCCGGCCAGGCTGACCGTGGCGATGCGCGGTTTCGGCGTCACCGGTCACCTCCCGCCTGCACCTCGACGTCGGCGCCGATCGGCTTCGCGTCGAACGCCCGCTGCCCCACGGGCACGGCGTAGCCGACCCGCTTCTTCATGAGCGCCCCGACCGGGCACGACGCCACCACTTCGTCGGTCACGCGAAGGTCCGTGGCGGCCAGGGCCGTACCGTTGACCTGGAGGCGCTTCCTGAACCCCCGGCCGACGAACTGGAACACGTTCTTGTGGTCGAGCTCCTGGGAGACACGGACGCAGCGTCCGCAGAGGATGCAGCGGTTGTGATCCAGGTAGACGTCGGGGTGGGACATGTCGATGTCCCGCACCGGGTTGAGCAGCGGGTACTTCGGCGCCGTGATCCCGAAGCGGTACGCGAGGGCCTGCAGCTCGCACTGCCCGCTCTTCTCGCAGAACATGCAGTAGTGGTTGCCCTCGGCGAAGAGCATGTCGATGATGTTGCGCCGGAACTCGTCCAGCTCCGGCGTGTTGCACTCGACCACCGCACCCTCCGCCACGGTCTGGACGCACGCCGCCTGGATACGGCCGTTGACGCGCACCGAGCAGACGCGGCAGCTCCCGTGCGGGATCAGGTCCTTGTAGGCGCACAGCCGCGGGATGTAGACGCCCGCGGCCTCCGCGGCCTTCAGGATCGTCTGGCCGGGCGTCGCCGTTATCGTCCTGTCATCGAGGATGAACTCGATCGTGCTCACCACGGACCTCCCTCACACGTAGCGCGACTGACGGCCGACGCGCAGCTCGGCGTCCACCACGGCAGACGCCAGGTCGAAGGTCGGCCGCAAGCCGGGCTTCCGCTCTGCGACGAGCCCGGCGTACAGCGTGCTGAAGTTCTCGAGCGCCCCCAGCACGGGGTTGGGCGCCGCCTGCCCCAGCCCGCAGCGACTGGTCTGGATGATGAACCGCGACAGGTCCCGCATCGCGACGAGGTCGGCCGGCTCCCCCGCCCCGGTCACCACGTGGTGGACCGCCTGCTTCAGCAGCACGAGGCCGACCCGACAGGGCGTGCAGTGGCCGCAGCTCTCCTCGATGAAGAAGTCGAGGTAGTGCTCCGCGATCTCGAGCTGGCTGCGCGCCCGGTTGAAGATCATGATGGCGCCGCCAGTGGCCAGATCGTCGTAGCAGATGCGCCCGTTGAAGCGATCCGGCCCGATCATTTGTCGACAGGGACCGCCGATGAGCATGGCCCCGGGGTTGTCCGCCTCCACGGCCTCCAGCAGGTCGCCGGCGGTGATGCCGAACGGGACTTCGTAGACACCAGGCTTGCGGCAGTCGCCCGCGATGCTCAGCGCCTTGGTCCCGGTGGTTCGCGGCGATCCCATCGACGCGAACCACGCGCCGCCCTCGAGCAGGATGCGCGACGTACAGCAGAACGACTCCACGTTGTTGACGATCGTTGGGCCACCAAGGTAGCCCTGCTGGGGCGGGAAGGGCGGGCGGTTCTTGGGGTCTCCCCGCAGGCCCTCGCAGGAGCTGATGAGGGCGGTTTCCTCGCCGCAGATGTAGGCCCCGGCGCCAAGCTGGATCCGGACGTCGAAGTTGAAGCCGGGCACGCCCAGGATGTCCCGGCCGAGCAGGCCCTTGCGGCGGCGGTCCTCGAGGACCGCCTCGAGGAACGCGAGCAGATAGCGGTACTCGCCTCGTAGGTACACGATGCCGCTGTCGCTGCCGATCGCGTGTCCCGCGATGGTCATGCCCTCGAAGACGAGGTCCGGGCACTCCGTCAGGAGGACGCGGTCCTTGAACGTCCCGGGCTCGCCTTCGTCGGCGTTGCAGATGACCCACCGGCGCGGTCCGGGCGCGTTGCGCGCCAGCTCCCACTTGAGGCCCGCCGGGAACCCCGCCCCGCCGCGCCCCCGCAACCGCGAGGCCTTCATCTCGTCGATCACGCCCTGCGGCGCCAGCGCCAGCGCCTTGCGCAGCGCCGACCCCGGCTCGAAGTCGGCGAACAGCACGGGCCCCCGTTGCCGGATGTTGTTGCGGACCATCGCCCGCACGAGCGGGTGCGCGTTGTTCCCGTCCCCCACCATCGTCACGAGCTGCTGCGGGTCGAGGTGACGCCGCAGGTCGCGAATGACCTGTCGCCCGCGCTCGGGCGTGAGCTGCGTGATGACGACATCGTTGAATAGCGCGGCTGGTGCCTGATCGCTCATCCCGATGCACGGGGTGTGCGTCAGGGTGATCGCCCCGTCCGAGGTGGTCTCCCCCATGGTGACGCCGAGTTCCTTGGCCATGGCGTCGGCCACGGCCTCGTAGCCCTTCATCCAGTCCACGATGTCGTTGCACAGGCGGATGACGACCTTGCCCTGCGGCTTGACCGACAGGAAGGCGTAGAAGGTGACGACGCTCTCGATTTCGACGCGCTGGGTGCCGACGGCGCGCGCGATCACTTCCATGCTCTCGTCCGACACGCACCCATAGCGTCGCTGGATGGCGATGACGATGTCCATCATCCTGGTGCGGTCGTTGCCGAATTTCCGGCAGATCTCCTCGACACCGGCGGCGGTGTTCAGTCTCATTCCGGCTCCCTGGCCGAGACCCGCTGGCCGGAACTGGGGGGATTCCCGGCGTGAAACCCAGCGGGGTGCCGCGCGCGAAGGCCTGTGCGGCGAGAAGAGGCAGGCCGGGCACCCGGGGACCGCCCGGAGCACCCCGTGACCTGCCGGAGGGGGATGCAAGAGCGGTGCCCCGCGGCCACGCCGCAGGGCGGGGCACGGACGAGCTGGTGTGCTGACGCCGCTACGTCCGCGCGAGCGCCGTGACCGCCGCGACCAGCGCGTCCAGGTCGGCGGTGGTCGTGTAGAGGTGCGGCGTCACGCGCACGCCCTTGACCGGCCCGGTGTCGATGGCCACGGTATAGATGCGGAAGCGATCGAAGAGCGCCGTCGCCAGGTCCTCGGGTGTGCGGCCCGTGATGCCGACGTTCGCGATGCCACACGCCCGCTGGCCGGCCGGCGTGTTCAGATAGACCTTCGGCACGCCACGCACGCGGTCCGTCCAGTAGTGCTGCAGGTAACGCAGGCGCGCTTCCTTGCGCGGCCCCCCCACCATCCGATGGAAACGGATCGCGTCCTGGATGGCCAGCACGGTCCACGACGGGTGCGTGCCGATCCGCTCGAACTTCCTGATGTCGTCGTCGGGCACGCTCGTGTCCCCGAACAGCGGCCAGACGCTCCTGATCTTCGCCTGCTTGATGTGCAGCAGTCCCGCGCCGAGCGGGGTGCACAACCACTTGTGCAGGCTCGCGCCCAGGTAGTCTCCGTCCAGCTCCGGCACCGAGAACACCAGGTGCGCAAACGAATGAGCCGCATCGACGATGACGTCGACGCCGCGGGCGTGCGCCAGGTCGGCGATGCGGCGCACGGGCAGGATCTGGCCCGTGATGTTGACCATGTGCGAGATCAGCAGCAGCTTCGTGCGGGGCGTGAGCGCGCGCGCGTAGGTGTCCACGATGTCCTCGTCGGATCGCGGGTGCAGCGGCAGCGACACCTGCACGCAGGAAAGGCCACGTCGCCGCGACTGCTGGCGGAACTGCTCGAGCATCGTGCCGTAGTCCTGGTCGCACATCACCGCCTCGTCGCCGGGGGCGAGATCGAGGCCGTGGATGACGGTGCCGAGCGACTCGGTCGTGTTGCGCGTGATGACCAGTTCGTCGGCCGGGCAGCCCGCGAGGTCCGCGAGGTCCCGCTTCACCGCCGCGAGGTCGGCGGCCCGCTGCCGGCGCATGTAGAAGGAGACCCCGGCGTTGATGTCGCGCTCGTATCGCTGGAATGCCTCGTAGGTCGCCTGCGGCTGCGGGCTGGAGTAGCCGTTCTCGAGGTTGATGTAGTCCCGGGAGACGGGAAACGCCTGGCGGATCTCCCCCCAGAATGCCTCGTCGCCAGCCGCGTCCGCGGCTGACAGGTCCCCGAACTCCTCGAGGCGTCGCTCGAGCGCATCCAGGAGGCGCGGGCTGAACATGGGAGCGGAAACAGCGCCAACGGTACGGAGGAAGCGGCGTCGGGTGGGTGACATGCGGAAATGATACGCTGTCCAGCCACCGTGTCCCTCCAGTTCGCCCTGCTGCTGCTCTACTCCGCCGGGCTCACCGCGCTCGGCCTCTTCATCGGGCGACGGGTGCGAGGCACCAGTGATTTTTTCGTCGCCGGGCGGAGCCTTGGCCCAGGATTGCTCGCGGCCACGGTGCTCGCGGCGAACATCGGCGCCGGATCCACGGTGGGCGCCGCAGGTCTGGGCTATCGTGACGGCCTCGCGGCCTGGTGGTGGGTGGGCTCGGCCGCCCTGGGGTCCGTCGCGCTGGCCCTGTGGGTCGGCCCGCGGATCTGGCAGGTCGCTGCACAGCACGACCTGCGGACGGTCGGCGACTACCTGGAGTTCCGGTACAGCGCCACCGTGCGGGTCCTGATGGCGGTGCTGCTGTGGCTCGGGTCGCTCGCGATCCTCGCGGGGCAGCTCATCGCCCTCGCCTGGATCCTCAACGTGGTGGCAGGCGTGCCCAAACCCCTTGGCTGCCTGGTCGGTGGGGCCCTGGTCAGCGCCTACTTCAGTGCGGGGGGGCTCCTCACGTCGGCCTGGGTAAACCTTGTGCAACTGACCGTCAAGCTCGTGGGCTTCGCGATCGCCCTGCCGCTTGCGCTCGCGGCGGCCGGCGGCCTCTCGAAGATCGCGGCGCTCGAGGCGCAGACGGCCACGTATCTCGATTTCTGGAGCAGCGGCAGCTCGGGGGTGATCTTCGTCGCGCTCCTGGCGCCCGCCTTCGTCGTCTCGCCGGGCCTCGTGCAGAAAGCGTACGGCGCGCGCGACGCACGCGCCGTCCGCCAGGGCGTTGGCCTGAACGCGATCGGGCTCCTGGCGTACGCGATCGTGCCAGTGCTCATGGGGATGAGCGCCCGCGCCCTCTTCCCGGCGCTGCCGTCGCCCGAGCTGGCCCTGCCGTCCCTGCTCACCCACGCCCTGCCCCCGGCGATCGGCACGCTCGGCCTGGCGGCGGTCTTCTCCGCCGAGGTCAGCACGGCTGACGCCGTTCTGTTCATGTTGACCACGTCGTTGGCACAGGACCTGTACAAGCGGCTGGTGGCCCCGGGGGCCTCCGATCGCGCCGTCCTCCGCGTCACCCGCATCACGGCCTTCGTAGCCGGCTCCCTCGCCACCGTGCTCGCGGTCGTCTCGCCCTCCGTGATTGGAGCACTCAGCCTCTTCTACACGCTGCTCGGCGTCAGCCTGTTCGTGCCGCTCGTCGCCGGGCTGTTCACGACGCGCGTCAACGCCACCGACGCAACGGCGGCGATGGTCGGTGGCGTGCTCGCCGCGCTCGCCGTGCAGGTCTCGGGCACGGGCGGCGGCCTCTTCACGCCGTCGGTCGTCGGCCTGTGTGTCGCGGCCACGGCCTGCGTGGTCAGCATGGGCATCCGCCGGGCCACTGGCGCCTGAACACGGCGCGGGGCCGTTACGACAACGCATTGCGCGGTCACGATTTCGTGATTCGCGCGCCCTCCCCGGAACGCTCGCCGCGTCGCGTGCGCAGCGCCGGCCAGCCACTCGCGGGCTCCGCGCCCGACACCTGGCCCGGTCGTCGACACCCGGTCGTCACGGTCACTTCAGCCGGTTTTCCTCGGTTTAGCGGACCCGCACCGGTCGCGACCCTCGTCCCCCTCGTACGGCTCACGGGCCTCGTGCGCGGATGCGCACAGCGGGGTGGTGCCGTGGCCTGGGGTTTGCTCCTTCGCTGAGGGACTCGCCCGCGCATGGGTCGAGCCGACGAGGACGAGGATCTCATCGTGCGCTGCGTCGATTGCCTCCTCTACGATCCCGACTTCCTCCAGGACGACGGCTACTGCTCGGTGTGCGGGAAATCGCTTGCGCCGAAAGTCGTCCAGGGAGCCGCACCGTCAACGCCCGGGCCGGCGCCGTCGCGCGACCCTGCAGCGGCCTGTCGCCTCTGTGGCGCGCCGGCGGGCCCCGATGGCGGCTTCTGCACCTCGTGCGAGTTGATGGTCCTCGGCGAACTGGAAGTCCAGGAACCGGTGTCACGGATTGATGTGGCCGACGGGGCGGACGTGACCCAGTTGGCCGACGCGGCTGACCTCACCGACGCGCCGGACGCCCCTTGCGAGGCCCCCGCGCCACCGGTCGAGAACCGGACGCCGGCCGAGGACCCGCCGCTCGAACTCGAGTCCTGGTGGGTGCCCTCGTTCCACGTGGCGGTGACACCGCCCCAGGAACCACCGCACGAAGAGCTGGCGACACCTGAGCCGGCGCGTGAGAGCGCTCCCGTCGCAACGGCGCTCCTCGACGCTGAAGTACCCGTCCCGGCGGTGGTGACAGACGCGATGACGGCGGACGAACCCCCCGTCGAATCGTGGCTCGTGCCACCGCCTTCGGAACTGGTCGCCCCGCCGTCGGCCGATGCTGCCGTCAGCGACGTGTCCCCCGCACCCTGGTGGGCACCTGCGGTCGCCGCGGCGGGGCCTCCAGCGCCACCGGTGACACCCCCGGCCGAACCCGCGCCGGACGTCCTCGAAGTCGTGCCGCCACCACTCCCGTCCCCGCGGCCCGCTGGTTCTGGCGGACCGACGCCCGGCGTGGTTGTGCGTCCGTCCTACTCCGCCTCGGCACGGCCGGTGGCGCGAGGCCCCGCGGCCGCCGCGCGGCGCCCGACACGACCGAAGCGTTCGATTCAGGCCGCAGCCATCCGCCAGCCGTTCCTGGTGGCCGCGCTGCTGGCGGTCACGGCCGGCGCCTCCTACGCCACGCGCGAATGGATGGTGGAACGCCTGATGGGAGGCGCCAGCTCGCCGATTCAGGCGCGGCCGGCCTACGCGGCCATGACGGCGGGCCCCGTCGTGCTCGCCACGCCGCCACCGTCGGCACCAGTGGACGTCCCGTCGAGGACCGTTGAAGCGCCTCCGCCACCCAGTCCCGCGGCGCCGCCGAAACCCGCAACGCCCGCCAAGCCCGCGCCGCCGCCGAAGACCGCGCGCAAGGCGACCACGCCACCGCGACCGACATCACCGGTCAAGACCGAGGTGCGACCGAACACCGTGGCGCCACCGGTGGTGACGGCGATGACGGCGCCGCCACCGGCCAGCATGGCCCCACCGCCCCCCGAGACACCCGTGCGAGCCGTCGAACCCGTGCCGGAGCCCCTGCCGAAATCGCAGGTGTTCGAGGTGTCCCAGGTGGACGTCCGGCCGGAGGTCGCGAACCGCACCGAGCCCAGTTACCCCGCGAGCGCCCGTGAACGGGGCGTCGAGGACGTCGTCGTGGTCCGCGTGCTCGTGTCTGCCAGCGGCAGGGCGGCCGACACGCAGTTGCTGCGGCGGTCCAGGCGCGACGCCGCCTTCGACAGCGCCGCGCTGAATGCCGTGCGACAGTGGACGTTCACGCCGGCGCGGAAGCGCGACCGCGTGGTCAGTTGCTGGATGAACGTCGGGGTTCCCTTCCGGATGCCGCGCGCCGAGGGCTCGCAGTAACGCCGGCCCCGAACAGCGGCAGCGGATCGGCGTCGCGGGCCGTGGCCAGGTCCGGCGCGGCCCCCGACTCGAACGCCAGCAGGGCGCGCTTGCGGTCCAGGCCACCGCCATAGCCCGTGAGCGATCCGTCACTGCCGACGATCCGGTGGCAGGCGACGATGATCGAGATCGGATTCTGTCCGGTCGCCAGTCCTGCGGCGCGCGCGGCAGCCGACGACCCCGCGCGGCGCGCGAGTTCCCGGTACGTGATCGTCTGCCCGAAGGGAACCTCGCGGATCGCCGACCAGATCCGCTGCTGGTACTGAGTGCCTTCCAACCGCAACGGCACGTCGAACTGCCGGCGACCTCCCTCCGAGTACTCGCGGAGTTGCCGCCGCACGGTGGAAAACGGCCGGGCGTCTTCATCGTGATCCCAGCGGACGTCGGGCTCGACCGGCCGTCGCCCATCCACGAACCAGAGCCCGGTGAGCGCCTCACCATCGGAGATCAGCAGCAGGCGGCCGAGGGGCCAGTCGAGATAGCCATAGGTGGTCACGATCACTCTCCTGAAGGGTTCGTCGCGGCGATGTCCAGGCGTTGCCACAGGTGCATGGCGGCGTAGGAGCGCCACGGCAGCCAGGCTTCTGCCGTTGCGCGGATCCGGGCGGGTCGTGTCTCCCCCAGCGCCCGCCTGATGCCCAGATCGCTTTCGGGGAACGCATCGGGCCACGCGAGCGCCCGCATGGCGATGTACTGCGCGGTCCAGTCGCCGATGCCTGGAATCGCCCGCAGGCGCTCCAATGTGGATTCGATGGGACCTTCCGGCTCGAGCCCGAGTGAACCGTCGGCGACCGCGCGGGCCAGACCGAGGATGGCGCGCGCTCGGGTGGACACCAGGCCGATCGTGCGCAGGGTCTCGACGTCGAGGCGGGCGATTCTCTCGGCCCGCGGAAAGAGGCGGGTCAGTTCGGGTACCTCCGTCTCGACCGCATCGCCGAATGCCTCCGCAAGCCGGCCTGCGAGCGTCGATGCGCCGGCCACGGTGACCTGCTGCCCGAGGATGGCCCGTACGGCCACTTCGAACCCGTCGAAGGCACCCGGCACGCGCAGGCCCGGACAGGCTGTCGCCAGGGGGCCCAGGCCGCGTTCCACGTCCTGCACCGGACAGGCGAGGTCGAAGAGCCGTTTCACGCCGCCCACGACCAGGGGCAGCACCGACGCAAGCGTGGGCTGGGTCGTCACGACCACGCACCCGCGCCGGGCATCGTGGGCGACATCAATCGCCCCCACGTGCTCCGCACGTCGAGAGGCCAGGCGCACGGTGCGGCGGTACGAGCGGCCATCGACCGACTCGACACCAGGAACGGCTCGTGCCCGGAGGAAGCGCAGCAGCGCTCGCCACGCGAACGGCCGCTCGTAGCGCAGCGACACCCGGAAGCCGACGTCCGAGGCTGATTCCGTGCGCGCGCGGCACCGGAGGTCCGAAGGCGACAGGTGGTAGCGTGTCTGGAACAGGGTGTTCAACCGGCGCAGACTGGCGAACCCGCTGGCCATCGCCACGTCCACCACGCGCATGCGCGTGTCCGTGAGGAGGCGCTTGGCCAGCAACAGGCGCTGCGTCTGAGCGAACTCGACGGGCGACACCCCGAACTGCGCCTGGAACGTCCGGCGCAGATGGCGGTCGCTCACGCCCAGGCGGACCGACAGGCGCTCCACACCCCCGCCGTCGACGAACAGCCCGTCCTCGATCAGGCTCGCGGCTCTTGCTGCCAACGAGCGCGTGGCGTCGACGCGGGCGTTGCCGGGCGCCAGCTCGGGCCGGCAACGGAGGCACGGACGGAAGCCACGGGTCTCGGCGGCGGCCGCGGTCGTGAAGAACTCGCACCGATCCCGACGGGGAATCCGCGCGGGACACACGGGCCGGCAGTAGATGCCCGTGGACGAGACGCCGACGAAAAAGCGCCCGTCGAACCTGCGGTCGCGCGTGCGCAGGGCCGTGTAGCAGCGGTCGGCGTCGAGCGTCATGGCGCCCATTATGGCGTCAGTCGTGGCCACGGGCTCGCCGTTTTCGGACATGAGAACGGGCGTACGGCGTACGGCTTACGGCGTACGGCGGCGTACGGCAAGGAGGGCCGGCCCTTTGAGGGCCGGCTTCCGGCGTACGGCTCAGGCTTCGAGGCTTGAGCTCGTCGCGGGTCCGCGCGCGGCGAGCGGCAGAAGACGCAGGGAGGCCAGGCCTCCGACAGCCGCGAGCGCAGCGGCCGCCAGGAACACCGTCGTGAAGCCGCCCGTGCGCCGGGCCACGGTGGCCACGAACCACAACGACACGGGGGTGGCGCAGAACACCAGCACGAAGCGCAAGCCAAACGCGAGCCCCTGCCGGCTGGTCGGCGTGGAGCCGACGAGCAGCAGGTTCTCGGCCGGCAACGCGCTGGTGTTGACGACGACGGCGAGGGCGGCAAGGCCGACGAAGGACCAGCCGCCGACCGATGCCATGAGCCAGAGCAGGGGCACCTGCAGGAACCACATCGCAAGGTAGACGAGCGGCAGCGGGTAGCGGTCTGCCGCGTGGCCGGCCAGCACCTGGGTGAAGGCGGCCACGCCATACACCACGCCGACGAGGGCCCCCACGCCGAAGGTGGACGGGCCGAGTGATGACCCGAAGTTCAGCGACAGGAGCTTCGGGAGCGCCGCCTGCGTCACCTGGTAGACCATGGCGCCGGCGGTCATCGTGAAGACCAGCGTCCAGAGCACGCTCGCGGGACGCCGGCCGTCGGACGGCCGTGGCGCCGCCGCGTCGGCTGGCGCCGCGGGCACCCAGCCCTGGCGGATAGCGTAGACGAGGGAGGCCCCAGCGGCCATCGACATGACGCCCGGAAGGACGAACGCCGCACGCCAGCCCACGCTGTCGCTGAGCCCGCCGGCCACCACACCAGCGAGCGCCACGCCGAGGCTACCGGTGATGCCGTTGATGCCCAGCGCGCGGCCGCGCTGCCGCGCGTGACGCACGACCCAGGCGAGCCCGACGGGGTGATAGATGGCCGCGAAGGCGCCCAGCGCGATGAGCGCGAGCCTGAGGCTGTCCGGCCCCGTCGCGAGGCCACACCCGGCCGCCGCGATGCCGAGCCCGACGAAGAACACGGCCATCATGCCCCGAGCACTCCAGCGGTCGGCCAGCCATCCTGCCGGCAGCGCCATCAGCCCGATCATCGCCGCGCCGGGCGTCCAGAGGCCGAGCAGGTCCGCGTACGGCATCCCCCACTCGCGCTCCAGCCGCAGGGCCACGACGTAGTAGTAGGCGGCCAGCAGGTGCATCATGCCGTGGCCGAGGCTGGCGTAGAGCTGGACCAGCAACTCTCCTCTGGCGGAGGCACTGGCGCGAACGGGGGCGGCGGGCATGCCCTATTGTGAGGCCAGTTCTCGGAGCGCCGGTCCCTGCAGGGCCGGCGGCGGTTTTCGCGCTCGCGCTATGATGGTGCGATGCCGTCGCGCCGACGTCGCACGGGCCGGATCCCCTCCGCACTGCTGGTTGGATTGCTGGCCGGTGCGCTGCTCTCCCTTGCGCCGCCACTCAGCCAGGGACAGGCGCAACCACCCCCTCGGGCGACCGCGTTCACGGTCCTCCTGCCCTCGGGCCGGCAGGTCCTGGCGACCACGACGATCAGGTGCCCGCAAACCCGCTCCGGTAGGACACCTGG
>CAYLZN010000103.1:0-3398 GCA_964387935.1 uncultured Vicinamibacteraceae bacterium | reverse complement strand
GGCACGGTGGCCGCCGACGGCCAGGTGGATCCCGAGGACCTGGTGCGGCTCTTCCAGTTGACCACCAAGGAGGACGCACTGGCCGGCGGGCTCACCCTGACCTCGGGCACCAATACGCTCGTGCTGTCGACGTCACAGGGGCTCGCGTCGCTCGGGGGGCGCGTGGTGTCGGTGGCCGCTGCCCCGGTCCGCCAGGGGCGCGGCTGGCTCGTGCCCGTGGACACCGTCGGCCGCGCGTTCCCGCTGCTGCTGCAGACCTCGGTCAGCGTGCGGCGCGGCTCGCGCCTCCTGATCGTGGGCGACGTGAAGGTGCCCCGCATCACCGCGCGCGCCGACGCCCAGGGCGACCGCGAGCGCGTCGTCATCGACATCGACGCGCCGACGCGGCACGCGACTACCCAGGATGGCGCCCGGCTGCTCGTCCGGTTCCAGGCCGAGGCGCTGGATGTGACCCTGGCTCCCGTCACGCCGGGGCCGTTGCTGCAGGCGATACGGCTCGACGAATCCGGTACCGCCGTGGTCCTCGACCTGGGACCCGCGTTCGCCTCGTTCCAGGCATCCGATCAGCCTGGCGAGCGTGGCGCCACGCGGCTGACGATCGACCTGACCCCTGCCAGCGCATCATCGACGTCCGCGCCGGCACAGGCCCCGTCATCGGCCGGCGGCGCCGCTCCGGCCAGCCCCGCCACCACGGAGCCGCCGCTGCTGTTCGAGCCTCCCACGACGGCTCTCCGCACGATCGTGCTCGACCCGGGGCACGGCGGCGACGAAACAGGGGCCAAGGGACCCGGGGGCGCTCTGGAGAAGGACGTGGCGCTCGCCGTGGCGCGACAGCTCAAGGGCCTGCTCGAGTCGAGGCTCGGCGTCCGCGTGCTGCTCACGCGCGACGGTGACCAGACCGTCGCGCTCGACGCGCGCGCGGCCCTCGCGAACAACAACAAGGCAGACGTCTTCGTCAGCCTGCACGCCAACGCGTCGGTGCGCGGATCGGCACGCGGCGCCGAGGTGTTCTACCTGAGTGCCGGCGATTACAACGGCGAGGCCCGCCAGCATGCCGCCCTCGAAGCCGAACTGATGCCGGCCTACAACGGCGGCGAGCGGCGCGTCGAGATGATCCTCTGGGAGATGGCGCAGCTCCAGCACCTCAAGGACTCGGCGGCCCTCGCCTCCATCGTCGAGCAGCAGCTGCGCACGCGTGTGCCCATGACCCCGGCCGCCATCCAGCAGGCCCCCTTCATCGTCCTCGTCGGGGCCAACATGCCGGCCGTGCTCGTGGAGATGGGCTTCGTCACGAACCCGGACGAAGAAAAGCTGCTGACATCGCCGGCGCACCAGGCCCAGCTGGCGCAGGCGCTCTTCGACAGCCTCGTGCAGTTCCGGGATTACGTGCAGGGCGGCCGGCGGCAGCCGGACAGCCGCTGATGCGGAGGATCCTCTTCGTCCTGATCGCGGCGGCGCTCGTTGCCGTGGGCGTCGGCTGGCTGATGACGACCACCTTGTCTCGCTGGTCCACACCGGACGAGACCGGCGTGGCGCCAGCGTCGGAACCCACGCCGGAACCCGTGCGCCGCATCCGCGCCACCCTGTTCTATGTCTCCGAGGACGGGTCGCGGCTCGTCGCCGTGCCGCGTGAGGTCGTGCACGCCGAGGACACGGCCCAGCAGGCCATGCGGCTCATCGAGGCGCAGGTGGAGCCCGCGCCGGAACCGTACGCGCAGGCCATCCCCGCGGGCACGGCGGTCAGAGCCGTGTTCATCGCCGAGGGGGGTGATGCGTTCGTGGACCTGAGCGCCGAGGTGGCGAAGGCTCACACGGGCGGATCGCTGGACGAGCTGTTCTCGGTGTACGCGATCGTCAACCTGCTCACGGTGAACCTGCCCGCGATTCACCGTGTGCAGATCCTCGTGGACGGCAGGGAGGTCGATTCGCTGGCGGGTCACGTCGACCTTCGCCGACCCTTGCCACGAAGCCTCAAGTGGGTGGACCCGACGCCTGTCCCCGTCGGGTGAATCGGATCAGAGCAGCGCTCATGACCAGAATAGACAGCCGGCAACCTTCACAGCTCAGGCCCGTGACGCTGACCCCGAACGTGCAGATGCACGCGGAGGGGTCGGTCCAGATTGCCCTCGGCCAGACGCGCGTCATCTGCGCCGCGTCGGTCGAGGAGCGCGTGCCGCCCTTCCTCCGAGGCAGCGGGAAGGGCTGGGTGACCGCCGAGTACGGGATGCTCCCCCGCGCCACCAACACCCGGACGACGCGCGAGGCCTCGTCGGGCAAGGTCGGAGGCCGCACACAGGAAATCCAGCGCCTCATCGGCCGCTCCCTGCGGTCGGTGGTGCGGCTCGAGGCCCTGGGAGAACGGACGATCTGGCTGGATTGCGACGTCATCCAGGCCGATGGCGGCACACGCACCGCGTCGATCACCGGCGCCTTCGTGGCCCTCGTGCTGGCCCTCGACAAACTGCGGCAGCATGGCGTGTTCACGAAGCTGCCCGTGACCGACTACATCGCGGCGACCAGCGTGGGCATCGTCGGGGGCACCCCGATGCTGGACCTCGCCTACGACGAGGATTCCAGGGCCGAGGTGGACATGAACGTGGTCAAGACCGGCGACGGGCGTTTCGTCGAAGTCCAGGGCACCGCCGAGGGTCAGCCGTTCGCGCGCGACGTCCTGGACGCGCTGCTGGAACTGGCCGGACGCGGCATCCAGGAACTGGTGGAGCACCAGCGCGCGCTGGTCGGTCCGCTCCTGTGACCACGCTGCTCGTCGCGACCACCAATGCCGGCAAGCTGGCAGAAATCCGGACGCTGCTCGGAGGCCTGCCGCTGACCCTGTCGTCGCTCGCGGAGTTCACGGCCATTCCGGAGCCCGAGGAACACGGGCCGACGTTTGCGGCCAACGCCTGTCACAAGGCCCGGTACTACGCGCGCGCCTCAGGGCTGCTGACCGTCGCTGAAGACTCCGGCCTCGAGATCGCGGCGCTCGACGGCGCGCCCGGCGTGCAGTCAGCACGGTTCCCCGGTGACTCCTACGAAGAGAAGTTCGCACGCCTCTACGCGATGCTCGACGCGCGCGGCGCGCGGACGAGCCCGGCACGCTTCGTCTGCCGCGTGGCCCTCGCCCAGGGGGACACGGTCGTGTTCGAGGCCGAGGGCACGGTCGAGGGCACCATCGCGCGGGAACCCCGCGGCACGGGCGGATTCGGATACGACCCCATCTTCATCTACCCGCCGTGGAACCGCACGCTCGCCGAAGTCCCTGCGGCCGACAAGGCCGAGGTGAGCCACCGCGGCCGTGCCTTCCGGGCGTTGCGCCGCTTCCTCGAGCAGCGGGAACTCGCGTTCTAGTACTACTTTGTCAGAATCACGAATTCCCTCGGGAATTCGCGAGTGATCAC
>CAYLZN010000102.1:14781-16233 GCA_964387935.1 uncultured Vicinamibacteraceae bacterium | reverse complement strand
GCTCGCCTTCCTTCTGGAGCTGCTCGACCTGGGGAATCACCACGGTCAGCAGCTGCAGGATGATCGACGCGCTGATGTAGGGCATGATGCCCAGCGCGAAGATCGTCACCTTCGACAGGTTCCCTCCGGAGAACATGTCGTACAGGCCGAACATCGTGTTCTTCGTCTGTTCGGCCAGCAGCGCGAGCGCCTGCGGGTTCACTCCCGGGGTCGGGACGTGGTTGCCGATGCGATACACCGCCAGCAGCCCGAGCGTGAACAGGATGCGCTTGCGCAGTTCCGGGACCGCGAAGATGTTCTTGAGGCTCTCGACCATGGTGTCCTAGGCCTTGGCCAGCACGTCGGCGGTACCGCCCGCCGCCGTGATCTTCTGCACCGCCGACTCGCTGAACTTGTCCGCCTGGATCGTGAGCGCATGCCCGAGCTCGCCGCGCCCGAGCACCTTGACCCCCTTCTGACCGCCGCGCAGCAGCCCGTGGCTGCGCAGCAGCTCGGGCGTCACGACCGTGCCCGCCTCGAACGCCTTGCCGATCGCGTCCAGGTTGACGACGGCGAACTCCACCCGGAAGGGATTGTGGAAGCCGCGCTTCGGGATCCGCCGATGCAGCGGCATCTGGCCACCCTCGAACCCGCGCTTCTGCTTGTAGCCCGACCGGGACTGGGCCCCCTTGTGACCCCGGCCCGCGGTCTTGCCCAGACCCGACCCCTGCCCACGGCCCACACGCTTCTTCGATTGCGTGGCACCGGCTGGCGGCTTGAGATTGCTGAGATCCATCACCAGAACCCTTTCCTGCCGGCGCCTACGCCTCGACGACCTCGACCAGGTGCCGCACCTTGAAGACCATCCCGCGCATCGCCGGATGATCCTGCACGTCGACGGTGTGGCCCACGCGCCGGAGCCCGAGGCCTTCGACGATCTGCTTCTGGCGCTTGTCGTAGCCGATGGGGCTGCGGACCAGCGTGACGCGCAGCCGGCCCTTGCCTGTCGTGTCCGTCCGGGTCATGACGTCGTCCCCTCTCACCCGTTGGCCGCGAGGCTCTCGAGTTCCTTGCCCCGGAGCCGCGCCACCATCACGGGGTCCTTCAGTTGCGTCAGCCCCTCGAAGGTCGCGCGCACGACGTTGTGCGGGTTGTCCGAGCCGAGCGACTTCGTCAGGATGTTCGTGATGCCTGCCGACTCGACGACGGCGCGCACGGCGCCCCCGGCGATGATGCCGGTGCCGTCAGGGGCGGGTTTCAGCAGCACGCTGCCCGCGCCGAAGCGCCCGACGATCGGATGCGGGATGCTCGAGCCCTGCAGGGGCACGCGGATCAGGGCCTTCTTGGCGGCCTCGATGCCCTTCTTGATGGCCGAGGGCACTTCCTTCGCCTTGCCGACCCCGTAGCCGACGTGCCCGTGGCCGTCCCCGACGATCACGAGCGCGCTGAAGCTGAGGTTCTTGCCCCCCTTCA
>CAYLZN010000102.1:0-14771 GCA_964387935.1 uncultured Vicinamibacteraceae bacterium | reverse complement strand
CTCGTGACCCGGTGGATCGACACCACGGTGTCCTTCAGCTCGAGCTGCGACGGATCGATCTTTTCGCGGATGTCGTACATGACCCTGTGCCTGCGCCTCAGAACTCGAGGCCGCCCTCCCGGGCCGCCTCGGCGACCGCGCGCACGCGGCCGTGATACAGGAAGCCCCCGCGGTCGAAGACCACGCGCGTGATGCCCTTCTCGAGCAACCGCTCGGCCACGACCTTGCCCACGACGGACGCGCCGGCCCTGTTGTTGCCGCGCGCTTGCTCGCCGAACTTCTCGCGCACGGCCGGCTCCACGCTGGAGGCGGCCACCAGCGTGGCCCCCGCCATGTCGTCGATAGCCTGCACGTAGACGTGCGCCTCGCTTCGAAACACACTGAGTCGCGGGCGTTCGGCCGTGCCCCGCACTCGCTTCCGCAGGCGCAGGTGAATACGCTCGCGGCGGTCCCGCTTGGTCTTGATCTTCATGGCTCTCAGCTCTCGGCCTACTTCGCCCCGGTCTTGCCGGCCTTCTTCTTCAGCACCTCGCCCGTGTACCGCACGCCCTTCTGCTTGTACGGGTCCGGCTTCCGCATGGCCCGGATGTCGGCCGCGACCTGTCCGACCTTCTGGCGGTCGATGCCCGTCACGGTGACGTGCGTGGCCTTCTCCACGGCGATGTCGATCCCCTCGGGCACGTCCAGCACGACCGGGTGCGAATAGCCCAGGGCGAAATGCACCTGGCGCCCCTTCACCTCGGCCCGGTACCCGACGCCGACGATGTCGAGCTCCTTCTTGAAGCCGGAGGTCACACCCGTCACGGCGTTGGCGACGAGACTCCGGGCCAGGCCGTGGAACTTGCCCAGCGTGGGGTCGTTCGCGTCCTTGACCTTCGCGTGGAGCGCGCCGTCCGCCATCTCGAAGAGCACGCCGGGCGGCAGCGACTGGCGCAGCCTGCCCTTCGGCCCCTGGATCTCCACGGCGTCGCCCGCGACCGACACCTTGACGCCGGCGGGGATGGCAATGGGTTTCTTCCCGATACGTGACATGGTCGATATCCCGTCAACGGCCCATGGGCGCGTCGCGACCCGTCGCCGGGCCGCGCGCCGGAGGCACACCTACCACACGTTGCACAGCACCTCGCCGCCGATGCCCGCCTTGACGGCATCGCGGCCCGTCATCACGCCCCGGGACGTGGTGAGGATGTTCACGCCCAGGCCGCCCAGGACCGGCGGCACGTCGGTGCGACCGAAATACACGCGTCGCCCGGGCCGGCTCACGCGCTCGATCCCGGTGATGACGCGCTCGCCCCGTGGGCCGTACTTCAGCAGCAGCCGCAGCACGCGCGTGGGCAGGCCGCGGGGCGTCTGCGTCTCGACCACCTTGAAGCCCTGAATGTAGCCCTCGGACTCGAGGATCTTCGCGATCTCCAGCTTCAGGGTCGACGCCGGCACGTCGACGCGCGTGTGGCGCGCCAACGTCGCGTTCCGGATCCGAGCCAGCATGTCTGCAATCGGGTCGGTCATAACCTCAGCTCTCAGCGTTCAACGTTCAACCCTGCACGCACCGGGCGGACGGCCTGCGGGCCGGGGCCTCGAGCCCCCGCCGGCGCGGCCGATCACCAACTGCTCTTGACCACCCCGGCGATGTCGCCCTGGAGCGCCAGTTCACGGAAGCAGAGGCGGCACAGCGCAAACTTGCGCAGATAGGCCCTCGGCCGTCCGCACCGCTTGCAGCGGTGGCGATGCCGTGCCGCGTACTTGAGGCTCTTCGTCTCGCGCGCTACCTTCGCCGTCGTCGCCATACTCAGTTCGCCCTGAAAGGAACGCCCATCAGCTGCAGCAGCTTGCGGGCCTCTTCATCGGTCCTGGCCGTGGTCACCACGGAGATGTTCATGCCCCGGGCCTTCTCGACCTTCAAGTAGTCGATCTCCGGGAAGATCAACTGGTCCCGCAGGCCGAGGGTGTAGTTGCCCCGGCCGTCGAATCCCTTCGGCGACACGCCCTTGAAGTCGCGCACCCGGGGCAGGGCGATCGAGATCAGGCGGTCGAGGAACTCGTACATCCGCTCGCCGCGCAGCGTCACCATCGCGCCGATGGACATGCCCGTGCGCACCTTGAAGGCGGCAATCGACTTCCTGGCCTTGGTGACCGCCGCCTTCTGACCCGCGATGCGGCTGAGATCGTCGGCAGCCGTATCGACGATCTTGGCGTTCTGCGTCGCCTCGCCGAGCCCCATGTTGACCACGACTTTCGTGATCCTCGGCACGGCCATGACGTTCGCGTAGCCGAACTCCTTGCGGAGCGCCGGCACGACCTCGCTCTTGTAACGCTCCTTCAGGCGGCTCATTTGTCGACTACTCCCTCGCACTTGCGACAGACGCGCACCTTGCGCCCGTCGCCGAGCAGGCGCCGGCCGACGCGCGTCTGCTTGCCGCATTCCGGGCAGACCAGCTGCACGTTGCTCGTGTGGATCGAACCCTCCCGCTCGACGATCCCGCCCTTGACGTTGCGCTGCGGGTTCGCGCGGGTGTGCCGCTTGATCATGTTCACGCCTTCGACGATCAGGCGGTCGCGGCCGGGGATGACACGAAGCACGCGGCCGCGTTTGCCGCGGTCGCGCCCGGCGATGACGACCACGCTGTCGTTGCGGCGGATCGCAATTGCAGTGGCCATGTTCCTACAGGACCTCCGGCGCCAACGAGATGATCTTCATGAACCGCCGCTCGCGCAGCTCGCGGGCCACGGGCCCGAACACGCGGGTCCCGATCGGCTCGCGCTGGTCGTTGATGAGGACCGCGGCGTTCCGGTCGAAGCGGATGTAGCTGCCGTCCTTCCGGCGCTGCTCCTTGCGGACGCGGACGACCACGGCCTTCACGACCTGGCCCTTCTTGATGCTCGACTCGGGCGAGGCCTCCTTCACGGAAGCGGTGATGATGTCGCCCAGCCGCGCGTAGCGCCCGGTGGATCCGCCGATCGGGTTGATAACGGCGATCTTCCGCGCGCCCGAGTTGTCGGCCACGTCGAGGATCGATCGCATCTGGATCATGGCTCTTCCCTCTCACTCCGCGCCCCGGCCCGAGGGCCCCGTGGGACGCGCTGCTCCTAGATCTCCGACGCCTTCTCGACGATCCGGGTGACGACCCAGCGCTTCCGGCGGCTCAGCGGCCGGGACTCGGCCAGCGCCACGCGGTCGCCCAGCCTGGCCGCGTTGCCCTCGTTGTGCGCCATGAACCTCGACGTCAGCCGCTGGGTCTTGCCGTACAGCCCGTGACGCACCTGCCGCTCGACGGCCACGACGACGCTGTGCTGCATCTTGTCGCTGACCACCCGCCCGATGATTTCTGCCGTGCCTGCCATCGCCTACCTGCTCTTCTCGCGGAGGATTGTCTTCACGCGGGCCCGCTCCCGCCGCACCGTCCGCACCTTGGTCGGCACGTCGAGCGTCCCCATCGCCTTCTGCATCCGCAGCCGGAACAGCTGGTCGTCCAGCTCGTGCTCGCGCTGGCGCAGTTCGTCCGCCGTCAGGTCCCTGAGCTCGCTCGGCTTGGTCATTGCACCTGCTCCTGGCCGAACCGGCTGGCGAACCGCGTCTTGATGGGCAGCTTGGCGGCCGCCAGCTGCATCGCGCGACGTGCCTCCGTCTCGGTGATGCCCTCCATCTCGAAGAGCACCCGTCCCGGCCGGACCACCGCCACCCATTGCTCGGGCGCGCCCTTGCCCTTGCCCATGCGCGTCTCCTGCGGCTTCTTCGTGATGGGCTTGTCCGGGAAGATGCGGATCCAGATCTTCCCGCCGCGCTTCACGAAGCGGGTCATGGCGACGCGCGCCGCCTCAATCTGCCGGTCCGTCAGCCAGCACGGCTCCAGCGCCTTGAGCCCGAAGTCGCCGAACGACACCTCGGACCCGCGCCACGCCTTGCCGGCCATGCGGCCACGCTGCTGCTTCCGGAACTTGACCTTCTTCGGCATCAACATGGGTCGACACCCTTCCCTCGATCACCTGTCCCTGGCCACCCCCGGCCGCTGCCGGGCAACGGCTCAGGACCGGGGCCCGGCCCCTCGACGCGGTCCCCGCTCGCGGTACTCGTCTTCACGCCCGCGAAGCGGGACGAGCCGTTCGCCCTTGTACAGCCACACCTTGACCCCGATCTGTCCGTAGGTCGTGTTGGCCTCGGCGAACCCGTAGTCGATGTCGGCCCGCAGCGTCTGCAGCGGCAGCTGCCCGTGCAGGTACCACTCGGACCGTGCGATCTCGGCGCCGTTCAGCCGGCCCGACACGCGGACCTTGATCCCGCGCGCGCCGAACCGCAACGCCGACTCGACCGCCTTGCGCATCGCGCGGCGGAACGCCACGCGCTTCTCCAGCTGCATGGCGACCGACTCGCCGATCAGCTGCGCGTCGAGCTCCGGCTTCTGGATCTCCTGGATGTTGATGAACACATCCCGGCTCGTGCGCTTCTGGATTTCCTGCTTCAGCTTGTCGACCTCCGTCCCCTTGCGTCCGATGATGATCCCCGGCCGCGAGGTGTGGATGTCGATCTTCAGCTTGTTGGCCGCACGCTCGATCTCGATCTTCGACACGCCCGCGTGCTGGAAGCGGTGCTTCAGGTTGTCGCGAAGCGTGAGGTCCTCGTGCAGCAGCTTGGCGTACTCCTTGTCGGCGAACCACCGCGAGCGCCAAGTCTTGTTGAATCCCAGGCGAAACCCGATTGGATGGACTTTCTGGCCCATGAGTGCTCTTCCCTACTCGGTCTTGGCCGCGGCAGCCGGTCTGGCCGCCCGCGCCCGCTTGACATCCGGCCGCTCGGCCACGTGCACGGTGAGGTGCGCCGTGCGCTTCAACACGCGGAACGCCCGCCCCATCGGGGCCGGCCGCACCCGCTTGGCCGACGGCCCCTGCCCGGCGTAGCACGCCGCCACGAACAGCCGGTCCACGTCGCCGCCGAAGCCGTCCTTCTGCTGGGCGTTCGCGATGGCCGACCGGAGCACCTTCTCGATGTCCCGCGCGACGGTCTTGCGCGTGAACTGCAGCGCGGCCAGCGCATGCCCGACGCTCTTGCCGCGGATCTGATCGAGCACGAGCCCCGCCTTCTGCGCGGACGTGCGCACGTAGCGAGCCGTTGCCTGCGCTTCAATCATGACTAGCTCCCGGGCTTCGCGGCGACCGTCGCCGCCTTCTCGGTCTTCGTGGTGTGCCCCTTGAACTGGCGCGTGGGCGAGAACTCACCCAGCTTGTGGCCCACCATGTTCTCCGTGATGTACACGGGGATGAACTTCTTGCCGTTGTACACGGCCAGCGTGTGGCCGAGCATCTCGGGTACGACCGTGGAGCGCCGGGACCAGGTCTTGATGACCTTCTTGTCGTTGGCCCGATTCATGGCCTCGACCTTCTCCAGCAACGCCCCTTCGACAAACGGACCCTTCTTCAGTGATCTGCCCATGTCGCGTCTCTCAAGCTCTCCGCCGTCACTGCCCGGTGACCGGCCAGCGTGCTACTTGTTCCTCCGCTGGACGATGAACCGGTCCGTCGTCTTGTTGTTGCGCGTCTTGTAGCCCTTGGTCGGCATGCCCCAGGGCGACACCGGATGGCGTCCCCCCGACGTCTTGCCCTCGCCGCCCCCCAGCGGATGATCCACCGGGTTCATCGCCACACCGCGCACGTGGGGACGGCGCCCCAGCCAGCGGCTGCGGCCCGCCTTGCCCACCGAGATGTTCTCGTGATCGAGGTTGCCCACCTGCCCGACCGTCGCCAGGCAGTCCCGGTTCACGAGGCGCACCTCGCTCGACGGCAGCTTCACCGTGACGTAGTCGCCTTCCTTCGCGACGATCTGCACCGCCGAGCCGGCACTGCGCGCCAACTGCCCGCCCTTGCCTTCCTTCAGCTCGACGTTGTGCACCATCGTCCCGAGGGGGATGTTGCGCAGCGGGAGCGCGTTGCCCGGCAGGATGTCGACCCGGTCGCCCGCCACGATCGTGTCGCCGACCTTCAGGCCCACGGGGTGAAGGATGTAGCGCTTCTCGCCGTCGGCGTACGTGACGAGCGCGATGCGCGCCGAACGGTTCGGGTCGTACTCGATCGTCGACACCTTCGCCGGGATGTCGCGCTTGTCGCGCTTGAAGTCGATCACGCGATACGTGCGCTTGTGGCCGCCGCCGCGCCACCACGACGTGAGTTCCCCCGTGCTGTTGCGCCCGCCGCTCTTGCGGAGCGGCTCGGTCAGCGGCTTGTACGGCTCCTGGGACGTGATCTCGTCGAACGTCTGCACCGTCTGGAAGCGGCGCCCGGGCGATGTCGGCTTGTACGAGCGAATCGGCATGGCTCTCTCCAGCGACCCCTACGAACCCTCGAGGAACTCCGGCACCTTCTCGCCTGCCCGCAGGCGCACCCAGGCCTTCTTCCAGTCCGGCCGACGGCCGAAGAACCGCCCCTGCCGCTTCACCTTGCCATGCGCGATCGACGTCCGCACCTCGGCCACCTTCGACCCGAGCAGCCGCTCGACGGCCTGCTTGATCTCGAGCTTCGTCGCGTCGCGGGCCACCTCGAACACCAGCGTGTTGGTCGTGTCCCGCAGCGTGAGGCTCTTCTCGGTGACGACCGGGCGTCGGATGATCTCCGTGGTCTTCATGACGCCAGCACCTCCTGCAGCCGTTCGACCGCCGCGCGGGTCGCGATGATCCGCTTCGCCCCGAGGACGTCGCGCGCGGTCACCCGGTTGCTCGGCACCACCGTGACATCCGCGATGTTGCGCGTCGAGAGCGCGAACTTCTCGTCGGGGTGGACGTCGATCACCAGGGTCCTGCCGGACGCGCCCAGCCCCTTGAGAAGAGCGGCCGCCGTCTTGGTCTTGATCTCCTCCACCGCCAGCGCGTCGACGACCGTGACGACGCCGTCGCGCAGCCGGGTGGTGAACGCGGAGCGCAATGCCCCGCGCGTGACCTTCTTCGGCAACTGATAGCCGTAGTCGCGCGGCTGCGGACCGAAGACCGTGCCGCCCTTGCGCCACAGCGGGTTGCGCGTCTCGCCGACGCGCGCCCGGCCGGTGCCCTTCTGCCGCCACGGCTTCTTGCCGCTGCCACTCACGAGCCCGCGGGTCTTCGTCGCGTGCGTGCCACGTCGACGGCTCGCGTTCTCGTGCCTCACCTGCTCCCAGATGAGGTCCGGCTTCACCCGGCCGCCGAACACCTCGTCGGACAGATCCAGGCTGCCAACCTTCTCGTTCTGGGCGTTGACGATATCAATGGTCATGACACTCACCTGGTGTCCCTACTTCTTGCCCTTCTTCACCTTCTCGGGCTGCGGCTGCGGCTCAGGCTTCGGCGCGACCGCCTTGCGGATGATCACGTAGCCGTCGGGGGCGCCCGGCACCGACCCGCTCACGAGCAGCAGGTGCTGGTCCAGGTCCACCTTGATCACCTTGAGGTTGTGGACCGTGACGCGGTCCTGGCCCATGTGCCCGTGCGCACGCATCCCCTTCTGAACGCGCGACGGGTACGACGAGGCCCCGATCGATCCTGGCGCCCGGTGGAACATCGAGCCGTGGGTCGCCGCACCGCCGGCAAAGTGGTGACGTCGCACGACGCCCTGGAAGCCCTTGCCCTTGCTGGTCGCGACCACGTCCACCCGCTCGCCCGGGCTGAAGACGGAGGCGAGCACCTGGTCACCCGGCTTCAGCGGATCGCCGCCAGCCTTGACCTTGACCTCGCGCAGCACGCGCGTCGGCGGCACCGCCGCCTTCTTGAAATGCCCGGCCAGGGGCCTGGTGGCCTTCGCGGGCTTGCTCTCGACGAGGCCGAGCTGCACGGCCTCGTAGCCGTCGCGCTGCGGCCCCTTGGCCTGCACGACGACGCACGGGCCGGCCTTGAGCACGGTGACCGCCGTCACGGTGCCGTCGGGGCCGAACACCTGCGTCATCCCGAGCTTCTTGCCAATGATTCCAGTGACCATGTCTGGCTCGACGGAAACCTACTTGTGATCCTTGCCGAACGCCTTGATCTCGACGTCGACGCCCGCGGGCAGGTCCAGCTTCATGAGCGCATCCACCGTCTGCGGGGTCGGCTCGAAGATGTCGATCAGGCGCTTGTGCGTCCGGATCTCGAACTGCTCACGCGATTTCTTGTCGACGTGCGGCGATCGCAGCACCGTCCACTTGTTCTTCTCGGTCGGGAGCGGAATGGGCCCCGCCAGGCGCGCACCGGTGCGCTTGGCCGTGTCGACGATCTCGCCGGTCGACTGGTCGAGCACGCGGCTGTCGTACGCCTTGAGGCGAATCCGGATCTTGTCGCTGAATGCTGTCGCCATCGCTTACCGCCCCTGAACCCTGGCCACGACCTCCTCGCTGACCTGCTGAGGAGCCTGCTCGTAGCGGTCGAAGTGCATGGAATACGTCGCGCGGCCCTGCGTGCGCGAGCGCAGATCGGTCGCATACCCGAACATCTCGGACAGCGGCACCCGCGCCGAGATGATCTGCGTGCTGCCGTGGGCCTCCATCTGCTGGATGCGGCCGCGCCGGCTGTTGAGGTCGCCCATCACGTCGCCCATGTACTCTTCGGGCACGACGACCTCGACCCGCATCACCGGCTCGAGCAGCACGGGCTTCGCCTTGTGCGCCGCGTCCTTGAACGCCATCGAGCCCGCGATCTTGAAGGCCATCTCCGACGAGTCCACGTCGTGGAACGACCCGTCGTAGAGCTCGATCCCCACGTCGTCCACCGGGTAGCCGGCCAGCACGCCCGTCGTGAGCGCCTCGCGAATGCCCTCTTCGATGGGCCGGATGAACTCGCGCGGAATCGAGCCGCCGACGATGCTGTTGACGAACTCGAACCCTTCGCCCGGCTTGCGCGGCGCCAGGTGGATCTTCGCGTGGCCGTACTGCCCGCGCCCGCCCGTCTGCTTGACGTACCGCCCCTCACCGTCCGCAGCCGTCGTCAGCGTCTCCTTGTAGGCCACCTGCGGCTTGCCGACGCTCGCCTCGACGCCGAACTCCCGCTTCAGGCGGTCCACGATGATCTCGAGGTGCAGCTCGCCCATCCCCGAGATCACCACCTGCCCCGTCTCGGTGTCCGTCCGGACACGGAAGGTCGGGTCCTCGGCCATCAGCTTCGCCAGCCCCTGGCTCAGCTTCTCCTGGTCCGCCTTCGTCCTGGGCTCGATGGCCAGCGAGATGACGGGCTCGGGGAAGTCCATCGCCTCGAGGACGACGGGGTGCTTCTCGTCGCAAATCGTGTCGCCCGTCGTGACGGACTTCAGGCCGACCGCAGCCGCGATGTCGCCGGCGTAGACCTCCTTGATTTCCTCACGCTTGTTGGCGTGCATCTTCAGGAGGCGGCCGATGCGCTCGGACTTGCTCTTGGTGGGGTTGTAGACCGACGAGCCCGACGTCATCACGCCCGAGTAGACGCGAATGAACGTCAACTGCCCCACGAAGGGGTCCGTCATGATCTTGAACGCCAGCGCGGAGAACGGCTCGGAGTCGTCCGACTTGCGCTCGACGACGGTCTCCTCCGCCTTGCGCGGGTCCGTGCCGGCGATCGGCGGAATGTCCACGGGCGAGGGCAGGAAGTCGACGACCGCGTCGAGCAGCGTCTGGACGCCCTTGTTCTTGAACGCCGAGCCGCACAGGACCGGCACGAACGGCGACTTCTCCTGGCGCACCGACTCGATGGTGCGGCGGCGCAGCGTGGCTTTGATCTCGTCCTCGGTGATCTCCTCACCCGCCAGATACTTCTCGAGGAGCTGGTCGTTCGCCTCGCTGACCTTTTCGATCAGCTTCTCGCGGTACTCCTTCGCCTGGGCCTCGAGGTCCGCCGGGATGTCCTCGACGACGTAGTCGGCGCCCAGGGTCTCGTCCTTCCAGCGGATGGCCTTCATCTTGATCAGGTCCACGACGCCGACGAACTTGTCCTCGGACCCGATGGGGAGCTGGATGGCGACGGGGTTGCCCTGCAGCTTCGTCTCGATCTGCTCGAGCGTCCGCGTGAAGTTCGCCCCGATGCGGTCCATCTTGTTGATGAAGCAGATGCGGGGCACGCGGTACTTGTCCGCCTGCCGCCACACCGTCTCCGACTGCGGCTCGACGCCGGCCACGGCGTCGAAGACCGCCGTCGCCCCGTCGAGCACCCGCAGGGAGCGTTCGACCTCGGCCGTGAAGTCCACGTGGCCCGGCGTGTCGATGATGTTGATCCGGATGTCGCGCCACATGCAGGTCGTCGCGGCGGACGTGATCGTGATGCCGCGCTCCTGCTCCTGCTCCATCCAGTCCATCACCGCGGTGCCGTCGTGCACCTCACCAATCTTGTAGGTGATGCCCGTGTAGTAGAGGATGCGCTCGGTCGTCGTGGTCTTCCCGGCATCGATGTGGGCCATGATGCCGATGTTCCGCGTGCGACTGAGAGGGGTCTGTCTCGGCATGGCTTACCAGCGGTAGTGCGCGAAGGCCTTGTTGGCCTCGGCCATCCGGTGCGTGTCCTCACGCTTCTTCACGGCGCCGCCGCGGAGGTTCGACGCGTCGAGCAGTTCGTTGGCGAGCTTCTCCTGCATGGTCTTCCCGTCGCCGCGCGACCGCGCGTAGCCCACGAGCCACCGGATGCTCAGCGACAGGCGACGATTCGGATTGACCTCGATCGGCACCTGGTAGTTGGACCCGCCCACGCGGCGCGACTTGACCTCGAGGCTCGGCTTCGAGTTCTCGACGGCCTTCTTGAAGACCTTGATGGGGTCGTCGCCGGTCCGCTCCCGGATGATGTCCAGACTGCCGTACATGACCTGTTCCGCGAGGCTTCGCTTCCCGTCGAGCATCACGGTGTTGATGAACTTGGTCACGAGCGGGCTGCTGTAAATCGGGTCCGGCGGCAGCTCACGCTTGGGAATCTCTCGTCGACGTGGCATGGCACTTCACCTACTGCTTGGGTCGCTTCGCCCCATACTTGGACCGGCCCTGCTTGCGCCCCTGGACGCCGACCGCGTCGAGGGTGCCGCGGACCACGTGGTACCGCACGCCCGGCAGATCCTTGACGCGGCCGCCCCGGATGAGCACGAGCGAGTGCTCCTGCAGGTTGTGGCCGACGCCCGGGATGTAGGTCGTCACCTCGATCTTGTTGGTCAGGCGCACACGCGCGACCTTCCGCAGGGCCGAATTGGGCTTCTTGGGCGTCTGCGTGAACACCCGGACGCACACCCCACGCTTCTGCGGACTGGCCTGCAGCGCGGGGCTCTTCGTCTTGATGACGACCTCTTCGCGACCCTTGCGGACGAGCTGACTGATTGTCGGCACAGCGGCTCCGTTGCGCCACCCCACGGCGACGCGCGCAGGCGAGCCCGCCACGCGGCCTCGCCACTATCCACCCCCGGGGCCGGCACGCCGGCCTCTCCAAGGCATCCCGGTCCTGAAAGCCCGCAGGCTTGGCGACCGGGAATGGTTACCCTATTCGTGTTGTGTCACGCACAGGCGCGCCCCCACGGGCGGCCTTCGGGGAAGAAGGGGCGACAGCACGCGCTTCTTCCGAGCGGCACGAGACTAGATAGGGTGTCCTAGTCTCGGCAAAACCTGCCAAGCATATCACGGCCCCTGCCGCCCTGCAAACCCCTTTCCGTTTCCGCTGCGCGCCCGTACCGGGACGCTCAGCCACCACAGGCCGCAGCCGCCGCCACCGGCTGCCCGGGCAGACGGAGTCGGGTCAGCCGGGGCGCCGCCAGCACATTGGCGATGAACCTGGACACGGACATGGGCGCCGTCACCGCCTCCAGCAACGCCTGCGCCGACCCGCACGACAACGCCCTGCGCGCCTCCCCGGCCTGCGGATAGCGGCGAATGGCCTCGTCCAGGCGATCCGGGGCGATGAATCGGCCCACCATCCAGTCCCGCAGCCGCCATTTCTCGTGGCCGGCCCGCCCCCGGTCGTCCAACTGCAGCCGGGCGGCAATCGGGTCGGTCAGGCCCAGCGTGTCCGCCATGTGCACCCGGGGGCCGGCCAGGTAGGCGGCGAGACCAATCATCACACCATCGGTCACCACCGTCACCGGCGGTCCGTCCACAAGCGGCCACTCCTCAGCGTCGAGCATCAGCACACGAGGGGCCGCATCCGCTCTGGCCCGGAGCCGTTCACCTACTGCCACGGGGCCGCCCGCCCACGCCCGGTAGTCGTCCGGCACCACGGGGTTGGGATGCCCCGCCCAGCCGCGATAGAACGCCAACTCGTCGGCGATCCCGGCGGGACCCACCTGACCACGATAGGGCACGCGCAGGAACACACCGCACACGGTCGCCCACGCCACCATCGACACGAGCACGACCGCCTGCGCCACGCGGGAGAACGCCGCGCTGCGGCGCCGCGTGGTCACCGGCCACAGGGCAGCCGGCGTCACGAACGCGAACAGCGCCGGCAGCAGCATGCGCCCGTGCATGAAATCGCCGCCCACGCGGACGACGTACGCCGCGTGCAGCACCGCACCCGCGACGAGCGCCGCGGCAGTCACCCGTGGCGCGCCCGGGGTGGTCCCCGCCATGAGCCGCAGGGCCATGACCGTTACGGGCAGCAGCGCGACGATCAGCCAGTACGGCGCGAGCAGATCCCAGAGATAGACGAGGCCTCGGGCCCAGAACGCCTCGAAGGCCTCCTTCGCGAGCGCGGTGTTGGGCACGAGCGCGGCGAAGTAGCCCATGCGCAGGACCTGAACGACCACCGGCAGGGCCAGCGCCCACGCCAGCGTCCGCGCCCAGACGACCAGGCGCGCCGTGCCCGACGTCAGCAGGGCGAGCAGCAGCGGTCCGGCAATCACCGCCAGGTCGGGTCGGACGAGGGGTCCGAGGCCCACGATCGCGGCGCGCCAGCCGGACTTCGCCCGCGGGCCATCCGCGGTCGCCACCGCGAGGGCGCTCCCGCCAATCCACAACAACGCCAGGCCGGTCTCGAGCCCGCTCGCCGCGAACTCCCAGAACGGGGGTAGCGCGAGCACGACCAGGCTCCCTGCGGGCACGAGCAGCGACGGCCAGCGCGGGTCCAGTTGTCGAATGCGCCGCCACGTCACGATCGCACATGCCTGCGCGCAGGCGAGTCCTCCTGCGCCCGCCGCGATGCCTGCGACCACGCTGATCATCGGCAACGGCACACCGAGCGGCCCGAGCACGACCCCCAGCAGCGCGAGCGCCGCGAGCCACGCGGGGCTGGTCCCCGCCTCGACCCGTTCCCCGAGGTTGTAGACGGGCCCCTCGCCCGTCAGCAGGTTGTCGACGATCCGGAAGTTGATGAACGCGTCGTCCACGACGGTGCGCGCCTGCCAGGAGAGCAGCGCGAAGAGGACGAGCGGCACGCCGAAGGCGCAGGCCTGAACGAGCCACGGCGCCGTGAGCCAGGGCCGTCCCGGTCGGACCTTCGCGGCATTCAGCACAGCCAGGACTCACCGCTTCGGCCGGGTCGCGGCCGCCCACCCCAGGGTGCCGTTCCGGGCGAGGATTACGAGCGCTCTCGGACCAAGAGAGTCACGCCCACCACACGCGGACGCCCGGTCACACCGTGACTGACGCATCTTGAATGGGGTGAAAGGGTGGGCTAGCATTGGCTTCGCCCCCGCCTCACCGGAGGTGCCCAATGCACCATCGCCAGAGAGTCGGCGCGCTTGCCCTTCTTGCTTTCTTTGCTCTTGCGTGCCTCACAGTAAGTGCTCTTCCCCTGGGGGGCAGGACCGAAGTGCTGACGGGAGAAAGTGCCCGAGCGTACGTGGCCGGCAAAGAGCGAGCTCGTGCCCACTTCAAGGCGGCACGCCGGGAGGCGTTCGAGGATCTCCGAAGGCGCGGCTTTGTTCAGACACATGAAGTGCTCGTGTACCGGTTCAAGCAACACACCAGTGGCTTGGCGCGACTTCAAGAGCTCGTGCTTCCCAGTCTCCATGCTGAAGAGTACTACGATAACGGCGTAATCGTACTTGAGTCCTGGGACGACGACGACCACAGCACGTGGGAAGGTTATGTCTATGTGGAGGATAGTCAGGGCAACTGGAGTTCGAGCGACACACAATGGGACATCAGCGTCACCGCCGACATCAACTCCTACGAACCTCCAACCGTCCTGTGGGTCGGTGCAGCCCAGGATAACGGCGACGAGTGCCGCACCCGCGAGAGTTGCGAACTACCCAACAACTCACCAGGGCACAGGGTCCTGGACTTCCTCCTTCCGAGACTGCTCGCGCAAGCGAGCGACAACCTCTCTTGCGGGGCGGGTGCCCATGCGACGACCCGGGCGTTCATGAAACAGGGCATGCAGCGGGCTGCAGACAACGCGTGGTACATCCTGTCGACATCGGCCCTCGCGGGGTTCCTCGGTGGCGCCCCTGCTTTCATCGGCTCAGGCGGTGTACAGGTATGGGGCCTCGTGTTGGACGGCTACATGAGCGAGTTCCGCCGATACTACAGTCGGTGCTAGCGTCACTGAACTACTGGCCTGATGGTGACATTCCGTTCTTGACTCCGTGTGGTCGGCCGGATGCAGCTCGCGTGACACGCCGGTTGCGTCCCGCGGGTCCCAGTGAGCTTTGGCTCGCAAGGGGAATGGCGAATGAGCCCAGCAGGCCGCCGGTCGCCAGCTCCCGTTTGATTGAGGCTGGCTGGCGCTCCCGGAGGAGGTGTGGCATGTCCGCAGAAACGGAACTCAGCCCCCGAAGATGGCTCTCTCTCGTGCTGGTCGTCTTCGTTGCGGCAACTGCCCTGCGTAATCTCTTTGGGGACGACCTCACGGGCAAGGCGCTTCAGGGCGTTGGCTACCTCAGCGTGCTCTATGTGGCCCTCGACAGGCTCG
>CAYLZN010000101.1:0-16247 GCA_964387935.1 uncultured Vicinamibacteraceae bacterium | reverse complement strand
GCGTGGCATCGAGGTGCTGCCCTGGCGCGAGTTCCTCGAACGGCTGTGGGGCACCCCGGAGACCGCCATGTCGCCATCCCCGGGGATAGTGGTCTTGACTCGTGACTTACATGGTCATATAAACAGGTCATGTCAAGATCGGAACCGACCATCGCCGCCGGCGAGTTCAAGGCACGGTGCCTCGCCCTGCTCGACCGAGTCGCCGCCACGGGCGAGGCCCTCGTCGTCACCAAGCGCGGCAAACCCGTCGCGCGCGTCGTGCCGGCCCGGCCCCTTCAGGCGCCGTCGCTGCGGGGCAGCGTCACGGTCACGGGTGACCTCACGGCGCCGATACTCGGTTCCTGGGAGCTGGACCGGTGATCGTCCTCGACACGCACGCCTGGATCTGGTGGGCCAGCGATCCTCAGAAGCTCGGCCGCAAGGGCCGCGCGGCCATCGAGGGCGCGGCGAGGCTCCGAGTGCCCGCGATCTGCTGCCTCGAGGTGGCGGCTGCGGCGGCGAGAGGCCGGATCCGTCTCGACCGTGCGCCGCTGGACTGGCTCGAGCAGGCGCTGGCCCTCCCCAAGGTGGAACTGGCGCCGCTCTCTCCCGCCATCGCCGTCAGGGCGACGCAGCTCGGCGAGTTCCACGGCGACCCGGCCGACCGCCTGATTGTCGCCACCGCCCTGGTCGAAGGCGCCGCCGTCGTCACCCGCGACCAGAACATCCGGATGTACGCGTCAGTGTCGAGCGTCTGGTAGGCCGTCGATCCAGACACCGCCTGCGGAGTCCACGCCGCCTGAGCTCGGGAGTTGACCTGTCTGGAAGGCGAAGGCCACGAAGCGGCCGTGGTGGGAGAGCGACAGGGCCACGGCAAGAGGGGTCGCCCCGCGGCGCACAACGGGTGGGCGGCCGGTGAGTTGGAGGCCGGCCACATCGAGGCCAAGAGTCTCGGCCAGGGCGGCGGCGGCCGCCGTACGGATCGCTGAGCCCGGCTCGCCGCGGGCCCGCTCGACCTGCGCGACCAGCCGCCCGGTCCCCGGTGCGGTGGCAATGGCATGGACGTACTCGGCGTCCAGCCGCACCTCGAGCGCGAAGGTCGCACCCCGGTGACGGACCACACCGCGGCAGGCCGCGCGTTCCTCCCGCGGCACCTCCAGCTCGACCTCGAACGCGCACGGGGAAAAGACCGCTCCCGGATCGAGCCTTCGAAGGGCCTTGTAGCCGCTTTCCTTCGCCGCCCACAGCGCCCAGTGGAGGCGGTGGCGCGCAGGACTCGCGTCGAGCGCACGCCGCTCCGCGTCCGTGAAGACTCTCTCGACCCACCGCGGGTGCAAGGCCTCGGGCTGGGTCTCCGGGTCGGCGAGGTCGACGACGTCGTTGCCAACGCTCAAGGCAGTCGCCCCTCGAAGTGCTCGCGCTCCATGTCCGCCAGCTGCCGCACGACCTGCGTCGCGAGGTCGCGCGAGGCGCGGGGGCCGCGCAGCTCGGTGCGCGGTTCGACAACGCGCAGGGCGATCGTGAACGTCTCGCCACGCGCCGGGAAGTCCGACCAGGTGTGCTGCGCGTCGCCCCGCGCGTAGACGCACAGCACGCGGCACCCCTCGACCTCCCGGATCAGCCGGCCCACGCCGTCCGCGGCGGGGGCGTCGCAGTCGATCCGCCCAGAACGGCTGCGGCCGCCTTCGGGGAACAGGAGCACGACATCGCCGCGTCGGAGCAGGTGGGCCAGCCGCTCGAGCACCTGCGCCACCTCCCGCCTGTCGCCGCCGCGCGGAACCGGCACGCACTTCATCACGTAGGCGAGGATCCGCCACAGCCAGGAGCGCTCGACGCGGCGCTTCAGGGGGACGTTCCACGGGAGCCCGCGGAAGCGTGCGAAGTGGTCGATCGCGGATCCGAGTCCCCAGCCGATCACGGCGGAGTCGACCATGGTGAGGTGGTTGGCGACGACGAGCAGCGGTCTCGGGTCGGCGAGCAGCGTCGCGTAGGCCCTCCGGCAGCTGGCCGCATCGCGGATTCGCCACCGCAGTCCGACGCGCATCAGGAGCGTCACGAGCGGCAGCCAGACGACGGCCGCGAGCCGGCCGACGAGACGCTGCCGCTCGAGCTCCGCGCGGCTCCAGCCGCGCGCCACCGGCTCCGGCGCGTCCTCGCTCGCGGGCGCGGCGGCCGCCTGCGGGCCAGCGGCGGCGACCTTCATCTCAGGCGAGCTTGCCCTGGATGAGCCGCACGGCGTCGCCGACGGTCTCAACCTTGTCGGCGTCGTCGTCGGCAACCTCGATCCCGAACGCGTCCTCGAACGCCAGGACGACGTCGACGAGGCGTGCGGAGTTCACCTTGAGGCCGCTCAGGATGTTGGTCTCCAGCGACACTTTCGCAAGCGCGTCCGCGTCCTTGGCGTACGGCTTGAGGATCTCGACGACTTTCTGGAACACCTTGTCTTGACTCATGGGGTCTCCTGGGAGTTGTGGGGTCAGGCGGGCGCCCACCTGCGGAACACGATGCAGGCGTTGACGTCGCCGAATCCGAAACTCGCCTTGGCGATCGTGGCGAGCCCGGGCAGCGGTCGGATCTCGTGCGGGATCGACGCCTCGAACGGCGCGATCCGCGGGTGGACGTCCTCGCAGTTGAGGGACGGGTGGACGTAGCCGCCCCGCAACATCAGGATGCAGGCCACCGATTCGATGGCCCCCGCCGCGCCAAGGGCGTGGCCGATCATCGACTTGGTCGACGTGATCGGCGGCAGCTCGTCCGGCCTGCGCTCGAGCGCGGCCGCCCAGGCCTCGACTTCATTCGGGTCGGCCCCCGTGGCGGTCAGGTGGCCGTTGATGGCGTGCACGTCGCGGGGGGACACGGCGGCGTCGGCGAGTGCTGCGCGGATGCAGCGCTGCACGCCCTCTGGATTCGGTGCCGTCATGCTCCCGCCGCCGCGATGGCCCCCGCAGTTGAGGGCGCCACCGAGGAGTTCCGCGTAGATGCGGGCGCCCCGCTTCTCGGCCGACTCGAGGCTCTCGAGGTGCAGGACGGCCGCCCCGGCGGCGGGGACGAAGCCGCCCGCGCTCGCGCTCATCGGCCGCGAGGCCTTCTCCGGCTCGCCGTTGAAGCGGCGGCTGAGGACCTTCATCGCGTCGAAGCCGGCCCAGATGTAGTGGCTGTCGCCCTCGCTGCCCCCGCACAGCATCCGCTCGGCGAGGCCGGCGCGGATGCGCGCCGCACCCTCGAGGATCGCTTCCGTTCCGGTGCTGCACGCGCTCGAGTTCGTCGTGACCTGGTTGCCGAGGGCGAGCAGGCCGCTCACCCGCGCGGAGATGCCGCTCGACATGACCTGTTCGACCAGCGTCGAGCCGAGGCGCCGCACCTTCCCGGCGTCGGTCAACGGCACGAGCTTCGCGCCCACGGTGTCGAGGCCGCCGATGCCGGTGCCGAGCACGGCGCCGGCCTCCCAGCTCACGCGGTCGTCACCCGGGTCCGGGCGAGTGAAGCCCGCGTCCGTCCATGCGTCGATGGCCGCGATCGCGCTGTAGCGGTGGTTCGCGTTCATGGCGAGCCGCAGTTCGGCATCGAAATGAGCCTCGGCGAGGGCGTCGATCCCCTGCGGGACGCCGGCCACGGTACAGGCGAAGCCGAGCTCGGCGAGCCGCGGCACCCCGCGAATCCCGGAGCGTCCAGCCCGCAGCGCGGCGTCGAAGGCGTCGAGGCCCACGCCGTTCGGCGCCACGACCCCGAGGCCCGTCACGACCACGCGCCGCCGCTTCACGATCGCCCTCCCGGGGCCTCGATACCCATGCCCGCGAGCGTCGCGCTCGCCACCAGCGTCCCGTCGGCCTTCTTCATCTCCACCTCGGCTCGCAGCTTCATCCGGCGGAAGAACACCTTCCTCGCCGCGATCGTCACGGTGTCGCCGGGCTTGACGACGCCGGAGAACTCGGCCGTCACGTCGGTGAAGACGGTCAGCACGCGCCGCACCTCGTCTCGCCCGCGCTCGCTGCCCACGAGGTAGATGCCGAGCGCGACGACGCCCGTCTGCGCCATCGCCTCGATCAGGAGCACCCCCGGCGTGATCGGGTGGCCGGGAAAGTGGCCGCGGTAGAAGTCGGCCTCCGGCCGGAACGTGTAGCGCGAGACGATGTGATCGGCGTCCACCTCGAGGATCTCGTCCACGAAGCGAAAGGGCTCCTGTTGCGGGACGAGCGCCAGCACCTCGGCCGGGGTCAGCGACTCAGCCACCGTACATGCCCCCGTTCACGTGGACGACGCTGCCGGTCACGTAGGTGGCCCCCGTCGCGAGGAAGGCCACGACCTCCGCCACCTCCTCCGGCCGGCCCATGCGCCCGAGCGGGATGCGGTCGAGAATGCGCGCGCGCACCTCGTCGGGCAGCGCTGCCGTCATGTCGGTGTCGATGAAGCCGGGCGCGACGGAGTTGACGAGGATGTCGCGACCCCGAAGCTCCTGGCTCAGCGAGCGCGTGAGGGCGTCGAGTCCGGCCTTGGCCATCGTGTACGGAATCTGGCCGGCGTTGCCGGTGTGGCCAACCACGCTCGAGATATTGATCACCCGCCCGCCCGTGCGCAACATGAAGCGACGCAGGACGAGCTTTGTCAGGTACCACGTGCCGCGGGCGAGGCCGAGCACGGCGTCGTAGTCGTCGAGCTTCATGGTGAAGATGGGTGCATCGCGGGTGGCGCCGGCGTTGTTGACGAGCACGTCGACGCGGCCGGCCGTTTCCTGCAGCTGCTTCACGAGCGCGTCCACCTGGGCCGGGTCGGACACGTCGGCCTGCGCAAGGAATGCGCCCTCGAGGCCGTCGGCCAGCGCGCGCGCCTTCGCCTCGCTCGAGTGGTAGACCACGCCGACGCGCAGGCCCTTCGCGGCCAGCACCTGGCACACCGCGCGGCCGATGCCGGTGGCGCCGCCGGTGACGACCGCGACCTTCCGCGCCTCGCTCATCGCTCCATCCTGCCGCCCCGCGACCGCTTCGACGGCCAGGGGTAATCCGCGTAGGCGATGTCGCGGAAGATGCCGACCTTGGCCCGCTTGATCGCATAGATCACGTCGCCGTCGATGGCGACCGTGGCGTCGCCCACGGCCACCGCCGCGCCCGACGCCGGCAGCTCCTGGTAACGCACGATGTCGATCGCGTAGCGCATCACCGCGTCGCGGGGCCGGATCTGGCCGGCGAACTCCACCTCGCCGCAGCCGAGCGCGCGGCCGGTGCCGAGGCCGCCCGCCCACGCGCAGAAGAAGCCGACGAGCTGCCACACGCCGTCGACGCCGAGGCACCCCGGCTGCACCGGGTCGCCGAGGAAGTGGCACTGGAAGAACCAGTCGTCGAGCCGGACGTCGCGCTCGGCCTCGATGCGTCCCTTGTGGCGGTCGCGGGAGATCGCGCCGATCCGATCGACCATCAGCATCGGCGGCAGCGGCAGCTTCGCCGCGAAGGCCTCGGGCGGATCCTCCACCAGGCGCCCGTGGGCGAAGGCGAGCAGCTCCGCCCGATCGAAGCTCGAGCGGCGCCGGAACTCCTCGTACGTCACGCTGCACCTCCAAAGCGCAGCAGGAAGCTCGACCACGTGAGCCCCGCGCCGACGCCCACCACCGCCACATCGTCGGCGTCCGTCCACTCGTCCCAGCGCATGCTGAGCACGCTGGGCGCACCCGCGCCGGCGGTGTTGCCCCGGCTCTCGACGTTGTGGTGGTGCCGCTCGGGCGGCACCTCGCACATCTCGCAGACCTTCTGCAGCATCGCCAGGTTCGCCTGGTGGCCGACGAAGTGGAGCCGGCGGCCCTCGGTGGCGTAGGCGTCTCTCAGCCGCCTGTAGCCGACGGCCGTCTTCTTGATCGCGAAGGTCTGCACCGTCCGCCCCTCCTGGAGGAAGTGCCCCGTGCGCGCGATCGTGACCTTGCCGTGGCCGGCGGGCGACGACGCCATCGCGGCGCCGATCACCTCGGCCCGGCCGCGCTCGCGCGTCGAGAGCACCGCCGCCGAGGCGCCGTCGCCCCACAGCACGGCGGAGGCGCGATCGGAGTAGTCGACGGTACGCGTCACGCCCTCCGGCACCACTGACAGGACGAACCGCGGGACTTTCTCGGGGTCCATCATGGAGAGCACGTTCACGGCCACGTGGAAGCTCGTGCAGGCGGAATTCACGTCGAAGCAGGGCACTTCGAGGCCGAGCCTGGCGGCAATCGTGCACGCGTCGGCCGGCGTCACCATGTCGGGCGCCGAGCTGCCGGACACCACCATTCCGATCTCGGAGCGGTCGATGCCTGCGCGGGCGATCGCCATCTCGGCCGCACGGCTGCCGGTCTCGGCGTTGCCGTAGACCATGACCTCGGTCGCCAGGCGCAGGTCGCGGTTCTTCGTCTCCTTGATGTACTCGAGGGGCAGCAGCGTGCGCCGCTCGCGGATCCCGACCCGCTCGAGGATCCACGCGTCGGTCGTGCCGATGTCGAGTTCCTCGAGGAAACGGTTGGTGATCACGTTCTCGGGGTGGAAGTGGCCGAGCCCGTGCAGGAACAGACTCACCGCGAGGCCCCCGAGACGTGCTCGCCGCCGTCGAGGCGGATCACCTCGCCGTTGATCCACGCCGCCTCCGGCAGGCACAGCAGGTGGATGACTCGCGCCACATCGTCGGGGGTGGTCAGGCGCGCGAAGGGATTCCTGCGACGGGCCGCCGCTTTGAGCTGTGCGTTGCCCGGGATGAGGCGCAGCGCCGGCGTGTCGGTAACCCCGGCCTGGATGATGTTCGAGCGGATGCCGTAGGGCGCCATCTCGACGGCGATCGCCCGGCTGATCGATTCGAGCGCGACCTTGGCCGCCGCCACCGCGGCGTAGCCCTTCCAGGCGACCTCGTTGCCCTCGCTCGTCAGGCCGACGACGCGCGCGTCGGGCGCGAACATCCGGCGGCGGTGGAGCTCCTGCACCCAGCCGAGCAGGCTCGTGCCCATCGCGTGGATCGTCTGCCCCAGGTCCTCCTCCTCGATGAACGCTCCGGCCGGGTAGTCGGGCGCGGTGGCGAGCGACGCCAGCGCGTCCTCGCCGCGTTCGAACAACCGGTCGACCGCTTCGGCGAGCCGCGCCTCGTCGAGCCCGAGGTCGCGCGCGAGGGCGGCCCGCGCCGTCTCGTCCCGCTTCGCTTCGGGCGCGATCAGCTTGAGATTGCCGAAGGCGATCGAGTGCAGCAGCAGCCGCACCCGGCCGCGCGCGCCGAGGGCCGGGGCGAGCTGGTCGAGGATGGCCGTCCGCCGCTCGGCGCTGAGCGCGTCGTCGTTCAGCGCGACGAGCGAGACGCCGCGCTCGCGGATCGCGTCGAACTCGGGCTGGATGCGCGGCATCGCACCGCGGCGGTCGCGGTGCACGATGCACAGGTGGGTTCCGTGGCGCGACAGCTGATGGGCGGTGGCGAGCCCGAACCCGCTCGACCCGCCGAGGATCAGCGCCCAGGACCCTTCCGGCAGCGGGACGGGCATGTTCGGCGGCACCTCGCGTCACCCTGCGGCGGCCGAGCCCGCCGGGGGTCCGGACAGCTTATCAGCAGGCCTCGCGTGGAGTGTCAGATTTCTGCGTCGGGCGCGGGTCATCGATCGTTGACTCCCCCAGCCGGTGGCGCGATACTGGCCGCCACGCTCCTTCTGTGGTCCCTGCACGCAGACCGGGTCGGTCGGGAGTGCCGTCTCTTGTCTTGCGGGTTGTTCAGCGCTGGCGCGGCCACCAGACGTTCGCGTCTCTTCGCAGCCGCACTCTCGGCCGTTGCGATCGGGTTGTGCGCCGCGGCGCCCGCCGCGGCGCAGGAACAGACCGGTACCATCGAAGGCATTGTCCGCCACGCCGCTGGCGCTCCCGCGACGCAGGTTCGCGTTGAGGCACGCAATCTGTCCACGGGCATGGTCGTCGGGACCGTCACGGACACCGAAGGGTTCTATCTGCTTCCCGCGCTGGCCCCCGGTCGCTACGACGTGACGGCGGACCCGACCGGACCTGCCCCTGGTCGCGTTGGGCAGGTCGCGCTCTTCCTCGGGTGGCTCCTCCGCGTCGACCTTGCCCTGGGCCAGAGTACGGCCGAGCCGACAGCCCCCGAGGCCCTCGCGACCCTTCCGGAACTGACCCAGAGTGCGAGCTTTGCCAACATTCGCGACGAACGGCTGGAACGCCAGCCGCGCGGCCGTGACTACACCTCCGTCACGCTTCAGGCACCGGGAGCCAACTACGAGTTCAGGCTCGCCGGACTGTCCATCGACGGCGCGAGCACGTCCGAGAATCGATTCTTCATCGATGGGCTCGATACGGGCCGGCTCGACGTGGGCCTGCCGGGCAAGGAAATGCCCACCGATTTCGTCGAGGAAGTTCAGGTTAAGTCCAGCGGGTACATGGCGGAGTATGGCGGCTCCACGGGCGCCGCCGTGAACGTCGTCACCCGCAGTGGTACCAGCCGATGGCGCGGGGAAGCAATCCTCTACTTCGCCTCGGACGTCCTGGGCGGCAACGCCTCGGCCCGTGCGCGGCCCGAGAATGGCCCACCGCCGCTCGATCAGGGCCGCCCCGTCCTCGTGCGCGACTCGCTGGGCAGCACGGCCGACCTGGTGCGATTCCCCGACGACAGGTTCGAGCGTGTCGAACCCGGCGTCATCGTGTCCGGTCCCCTCGCGAAGGACCGCCTCTGGCTGTTTGCCGGCTACCTCCCGCGGCTCGAACACACCACGCGAGAGGTGACGTTCCTG
Organism: uncultured Vicinamibacteraceae bacterium; assembly: GCA_964387935.1. Classification (GTDB taxonomy): domain Bacteria; phylum Acidobacteriota; class Vicinamibacteria; order Vicinamibacterales; family JAFNAJ01; genus CAYLZN01. Next base: position 7,546 of record CAYLZN010000101.1, on the reverse strand, counting down.
TCGACCGGCGAAACGAAGGTGTTCGAACGAGAGGACACGGCGCACGTCGCCACGCTGGGCATCACCGCGCGGCTCTCGGATGCGGTGCAGGCCCGGGTCGCGGGACACTCGGGCCCCTACCATCGCACGGGCGATCTGCCCGACATCAGAGGCACCGACAACCCGGCGGTCGACTACGCGGCGCTCGGGCGTGACGAGCCGAGCCTGTCGGTGTCTGGATCGATTGACTGGATGGCGAGGCAGGCGACCGCGGTCGGAGTGCGTGCGGGATACTTCCGCTCCGATGCCGCCGACACCGGCGTGCCGAACCAGGTGCGGCACACGTTCTCCCGCTCCAACATCGGCCTCCCGGGAGTACCGCCGGAGTACCAGGCCCCGCTGTCGTTCACGGACATCCCGTCCAACGAGAGCTCGACACGGGATCTCCAGAGTCGACTGAGCCTCCGCGTCGAAGCCTCGCACTCCGTTCACCTCGCCGGGCGGCACCTGTTCAAGGGAGGGGTGCAATTCGATCGACTCGCGAACGACCTGCTCAGTGGCGAGCAGCAGCCAGTGGTGACGCTGGCATGGAACGGCACGCTCACGACGAGCGACGGCCGCCGCGTCCGGGGCCAGTACGGGTTCTACCGCGCCCGTCAGATGCTGTCAGCCGGCGACGTTACCGGGGCCACCCTCGGTGTCTTCCTCCAGGACCGGTGGACGCTCGGCGACCGCCTGGCACTCAACCTCGGCCTCCGCACCGAGCGCGAGAACGTCCCGTCCTATGCCAGCGGTCCCGGCTACGCCAGGCATGCGATCGTCTTTGGCTTCGGCGACAAGCTCGCCCCCCGCGCGGGCTTCGCCTGGGATCTGCGCGGGAACGGCACGTGGAAGGCCTACGGGAGCTGGGGGCTGTTCTACGACACGATGAAGCTCGATCTGCCGCGCAGCCTCTTTGGTGGGCTCCGGTGGATCGACTCTCGATATACCCTCGACACCTACGACTGGCCGTCGATTGGAGGCGGGAGTTGTCCGCCGTCGTGCCCCGGCACGTTCATCGAGGCGCTGGATTTCGCTCCGCCCTCCAACGATCCCGCGCACAACCTCATCGACCCAGGACTCGAGCCGATGCGGTCACGGGAACTGACGCTGGGCGTGCAGCGACGCCTGGGCGGACGCGGATCCGGCGGGATTCGCTACGTGCACAAACGCCTCGATCGGGCGGTGGAGGACGTCGGCGTCCTCGTCCCGGCCCAGGGCTACCAGTACTTCATCGCAAACCCGGGATTCGGCCTGGCCGAGTACACGCTCGGCCAGGCGTATCCGGCCCAGCCCCGTGCCCAACGGGACTACGATGGTCTCGAGGTGGAGGCCTCCACGCGGTTCGCCCAGGTGTTCCTCCACGGCAGCTACCTCTGGAGCCGTCTGCACGGCAACTACTCCGGGCTCGCCAGCTCCGACGACAACGTCGTCGCGCCGAACGTCACGAGCGCCTTCGACCTCCTGCAGCAGAGTTTCGATGAACACGCGCAGCCGGTCCTCGGAGGCCTCGCCACGGACCGGCCCCACCAGTTCAAGGCTCAGGCGATCTACACAGCCCCGTTCGGGACGACGCTGAGCGCGAACGTCATCGCCCTGTCCGGTACTCCGGTGACGCGGCGGGTCGTGCTGCAGAACGCCGTCGTGTTCTATCGCGGCCGCGGCAGCGACGGACGGACCGACACGCTCTCGCAGCTCGACCTGTACCTGCAGCAGGAATTCAGGCTTGGCCGCGAGCGGCGCCTGCAGCTCACCCTCAACGTGCTCAACGTCCTGGATCAGGACGCGGTCACGAGCGTGTATCCACAGCAATACGCGACGAACATCCCCATCACGCCCGACGACTTCTTCGACGGCTTCGATGTGGCAGAACTCGCCGCACAGTACGGGCTGCAGGGTGATCCGCGCTTCCTCATGCCGCAGACCTACCAGCCGACACGCGAGGTCTGGGTAAGGGTGAAACTGCTGTTCTGAGCCGGCCGGCCCGGAACCTGGGCCGCCCGCGATGAATCGTGCGCCCGCACGCCGATCAGGGACTCGTCGGGGGCTTCAGCCGCTGGTCGAGTTCCTGCACCCACCCGAGCACGACATCGAGACGCGTGGGCCGCGGGGTATCGCCGGCACGGGCCACCATGATGAAGCGCTGGCCGTCGGGGGCCACGTCGTAGGAGGGAAACCCGGGGATGAGCGACGCCACGACGAAGTCACCTTCGAACAGCCGCTGGGGACGGCCCACGCGGAGCTGGTCACCGGCCCTCGTCGTCGTCACCGAGAAATACTGCCGGTCCCGCCGGTAGAAGAGCTCCCGACCGTCGCGTGACCACACGGGCTCGGTCCCGCCCTCGGGCGAGACTCGCGCGCGCGGGCCCGGCCCCGGAAACGGGCGGAGGTAGACCTGCAACTGCCCCGTCTCGTCGGACACGTAGGCGAGGAAACGGCCGTCTGGCGAGAACGTCCCCTGGTCCTCTTTGAACTGCGTGCGGATCAGCGCCTGCTTCGGTTCGCCGCTGCGGGGACGAAGCACGAAGATGTCGAAACTGCCGGACGGCTCGCCGGGATGTTCGGAGTACGCGAGCGTGCTCCCGTCGGGCGTCCACGACGTGGGAAACTGGATGGCGCTCTCGTGGCTGAGGGGTTCGGGCGACCCGCCGGCATCGACGTCCGCCCAGAACAGCGTCGTGAACGCCGTGCCCTGGGAGGAGCTGAACGCGAGGTGTCGCGCGTCTGGCGCCCACACGGGGTGCTGATTGACACCGCCGAACGTGATGCGGCTCAACGTGGCGTCGTTGAAGTCGTAGACCCAGATGTCGTTGACCGCTTCCACCGCCACGCGTCGTCCGTCCGGGGAGAGCTTTGGATCACCGTAGAAACTGGGCTCGGCCGGCACCGCTTGCGCGCGACCCTGACGGTCCACCCAGACCAGACGACGTCGTTCGACCGTGTCGCCGCCGGGCGTGTAGACCAGGGTCCCGTTACCCGCCACGGCGTAGTGGGCCGAGCCAGTCGCCCGATCCGTCCACACGCCGTCGACGACGGGCACTGGCTCTCCAGCCACGGCGAGCTGTTCCGCGTCGAAACGCGCGGCGAACAGACCGCCCCCGCGTGCGAAGACGAGGAAGTCCGGTGGAACGAAGCGTGGCGCGGAGGCGGACTCGAGCAACAGCTTGCGCTCGCCCGTCGCCAGCGCCACCGCCCAGATGCTGGCGGCCCCGAAGTCGCCGCCCTTCCAGGCGGTGAAGAGCAGCGCCCCTCCCCCTGGCAGGGCCTCCGGCAGCAGGTGGTTGCTCTCGCCTGCCGCGCGATCGACCGCCGTGACTGCCTTCGGCAGACCCCCGCTGGCCGGCACCCCCTGGAGACCGTCCGTGAACGAGGGGCTGAAGTAGATGGTGCCATTGTCGGCCCAGACGGCCCCCCGCGTCACCGGCGGCGTGGCACACAAGGTCGTGGGCGTCCCTCCGCTCAGGGGCACCTTCTTCAGCTCGGTCTCGGTGAAGAAGGCGACCCACTGGTCATCGGGCGACAGGATCGGCGTCATGGCGCCCTCGGTGCCCGGCAGGACGGTTTCCTGGGCGCGGTCGAGTGCGCGGATGACGAGCTGTCGGCGTCCGTTGCGCAGCGCCACGTACGCCATCCATCGCCCGTTCTGGGACAGCGCCACGCTCGATCCGGCCGTGGGACTGTCGTTTGGGGCCAGTGGCGCATCGGACGGCAAGGGCAGGGACAAGCGCACGAGCGGCAGCAACGCCGGGGACGGGACCGCCGGCCTCCAGAGGGCCCAGGTCACGCCAGCCCCGAGTGCCAGCCCGACGACGCCCACGGCTCCGAGGTGCCAGCGACGCAGTCGTCCCGCCGTGGTCGGCGCGGCAACGGTTCCAGGCGCCAACGTCAGGCTCGCCCCGCTCATCGCGCGCAGCGAGAACCCCAGGTCGCTGGCCGACCGGAACCGGTCGGCCGCCCGCTTCTCGAGGCAACGGAACACCAGCGCTTCGAGCGGCGGCGGCACGTCGCCTCCCTCGCCCGCCAGGGGCGCCGGATCGTCGCGCAGCACGGCCGCCAGGCACTCCGCCGGGGTACTCCGCGCGAAGGGGGCCCGACCAGCCAGCATCTCGTAGAGCACGCATCCAAAGGCGAAGAGGTCGCCCGGCGGCCCCGTCTCCTCGCCGCGCACCTGCTCGGGCGGCATGTAGCCGACGGTGCCCATGAACGTTCCGGGCTGAGTCACCGCCCCAACCATCGTCGTCTCGACGGCGGAGGCGGGCGGCGAGACGCGCGCGAGACCGAAGTCGAGGATCTTCGCCTGGCCGGACGCCGTCAGGAAGATGTTCTCCGGCTTGAGATCCCGGTGCACGATGCCTTTATCGTGCGCAGCCGCAAGGCCATCGGCCACCTGGATCGCGAACCCCGCAGCCTTGCGCCATGGCAGGCGGCCTCGGGCGATCCGCTCGCGGAGCGTCTCGCCGTCCAGCAGCTCCATCACGGCGTATGCCACGCCCTGGTCCGTCCCGAACTCATGAATCGAGAGAATGTTCGGGTGCGTCAGGGCCGCGACCGCCCTCGCCTCGCGCTCGAACCTGGCGAGGGCCTCCGGGCTGGTGGCGAGATGCGGCGGCAGCACCTTGATCGCCACGTCGCGCCCGAGCCGCGGGTCGCGTGCGCGGTAGACCTCGCCCATCCCGCCGGCACCGATCATCGCCTGGACGTTATAGGCGCCGAGTGTCCGCCCGACCAGGGAGGGCGCGGGCTGATCTGGCGGCGATCCCGCCGGGTCCCCACGCGTGGTCGGCCTCATGTCGGGAATCCAGAGTGCAACGGCCACAATATACACCGGCGCTCCGGTAGGCGATCCAAGCGTCTCGCCGTCCCCGGCGGCGCAGGGGATCCGCCGGATCGCATCGACATCTCAGAACCCGCTCACAATCCGGTGAGGACTTTCCGCTCCGACTTCCGTCACACTTCGCGGCTGGAGTCGTCGCCTGAGACCGGAGGGCCTGTGTCGAAGACCCGCGTGGAAACATGGCTGATCCTGGGCGTGCTGGGGATCGGCGCCCTGATCGCCGCCATCGTCGGCCTGTTCGCCTACATGAGCGCGACGAAGACGCCCCTGCACCCGGACCCGCAGGCCGTGCCGTCCGTCGCGGCGTCGGCCCTGTCGTCCGACTGGGCTACCGCCGTCGAGCGGGCGCGACAGGTGGCACGCGCCAGCCTGGCCGAACAGAACCTGCCCGGACTGTCGGTGGCCGTCGCGGTGGGTCCCGACCTCGTGTGGGCCGAGGGCTTCGGCTGGGCCGATCTGGAGAACCGGGTGAAGGTCGAACCCGACACCCGATTCCGGATCGGCACCGCATCGACCATGCTCACGTCCGCCGCCGTCGGCCTCCTGCTGGAGCGCGGCCGGCTGAAGCTCGACGACCCGATTCAGACCTACGTGCCGGCGTTCCCGACCAAGGAGTGGCCGGTGACCCTGCGCCACCTGATGGGACACGTGGCCGGCATCAGGAGGGATGCGGGCGACGAGGAACCGGTGAAGGTGCACTGCGAGGAGCCGTTGCAGGCGCTGGACCGCTTCGCGACGTCTCCCCTGCGGTTCGAGCCCGGAACCCAGTACCGATATTCCAACTACGGCTGGATCCTGATGAGCGCGGCGGTCGAATCGGTCGCCGGGGAATCGTTCCTCGCGTTCATGCGCAGCCAGGTGTTCGAGCCGCTGGGCATGGACGACACACGAGCCGACGCCGGCATCACCGGGGCCGGGCCGCTCCCGAAGCAGGCCACGTACTACTTCCCGCGGTTCGCCGCCGATCCCCGCTACGGCCCCCAGCCCCCGGACGAGGTGGACTTCTCCTGCTTCGCGGGCGCGAGCGCGTTCCTCTCGACCCCGTCGGACCTGGTGCGCTTCGGCCTCGCGATCACGCGCGGCACGCTGCTGCAGCCAGCCACCGTCGAAATGCTGCAGACCTCACAGCGGCTCGCGTCCGGGGAGGAGACCGGCTACGGTCTCGGCTGGGATCTCGAAACGGTGACGCTGGCGGGCGCACCGACGCGCGTGATCGGGTACGACGGAGCGCTCAGGGACGGCATGGTCATGTCGTTCATGCTGCTCCCCGAGCACGACCTCATCGTCGCGGTGCTGTCGAACACGTCGTTTGCCGACACGGCATCACTTGGCGTCGCCATTGCTGAAGTCTTCGTCGCCCCGGCGAACAGCCCGGCCGCCAGGTGAGCCTCGGCCGCGGCCGTCGCCGCAGAGCCAACGTGACAACGGCGGTGGACCCGCGCGTCAGGCGTCGTCGTCTGACGCCTCGGCGAGCGCGCGCGTCAGCAGGTCCGACAGGCCCAGCCTCCCGGCGTTGTCAGCGAGGTACTGGCGATCGAGTCTTCGCCCCTGGACCCGCACGATCGCCGCGATGTCGCGCCATTGGCGGTCCGACACCTCACCGCCCCGCCTGTACCAGCGCAGTTTCTGGATCAGGATGTCCTCGGGCGGATGCACATGAAGTCGCCGTCCGTCGCCGAGATCGACGGCGAGTCGGCGGGCGAGCTGCTGGGCGTCGAGGAGTGTCCCGCCGGCCACGAACAGGTCGACTTTGAGCTGGGTGGCCTGGTGGACGAGATTGGTGCTCGAGTCACGGGCCGACGACACCGGCGGCCTCGGGGTACGCCGCCACCGCCAGTTCGGGCCCGGGGCGACATCCGCCGCCACGATTCGATCTGCCTTCTCTCGACCTCCGCTGACGTATCGAGGTTGAGCGGAGTGCGTGTCACGCAGGCATTATACCGAGCCATCCCAGGCGGCGGGGCCCAGGCCGGCCGGCGGCGGCCGGCCTGAGCATCGAACACGCTGAGGGGATCAGGCCACGTCGAAGCGGTCGAGGTTCATCACCCTGGCCCACGCGGCCGCGAAGTCGCGCACGAACTTCTCCTTCGCGTCGTCGCAGGCATAGACCTCCGCGAGGGCGCGCAGCTCGGAGTTCGACCCGAAGATGAGATCGACGCGGGTCCCTTCCCACCTGACCTCGCCCGTCTTGAGGTCGCGGCCCTGGAAGGTCTCCGCGGCCCCGGACGTCGGCTGCCACGCCGTGTCCATCGAGAGCAGGTTCACGAAGAAGTCATTCGTGAGCGTCTCGGGCCGCTTGGTGAAGACCCCGAGATTCGACGGCCTGGCGTTCGCGTTCAGGACGCGCAGGCCGCCGAGGAGCACGGTCATCTCGGGAGCGCTCAAGGTCAACAGGCGCGCCCGCTCGACCAGCAGGTGCTCGGCCGGGAGCTGGTGTCCCTGCCCGAGGTAGTTGCGGAACCCGTCCGCCGTCGGCTCGAGGACGGCAAAGGACTGGATGTCGGTCTGCTCCTGCGACGCGTCGGTGCGCCCCGCGAGGAAGGGCACCTGGACGTCGTAGCCCGCCTTCTTGGCAGCCTGTTCGACGGCCGCACACCCGCCCAGCACGATCAGGTCGGCCAGCGACACCCGCTTCTTCCCGCCGCCCTGCGCGTCGTTGAACGCCTTCTGGATCCCCTCCAGGGTGCTCAGCAC
>CAYLZN010000100.1:5245-16626 GCA_964387935.1 uncultured Vicinamibacteraceae bacterium | reverse complement strand
CTAGCAGGCTCCCGGCCCGCGGCCGATCCCTCAACCGCCCCCGAAGGTCACCGGCGTGCGACGGCTGCTCGAGGCTCCTCCCCCGGAGCCGACGCCGAAAGTCGAGAACTGCTTTTCAACACCGGTACTGTTGCAGGCCGGGCAGGCTGGCAGAGAACGGGTGGTCGAGAACTGGAAGGTCTCGAAGCGGTGGCCGCAGGTCTGACACTTGAACTCGTACAGTGGCATGGCAGAAGGACAGACGTACGGCGTACGGCGTATGGCGTACGGCGGCGTACGGAAAGAACAAGGGCGTACGGCCTTCCGGGGGGCCGCATGAACTCCTGCAGGGAGAGATGCAGAAACGCCGGGGAGGTTACAAGCCTCCCCGGCGATGAGTGCGCGGTCGTGTCCCCGACGCATCGAGGCTCGCACCGATGACCGCTCAGAGGAACTGCTCCGCGATCTCGGCCCATTGATCGTCGGAGAGCAGGCGGTGTGCCGGGCTGACGAGGTCGCCGCCGTCGGCGGCCGCGTAGCCCAGGGTGTGCTCGATCGCGCGCTCCAGACGGTGTTCCTCGGCTTCGAGCCACTGCCTGGCCGGTTCGCCGGCGCGCAGGCCCTCGTAGCCCGACAACGGGGCCACGACGGCCATCCAGCCCCGGCGATACGGGTCACGGTGCAGGAGCTGCGGGTCTCGAGCGAGTCCCTCGTTGATCGAGACGACGCGCGAGTCCACGGGGACACGAAGCAGCGCCGCACGGTTTCCGGACGTCACGCGCGCGAAGGCGTCGCCGGCGCGGAGCACCGCACCGGGTGCAGCCAGCGTCACGCCGGTGATGCCGGCAAACAGCCGTTCGGCGAGCGCGTCCACCCCGAGCCGTGCCAGGCCTCCCTCGGCCGGGGCCAGCCACGTGTGCCACGGCGCGTAGCGGGCCTCACGCAGCCACTTCAACCGCCCGACGTGGTCGAGGCCGGCCGCGTGGTCGCGGGCTTCCTGCACTTTCTGCCAGGCCATGGTCGCGAGGACGATGGGCACCAGCAAGAGCGCGAAGCCGAGCACCGCGATCAGAAAACGTGCGATCAGCCCCACGACAACGATGAGCACGTCCTGGCCGATCGACAGCAGCGATTCCATGACACCCTCCCTCGAGCCCTGTTTACTCCGCCTGGTGGCACATCGTGCAGTCGTCCGCCAGGGCGAAGGCCTTCTTCCCGTCGTGGCACGCGCCGCACTGCTGTCCCTTGTCCATGCGCTCGTGCGTGATGGGTTCGCGCGGCGCCGTCGAGGATTTCAGAATGCGGAACGGCCGGGGATGACAGGAGGTGCAGTCGGGCCTGGCCGCGTCCACGTGCGTCGAGTGATTGAAGACGACCTGGCCGGGGCTGTCGGCGGATTTGGCCAGCTCGAGCTCGTCGGGCAGCTTCTGCAGCGACTGGGCGCCGAGGGTCACCGCGAAGGTGATCGCCGCTCCTGTCGCCAGCCACCAGCTCGTCGTCGGTCGCGTCGTCATGATCGTGTCCTCAGGATACGGTCGTTGTACCGGTGCCCTGGGTTGGCCCGTCCGCTTCGGGCGCCGGCACGTTGTCGGTGAGGAAGTAGCGCCGGGCCATCTGGTCCCAGTCGTCGCCGGCGACGATGCGGGCGAGTCCTTCGACCGGTACGCCGCCATCCTGGGACAGGTGCCCCAGGGCCGGCGTCAGGGTGGCGGTCATCGACTCGCACACGCCGTCCATCCAGCGGCGGGCGACGTCGTTGGCGCGCAGCGTGGCGAGATGGGCGGCGGCCCGCGGGGCCCGCAGGCGCAGGAGCCAGCCCTGGCCGTACGGGTCGCGGTTGACGGCGCCCGGGTCGCCCAGCGCCTGCTGGTTCACCTCGACCACGATGCCACCCACCGGGGCCAGCATGTCGACGGACTTGTGATCTTCGCGGATGGCCCAGCCGGGCTCTCCCTGCACGAGCCGGGCCCCCACGGGCGGAAGGTCCAGCTGCGCGGGCGCGCCGATCAGTTTCTGCGCGAAATCGTCCATGCCCACGGTGACCAGTTCACCACCGTCGGCCCTGGCCCACGCGTGGCCCGGGTGGAAGAACATGTTGGCGGGCACGTGGAACCAGTGCGTGAGCCGCTCGGTCAGGCGTTCGTGGGCCGGCGCCGGGACGGCACTTCCCATGACGTAGCGCCAGAACGGAATGAAGAGCAACAGGAAGCCGACGGCCATGAGGTACTCGATGGCCTTGGCGGAGTAGAGCGTGATGATGTCGTGCGGCATCATGGCAGACCTCAATGCGATGCGCGGTACTTCGGGTGCTCGACGAGGATCGGCATCCGGTTGACGATCCATCGGAACACGAGCACGCCGATGGTGACGATGGTGAGCGACACCCAGACCTCCATCCAGCTGGGTACGTAGCGCTCCGCCGCGTTCCAGTTGAACGCGATGACGGACACGTTCAGCCGGTTCAGGACGATGCCGAGGACGGTCCAGGCAGCCGTCCAGCGGACCAGGGTGATGTGGCCGTGTCGCGCGCCGTAGGCGAACAGGCAGCTCGGCACGAGGATGAACCCGACGATTTCGAGCAGGAACCAGCCGCCCCAGGCGGTCGGGAGCAGGTGCCAGGCGGAACCTTCGGCCACGCCCTGCAGCCGCAGGAAGAAGTAGCAGAACATCACGATCGAAGCGGCCCGGGCGAGGCCCAGCTGGATGCGATCGAGGTCCACGTGCTGCTGTGGATCCACCTGGTGACGGAACGCGCGGTGCGAGAGCGCGCTCTCGACGATGACCATGCTGAGACCGGCGATGATGGCCGAGATGAAGAAGAAGACCGGGATGAAGGACGAATACCAGAGCGGGTGCAGCTTGGTCGGGGCCATCAGGAACATCGCGCCGAGCGACGACTGGTGGAGGGTCGAGAGCATCACGCCGGCGACGGTGGCCGGCAGCGTGAGCTTGACGGCCCATCGCCAGGCGCGCGGCCAGTCCAGCCATTCGAAGAGCGCCGGCAGGAATTCGAGCGCCAGGACCACGGTGTAGCAGGCCACGCACCAGGAGACCTCGAACATCACCGAGGGGGTGCCCCAGGAGTAGACCAGCGGAACCGGCAGCTTCCACGGTCGCCCGAGATCGACCAGGAGGCCGATGACGACGAAGAGATAGCCGAGGAACGCGGTCAGCAGCGCCGGGCGGACCACCGGGTGATAGTCCTCGAGGCCGAAGATGTAGACGGCGACGGCCAGGGTGAACCCTCCACCGGCGAGCGCGACGCCTGCGAGCACGTCGAACCCGACCCACAGTCCCCATGGCGTCGTCTGCGACAGGTGGGTGATCGCCCCGAGTCCGTACACGAAGCGATAGAGGATGAGCGGGATGCCGATGGCGAGGATGACGGCCGCGATCGCGTTGGCCGGCGTCACGAGGCTCCGTGCGTAGTCGCGCGGTGAGAGCCCCATCAGCAGCTTGTCCTGGACCCACGCCGCTCGCGGCAGGGCGCCGGGGTGGGTGGTGACCATCGCGTCACGCATGACGATCCTCCTCGGGTGCGGCCGCGTCGGACTCGTGCGAGCCGGAGGCGCGCTGGCTGAAGCTGTAGAGTCCCAGGAGCAGCGGCGGCCAGAGCGTCAGCACGAACGGCACCATCGACATCGCGCCGGAGGCCAGGCTGGCGTACGGCGCCGACGGCACGCCGGTCGGCAGGCCCAGGGCTTCGAGCTTCTGGTCCGTGATGTACAGCCAGCTCGTGCCGCCGGCTTCGTGCTCGCCGTAGATGTGCGCGGTGTAGCGTCCCGGCTCGCTGTAGATGCGGCGGCGGGCCTCTTCGATGAGCTCGTCGCGACGGCCGAACGTCAGCGCACCGGTCGGACAGACCTCGACGCAGGCCGGCAACTCGCCCTTGGCCTGGCGGTCGGCGCAGAATTCGCATTTCTTCACGTACGGCGCCGGATCGTTGTACTCGTACTTGGGCATCTCGAACGGGCACGAGAGCATGCAGTAGCGGCAGCCCAGGCAGCGCTCGCCGTGGTAGACGACCGGACCCTCGGGAGTCTTCTCGAGGGCGCGGGTCGGGCACGCGGACGCGCATCCGGGCTCCACGCAGTGCAGGCACTGCGTCTTGACGATCCGCTCCGGGTCCTTCGACTTGCGGTTTACCACGGTGAACGTGCGCTCGTCAGTGGTGCGGCGCGCGTCGAGCATGGCCGGTTCGCCTGCCAGGGCAGGCCCCTCCAGCGTGTTCTGCTCCGCGCAGGCCGCCTCGCAGGCCCGGCACCCGGCGCACTTCGTGGTATCGACGAGCACGGCCGGCGTGGTCACGGTCTTCGACACCGCGGCGCTGGCCGGCGTCGAGCGCCCCACGAGCGCCGCCGCGCCCGTGGCGCCGCTCACCTTGAAGAACAAACGACGACTGAGGTTCATAGCCAGGTCTCCCCGAACAATGAGGGGCCTCGAACGATTCTGCGAACGAGGACGCCGTCAGTGCCGCACGAGCAGCCGGCGACGCTCAATGGCGAGCCAGCCGACCATGGCCAGCGTGACGGGTGTGAGCACGAGCGCGAGCAGCATCGACGTCCTCCCTGCTGGCTGCAACCGCGCAGCCGGATGTCGCACACGGCGACGCACTGTCGCCGAACCGGGCCAGGAGTTCCTGATAGAGCGGGCACTGCTCGAAGTCGTGCCCGAGACACGGGTGAGCAGTTGCGATCCGGTCGAGCGGCAGCATCTTCTTGACCGGATACGCGTCGCAGAACAGCATCACGACTTCCTTGAGGTGCGGACAGCTCATGGTGCGACCTCGATCCCCGGGTGGACCAGACCCTGGTCCACCGTCCACCAGGGGCTTCTTCAAGAGGCGCGCCAGTTCGCGGCCGGCGGGTCCTGAACGTGAACCCTCTTGGAATCAAGGATTTATGAGTTGGTCGTCGCCGCAGCCGCTCGGGGCCCACTCGGGTCGCCGTTGAACACTTCAACAGCCCCACCGCGCCACTTCAGTGGATCGTGACGAAACTGGCGAGAAAACCCACAGTTGGTCCGGGCGTTGAGAGTTTCAGCAGTTGTTGAGAACATCCACACCGCACGGGGACCGGTGCGGCGCGCTCACCGTGGCGAATCTCCATACCCTCGTGGCCGGGCGCGCTGAGGGGTAAGATGACGGTCCCAGAACGAGGAGGAGTCGCGTGCAGCCACAACAGGTCGAGGTGCTCCGCCAGTTGCTCACCGGGCGGCGTGTTCTGTCGCTCGCGGTCCTCGTGGACGGCGAGCCGGTGATCGGGTTGCTGCCGTTCGCGGTCACGGAGGATCACCGCGCGTTGATCGTGCACGCGTCCCGCCTGGCACGTCATACCCGGGGTCTGTCCGAGGGCGCGTCGTTCGATGCGCTGGTGCACGAGATGGACGCGGACGGCGTGGACCCGCTGCAGGTGAAGCGGGCGACGCTGCGCGGGACGGTGCGCGCCGCGTCGCAGGACGAGGCGCATCACACCGAGGCGCGGGGTGTCTACCTCGCGAAGTTCCCGTCAGCCGAGCCCATTACGACGCTCGGTGACTTCGCCTTCTTCCGCCTCGAGATCGAAGGCGGGCGCCTGGTCACGGGGTTCGGGGCGGCCGCCAACATCACGGCCGACGTGCTCGGCTCCCTCGGGTCGTAGCGGCGGGGGAGAGTACGGCGTGCGGCGTACGGCGTACGGCGTACGGAACTGATGTTACCAATCTCTCCGACAGTCCAGATATGGAATGGCCGCTTGTCAAGCCTGGATTTCCGTTGGTGGCTTAACCTCCGGCAAGCAAGCGTCAGCTTGCTGCCATAAGAGTCCCTGCACCACGCGGCGGGTGCCGGATCCAGGGGCGCCGAAGGCGCCGCCCGTGGGGCGCGAAGCCCTGGATGCGGCACCCGCCGCGTGGTTTCTCGTTCCCGCGAGCGAGCGGGCCGCGAAGACGACGGACGGCCGAGGGCGCTTCGACGACGAGTCACTCTGATATTCGGTGGTTACCTTGGTCGTCCAAGGCAGAGCACGCATGACAGTGCTTCGTCGGGAGGACGTGCAGTCTCAATTCGCGAGTTGGGACAGATGTCCGTGTCGCATTGTTAGCCCGCCGATCCTCGCAATCGTGCCTCTGATCGTCCGCCGTCTTCGCGGTCCGTCGCCGAACCGCGTTCCGATCCTGCGTTCTAGCGCTCAGGCCTTCTCGTCCCTACTCCACGGTCGATGGGGCCGGTTGCAGGGCCGCCCACAGAAATCCCGCGAGCTCGCGCGCGATAGCCACCGCAATCTTTGGCGACGGCTTATGTTCTGCCGCCAGCTTTCGGAACCGTCGACACAGCCGTTGCTGCGCCTTGTCCGCAATCGCAATCACACGGCCCGGCTGTTCTCTGCGACGGCGGGCGAGCGTGATCCCGATCACCGGCCGGTGCTGATAATGCCACGCCGTTTCAACGAGCACCCGTCGCACCAATGAGTTCCCCGTGCGCGTGATGCGACCGCGCCGATGCTTCTCCCCGCTCGAGGCCTCGCCAGGCACCAGCCCCAGAGAGGCCATCAACGCGCGGGCCGAGGCAAACCGGCGAAAATCATGCAACTCGGCCAGAATCAGCATCGCGGACAACGTATCGATGCCCCGGAAGCACCGCAACCAGCCGACCGGCGTCTGGTAGGGCTCCCGCTCGGCGATCTCGGCCAGCCGCGCGTCCAATCCACCCTGCCGCGCCTCAGTGTGATCGATGGCCAACAGATAGTCGTCCACGACCGCCTGCTCGGCCGCGTGCGTCCACTCCAGGCTGTCAATCCATTGCCGATGCCCGCGGGTCCAGTTGCGCCCGGGGTAATGCAGCCCGCGCCGCCGCAGCAGCTTGCCCAACCGGTGGCGACACCGCTGCAGATCTTCCCGCGCATCATCACGCGCCCGGCACAAGTCCCGAACGGCCTCCTCGTCCGGCGTCGGCGGTCGAACGGTCGTCAGCAACCCCGCCCGTCCGAGCTAAGCCAGCTTGCACGAATCGCGGCGATTCGTCTTGACCCGGTCACCCGGTTTCCGCGGGATCAAGGCCGGCGCCACGACGTCGCAGCTCACGCGCGCCGTCGTCACCTGCCGCTGCAAGGCGTAGCCACACGGCCCCGCTTCATAGAAGACTTGTACCGGCCCAGGCGCCTCGCGCTCAAGCTTGCGGACCAACCAGCGCACCGCGTTCGGTTCATGCGCCACCTGCCACGTCACGGGCGTCTTCTGATGGCCAATCAACATCGCGACAAACAGGTCCTTCTTGTGCGCGTCGATGCCCACATACGTGGTAACGTTCTTCATGACCGACTCCTTTCGATGCGGCTCTGGCGCTTTCCGGCGCTAACCCGCGAGTTGGTGGCTTCGACCACCGTGTTGAGTGCTGCGAAGCACTACAACGTTACGATGGCGAGCCGGTCATTCCATGTTGTCTCAATCCGACAATCGGCGTGCGGCCTGCGGCCAGCGGCGCACGGCGCCCGGCCAGCACGGCGCAAGTCTTCGAAAACCCGTCGATCCGTACTCTCACTTCCAGTGAGGTGACGGTTCGCGACGGAAACAACCGTTCAGCCCGTCAGGCCGCTGGTCGCCAGCCGATCGCCGCCCGCCGGTCTGTCCGATCAGGGCTAGCGGTCCACGTTCTCAGGCTCCCGCAGGTGGTACTTGCGGATCTTGTTGTAGAGCGTGACGCGGTCGATGTCCAGGATCCGCGCCGCCTGGGTGATGTTGCCCCCGGTGCGTTCGAGCACGTGGGCCACGTGACGCCGCTCCAGGTCCTCGAGCGAGCAGAGGTCATCCCCATGGGTGCTTCCGCCGGCGGACTCGGCGAGGCCCAGATCGCCTGCCTGGATGAGGGTACCGCCGGCCACGACCACGGCGCGCTCGAGCACGTTGCGCAGCTCGCGGATGTTGCCGGGCCAGTCGTGGGTCATCAGACGCTTCAGCGCGTCGTGGGACAGGCCCTCGATGTGGCGGTTGGCCTCGATGGCGAGTTGCTCGAGCAGGATGTCCACCAGCAGCGGGATGTCCTCCCGGCGCTCGCGCAGCGGCGGCAGCGCGATGGGGATCACGTTCAGCCGGTAGAAGAGGTCCTCGCGGAACTGCCCGTCGGCCACCGCCTTCTTCAGGTCCCGGTTCGTCGCCGCGATGATCCGTACGTCCACGGGCAGCGAGTCGAGCCCGCCGACCCGCGTGACCCGCCGCTCCTCGAGGACGCGCAGGAGGTCGAGCTGCAGCTTGGCGCCGATGTCGCCGATCTCGTCGAGGAACAGCGTGCCCCCGTTGGCCGCCTCGAACTTGCCGCGTTGCCGCGCAACCGCGCCCGTGAACGCGCCTCGCTCGTGCCCGAACAGCTCCGACTCGAGCAGCGTCTCGGTCAGGGCCGCACAGGACACGGCCACGAAGGGGCCGATGCGCCGGTCGCTCTCGTCGTGGATGGCCCGCGCCAGGACCTCCTTGCCGGTGCCGCTCTCTCCGAGGATGAGGATCGTCGAGTGGCTGCGTGCGGCCGTGCGCGCCAGCTCGAAGATGGACTGCATGTGCGGGTTCTTGCTCGCGAGGTCGCGGAAGCGGTACTCGCGCTTGAGCACCTTCCGCAGGACGGCGTTCTCGCGCACCAGCGCCTGCTGCCCGACGATCTTGTCCACCATCAGGCTCAGTTCCTCGGGGTCGAACGGCTTGACGATGTAGTCGTAGGCGCCAAGCTTGATGGCGGAGACGGCCGTGTCCACGGTGGCGTAGGCCGTCATGATGATCGCCACCACCTCGGGCTGCAGCTTCTTCGCCTCCTCGAGGACCTGCAGGCCGTCCATCTCCGGCATCTTCATGTCCACCAGGAGGATCGACCAGCGCTCGCGGTTGAGGCGTGCGATCGCGGTCGGGCCATCCTCGGCCGTGGCCACGGTGTACCCGTCCTTCGCCAGCCACTCCGACAGCGACTCGCGGACGATCTCCTCGTCATCGACGATCAGGATGCGCGTGCGGTCCTTGCTCATGGTCGTTCTCCTGCTCGAGCGAGCGCTCGAGCAGCAGGGTGCGGCAGTCGCCGCAGAGGGTTGTCGCCTTTGAATCGATGGCGGCCACGTTCACCGATCGCTTCATCGCGCATCGCAGCGCGTCGCAGTGGAGCAGCCCGAAGGTGTGCCCGAGCTCGTGCACGGCCTCTTTCGCGAGCCTGGCCCCGAGCAGCCGCGCGCCCGCGGCGCCCGGCACGCCCCCGAGGCGCGCCGTCGAGACCACCGCGACGGGCCCGTTCAACTGGGCCTCGCCGTACACGAAGGTCAGGATCGGGATGAACAGATCCACGTCGGTCAGGCCGAGGGTGCGCACGGCGCCGGCCGGCCTGTGCCGCAGCAGCCACTCGAGCACCCGGCCCGACGCATGCTGGCCGCGCCGCGGATCGAACGTGTCGTTGGGGCGCTCGACGCCAGGCCAGAGCACGGCGGGCAGCCCGTACACGCGCTGCACATGAGCGCGCACGTCTTCGAGCGTGCGATCCGGGGACGGGCTGGCCCCGATCCACCACAGGAAGATGGCGCTCATGACTCATGCCACCGACCGCGATCCGTGGGCCTTTCCGGCGGCGACGGCGGGCGCCTCGCCCGAAGCCCCAGACGCCGGCAGGCGGATTGACACGGTGGTGCCGGTGCCCACTTCGCTCGCGATGTCGATCGTGCCGCCGTGGCGCTCGACGATGCCGTAGACGACCGACAACCCGAGCCCCGTGCCCTTGTCCTTGGTCGTGAAGAAGGGGTCGAGCACCTTGGCCAGGTGTTCCTTCGGGATGCCGCACCCGGAGTCCGTGACCTCCACCTCCACCTGGCCGGACGCGAGGTGACGGGTCGCAATCTCGAGACGGCCACCGGTCGGCATGGCATCGCAGGCGTTGATGAGCAGGTTGATCAGCGCCTGGCGCAGCTGTCCGAAGTCCCCGTGGACCGGCGGAACGTCGGGGAGGTCCTTCACCAGTTCGATGTTGGCGAGTCGCGCCTGGTTGCCCACCAGGACGAGCGCTTCCTGGATGACCTGGTTGACCGACACGTCCTTCAGATCCAGGGGGCGCTCGCGCGCGAAATCCAGCAGGTTCCGGACGATGGCGGTGCAGCGCTCCGTTTCGCGCTGCACCAGCTTGAGGTTCTTCACCGCCGAGACCTTCGCCGGGTCTTCCGCCTTGGGATCGTCGAGCGTCCGGATCAGCAGGCGCGCGTAGGTGAGGATGCCCGCCAGGGGATTGTTGATCTCGTGGGCGATCGACGCGGCGAGCCGGCCGAGCGACGAGAGCTTCTCGGAACGGATCAACTGCTGCTGCGCGCGCTTGAGCTCGGCGGTGCGCTCCTCGACCTGCTGCTCGAGCGATTCGAGCAGGCGCAGTCGTTCGGCGCGCGTGCCCGCCAGGGTCTGGGCCATGTCGTTGAAGGACCGCTCGAGTTCGGCAAGTTCGCCCGTGCTGCGCACCGGCACCTGGTACGACAGGTCCCCGGTTGCCAGCCGTCGCGTGGCCTTCTTCAGCTGGTGCACGGGCCGCACGACCCATCGGCGCACGACGAACGCGATCAGCCCGGAGGCGAGCAGGAACACGAGGCTCCCGATGAGGATGGTCTTGCGGCGCAGATCGCGCATGTCCGCCTCGACGGGGGCGAGCGAGACGGAGAAGTCGACCACGCCGAGCACGCGCTGCGACTCGGGGTGGACGTGGCAGTCGGCCGACGAGCAGCGCTGGTCGTTGTAGATGGGCGCGACCATGCCGAGCACGCGAGTCCCGCCGCGCTCGAAGGTCCGTACGCGTGAGGTCAGGTTGGGCCGCACGATGGGCTGATTGGCGGCGTGGCACGCGTAGCAGGACTCGGCGCGCTTGTCCACGAAGGTGCCGGTTTCTGCCGCCTCGGTCGAGTAGGTGATCCGACCCTCCTTGTTGAAGATGCGGACGCGTTCGACGTGCGGCTGCTGCCCGATCGCTTCGATCATCCGGTAGACCGCGTCGCGCCGGTCCTGGAGCATGTCGTCGTACGTCGTGCTGCGGATCGTGTCGCTGACGAGATCCGTCTGCTGGACGACGAGGCCGATCAGGTGGTTCTCCTGGGTGCGGAGCATCAACAGCAGGAGCGCGGCGGTGGCGGCAAGGGTGACGAGGGCGATGGCCAGTGCCAGACGGACCCCGAGCCGGTTCCAGATACGGGCATCCGGAGGAGCGGGCGGTGTGGGGGCCCCGGCTGTGACGGACGGAGTCGGCATGGCTCGACTGGGGGGGCGTCCGGGGTGGCGAACTGCAACGACTGTGCCCGGAGGGGGGAAAGGCGGGGGTCGGGGGTGGGCAAAGGGGAAAATTGACACCCCCCCCCGGGGACAAAAATCCAAAAAGAAAACCCCCCCCCCGAGGGCCCCGGGTACCGCACGAACCCACCCCCCCCCCGCCCCGC